>NZ_ANAD01000067.1 GCF_000341245.1 Nocardiopsis halophila DSM 44494
GGGTCCGGCGGCCGGAGGCCACCGGCAGGGTCCGGTAGGTCATCGCAGTACCGCCTCGGCGTAGTCGGGGTCGTCGGCCGCCAGTCCGGCGTGGGTGCCCTCGGCCGCGGCGCGGCCGCCGGCCACGGCCACCACCCGGTCGGCCCGGGCGAGCAGCGCGGGGCTGGAGCAGACCGCCACCGTGCAGGCGCCGTGCCGCAGCCGGCGCAGCCCGGCCGCGATCGCCTCCTCGGTCACCGCGTCCACCGCGGTGGTGGGGTCGTGCAGCACCAGCACCGGGGGGTCGGCCGCCAGGGCCCGGGCCAGCCCCAGGCGCTGGCGCTGGCCGCCGGACAGGGTGGTGCCGCGGTCGGTCAGCGGGGCCTGCAGGCCGCCCGGCACAGTGCGCACCACCTCGTCGGCGGCGGCCGCGCGCAGCGCCGGCCAGGGGTCGGCGCCGGGCGCGGCGCCGGTCAGCACGTTCTCGGCCAGGGTGCCCTCGAACAGGTCGGCGTCGTGCGGCTCGACCAGCACCCGCTCCCGCACCCGCTCGGGCCCCAGGGCCTCGGCCGGGACCCCGTCCACCAGGTAGGCGCCGCCGTGCTCGGCGGCGGGCGACCGGGCGGCCAGGACGTCGACCAGGGCGCGGGCGTCGGCGGGGTCGTAGCAGACCACCCCGAGGAACTCCCCGGGCGCCACCCGCAGGTCCAGCCCGCCCAGGGCGCCGCCCACCCCCTTGAGCTCGACGGGGGCCGCCCCGGGGGCGCCGGTCCGCCCGTCCGCCCCGGGCTCGCCCGCGGCCAGCCGGAAGGGGGCGCGCAGCACCCGCTCCAGGCGGTCGGAGGAGGCCTTGGAGCGGGCCAGGTGCATCGTGGCGTAGCCGATCTCGCGCACCGGCTCGGTCAGGAACTGGGCCAGCCCGACCACGGTGACCAGCTCGCCGATGCTGATCCGGCCCTGCCCGGCGGCCGTGCCCGCCGCCGCGGCGACCGCGGCCAGCAGCAGCCCGCCGGCCAGCCCGGTGGCGCCCTGGTACAGGCCCAGCGGCACGGCGGCGCGCAGCGCGCCGCGCAGCGCCGCGGCGCTGGAGGAGGCGTAGCGCCCGGCGGCGTGCTCCTCGGCCCCGATGCCGCGCAGCGCGGGCAGTCCGCGCACCAGGTCGGCGGCGAGCCCGCCGGCGCGGGCCAGCGCCTCCTGCTGGTCGGCGGTGCGCCGGGTCAGCACCGGGCCGATCCCCTGCACGATCGCCACCAGCACCGGCACCCCCACCAGCACCCCGCCGCCCAGCAGCGGGTCGATGCCCAGCAGCACGGCGGCGGCCACCGCCAGCCCGACCAGCGACCCCGCGCCGCCGGTGAGCGGGTGCAGCACCTGGGCGGTGCGGTCGGCGTCGGTGGTGGCCACGGTCAGCAGCTCGCCCGCGCCCATCCCGGTGTCCGGGGACCGGGGGTCCAGGGCGTGCCCGGCCACCTCGACCCGCAGCCGGTGCGCCTCGTGCTCCCCGGCCCGCACGACGGCGCGCGCCCCGTACCGCCAGGAGAGCGTGAGCACGGTGAACAGCGCGGCCAGCCCGGCCAGGGACACCGCGAGCGCGGCCGGGTCCCCGGCGGCCACGGCGCGGTCGATGACCACCCCGATGGCGACCGGAACCAGCGTCTCGCACACCTGGTAGAGCGACTGCCCCAGCACGGACCGCGCGATCGCGCCCCGGTTCCTGCGCACGGCACGCCGCAGCGGCGTATCGGACATGTCCCTCCCCGGTCGGCACGGCGGAGTAAGGTTAACCTCACTCCGCAGGGGAAGGACAACCGGTTTTCCGGCCGCCCGCGGAGGGGGCGCGGAAGTGGCCCGCGGCGAAGTCGCGGAACCGCCGGGCCGCCGGGGACAGGTGGGCGTCGCGGTGCCACACCAGGGTGAGCACCCGCTCGCAGTCCTCGGCCTCCACCCGCAGCCAGGCCACCGCGGCGCGGGTGCCCGCCTCGCGCGCCACGGCCGGGATGAGCCCCACCCCGAGCCCGGCGCCGATCAGGTCCTGCATGGCCCCGGGCTCGTCGCCCTCGTAGACGATGGTCGGCAGCACCCCCGCGCGCTCGAAGAGGCGGTCGGCCAACGCGCGCTGCCAGTAGCCGGGGCGCGGCACCACGAACGGTTCGCGCGCGAGCTCCTCGATCCGCACGCTCCGCCGCGCCGCCCAGGCGTGGTCCTGCGGGACGGCGAGGAGGACCTCTTCGCGCAGCAGCTCCCGACCGCACAGGTCGCCCCCGGCCAGCGGCTGGGAGGCCGCGCAGAAGTCCACCCGGCGGTCGCGCAGCAGGCGCGGCATCGCCTCGGCGTGCGCCTGGTGCAGGTGGAACCCGACCCCGGGCTCGGCCCGCCGGAACCCCGCCAGCACCCCGGTCAGGGTGAGCATGGTCTCGGCGGCCACCGACACCGTCCCAGCGGCCTCCCCCGGGACGCCGGCCAGCTCCCGGCGGGCGTCGTCCAGCTCCCCCAGCACCCGCTCGACCCGGCGCAGGAACGCCTCGCCCTGGGCGTTCAGCCGGATCCGCCGCCCCTGCCGGTCGAAGAGCACCGTCCCCAGGTCGGCCTCCAGACGCGCGACGGCCCGGCTCAGCGACGGCTGGGCCACCATCAGTTCCTCGGCCGCGCGGCTGATGTGCTGGTGGCGCGCCACCGTCTGGAAGTACCGCAGCGCCTGCAGGTCCACCGGGCCACCCTCCTCATGCGCCCGCGCGCATGTGCATATGACGGAATCGGTCTTGGAGATCCTAGGACCCCCCGCTTTAAGGTCGTCACCGTCCGGCCGGCTCCGTTCTTCGCACGGGAAAGGGGGCGCCGTGGACGCGATCGATCTGTCGCGCCTGCAATTCGCACTGACCACCGGAATTCACTGGCTGTTCGTCCTGCTCACCCTGGGCCTGGCTCCCCTGGTCGCCGTCCTGCACACGGCGTCCGCGGCCGCCTCCGACCCGGAAAGGCGCGCCCGCCGCGAACTCCAGGCCCGGTTCTGGGGCCAGTTGTACGTGGTGAACTACGCCCTGGGAATCGTCAGCGGACTCGTCATGGAGTTCCAGCTCGGGCTGAATTGGAGCGGGCTCGGAGAATACGCCGGGAACATCGTCGGCGCGCCGGTCGCCCTGGAGGGGATGGTCGCGTTCTTCGCCGAGTCGACGTTCCTGGGGCTGTGGATCTTCGGCTGGGGGCGGCTGGGCCCGCGCCTGCACGCCGCGCTGATCTGGCTGGTGGCGCTGACCGCCTACGCCTCGGCCTACTTCATCCTGGTCGCCAACGGCTTCATGCAGCACCCGGTCGGCCACGAGGTGCGCGGCGGCACCGCCTACCTCGCCGACCTCGGCGCGGTGATGGCCAACCCGAACGCCCTGGTGGCGCTGGGCCACGTCACCGCGGCCGCGCTGGTCACCGGCGGCCTGGCCATGGCGGGGGTGGCCGCCTACCACTTCGCCCGCCGGACCCCGCACACCGCCTTCTTCCGCGCGCCGCTGCGGCTCGGGGTGGGCGTCGCGGCCCTGGCCTGCTACCCGCTCTACGCGGTCGGCGACGTCCAGTTCCGGGGCATCGCCGAACAGCAGCCGTTGAAGACCGCCGTCCTGGAGGGCGGGGCGGAGGGCGCCGCGCACGCGCCCCCGGCGTGGATCGCGGTGCCCGCGGAGACCATGGTCGCCCTGGGCTGGGTGCTCTTCTTCGCCCCGCTGATCGCGCTGGTGCTGCTCCCCCGCGACCTGCTGGTGCGCACCCGCCCGCTCGCCTGGGCGGTGGTGGCCCTGGTCCCGCTGCCGTTCATCGCCTCGGTGTGCGGGTGGCTCTTCCGCGAGGCCGGCCGCCAGCCGTGGCTGGTCTACGGGGAGCTGGCGGTCACCGACGCCGCCTCGCCCGTCCCGGCCGCCGCGGTCGCCGCGTCCCTGGTCCTGTTCACCGGGGTGCTTGGCGCGCTGGCGGCCGCCGACTGGGTGATCATCGCGCGCCTGGCCCACCGGGGCCCAGACGGTGTGCGCCTGGGCGCCCCCGAACCCGAACCCGACCCCGACCCCGCCCCGCACACCGTGAGGACGCCATGACCGCGGAGAGCACGCCCCTGGAGAACGCCTGGCTGGTCCTGCTGGTCGCCCTGCTGGCCGGGTACCTGGTCCTGGGCGGACTGGACTACGGGACGCAGCTGCTGCGCCCCTTCATCGCCCGCGACGGGGCGGACCGCCGGGCCACGATGGCGGCGCTGGGCCCCTTCTTCTTCGGCAACGAGGTCTGGCTCGTCGCCTTCGCGGCCGTCCTCCTCGGCGCCTTCCCCCTCCTGGAGGGCGCACTGCTGTCCGGGCTGTACCCGGTGCTCGTGCCTCTGCTGGCGGCGCTCGTCGCCGGGAAGGCCGCGGTGCAGCTGCGCGGCCGGGCGCGCACGGCCCGGGGCGTGCGCGGGTGGGACGCCCTGATCACCGCCGGCGGCGCGGTCCCCGCCGTGCTGTGGGGGACGGTGGTCGGCGTCCTGCTCAACGGCGTGGAGTTCACCTCCGGCCACGCGGTCTCGGCCGTGCCCGCCCTGCTCTCCCCTGCGGCCCTGCTGTGCACCGCCGCCGCCCCGCCGCTGTTCGCGGCGCACGGCGCATCCTTCGCCGCACTGCGCACCCTCGGGCCGACGGCCTCCCGGGCCCGCGCCCTGGCCGGGCGCCTCCCGGCGGCCGCCGCCNCGCCGCCGCCCTCGCCACGCCTGCGGTGGCCCACCCGGCCGCCGCGGCCGGAACCGCCGCACTGCAGGCCGCCGCGCTCCTGGGCGCCCGGGCCGCGGCGCGCGCGGGGCGCACCGGCGCCGCCTTCGCCTGCACCTCGGCCGCGATGGCCCTGTTCGCGGTCCTGCCCTGGGCGGCGCACCACCCCTATGTCCTGGCCTCCGCGGACGGGGGCGGCCTGACCCTGTCCCAGGCGGCCGCCGACGCCGCCTCCCTGGAGGCGCTGTCCTGGGCCGCCGCCGTCGCGGTCCCGCTGATGGCCGCCTACCAGGCCGCCGGCTGGTGGGCGTTCCGCGGCCGGGTCGACGGGCGGACCCGCTCCTACCTGTGACACGGAGAAGGGGACGGCGCCGACCGCTGAGTCCGGCGCCGCCCCCCCCTGGGGCCGGGGACCGCTTAGTGGTCCTTGACCCAGGCGCCGGAGTCGACGCAGGCGCCGTTGCCGATGCCCAGGATCCCGATGCCGTTGCCGCACACGTTCACCGGGACGTTCGCGTCGGCCACGACCTGGTTGCCCCCGAGGATCGAGCCGTTGCCCGAGGTGATCGGGCCGTCGTGGGCGAAGGCGGGGGCCCCGCCCAGGAGCACGCCCGCGGAGGCGGCGGCGACGGCACCGGCGGCGAACATCTTCTTCATCATGTGGTCCCTCGTCTCGCGGCTCCCGCCGTCCACGGGACACCGCAATATCGACTATCCGTACACATGTGGACACGCTCCGCGTCCACAGGGCCCAATCTAGCCCCCTGACCCCCGCCCATGTCCGCATTTCACGGAAAATAAGTTTCGGCGCCTCATTCTCATGTTCACCGCCCGCACGTTGCCCTACCCCGGGCCCGGGGTAGGGCACACCCCATGGAACCCACCCCCCACCGCCCCGACTCCGTCCCCACCTGGCTCTTCGACTGGGGGCGGATCAAGTGGCGCATCACCCCCGGCACGGCCCCCGGCACCGAGCTGACCGTCGGCGACGTGGACGTCCACCCCGGAATGGGCCACGACCGGCACCGGCACCCCGAGTCCGACGAGGTCATCTACGTCCTGTCGGGCACCGGAGAGCAGACCGTCGGCGACGGCCCCGCCTTCCCCGTCGCCGCGGGGGACGCGGTGCACGTCCCCCGCGGCGTGCTGCACTCCACCTTCAACACCGGCTGGAGCACGCTGCGCCTGGTGGTCGTCTACTCCCCCGCCGGCGCCGAGGAGGCGCTGCGCGCGGCCCCCGACTTCCGCGAGGCCCCGGCCGGCGAGCACCCCGGGGCGGTGAACCGGTGAGCGCGCGTCCCCCCGTCGTCGCGGTCCTGGCCACCCTGGACACCAAGGGCGCCGAGGCCGCCTTCGTCACCGGCCGGCTCGCCGCCGCCGGGCTGGAGACCGTCCTGGTCGACACCGGGGTCTTCGCCCCCGCGGCGGGGCCGCCGGCCGACATCGCCGCCCGGGACGCCGCCGACGCGCCGGACGCGGGCGCCGACCGGGGCGCCGCCGTGGCCGCCATGGCCGAGGGGGCGCACGCCGCCGTGCTCGCCCTGCGCGCCCAGGGGCGGCTGGACGGCGCCGTCGCCGTCGGCGGCACCGGCGGCACCTCCATCGCCGCCCGGGCCCTGCGCGCGCTGCCGCTGGGGGTGCCCAAGGTGGTGGTCTCCACCGCCGCCTCCGGCGACACCCGGCCCTACGTCGGCGAGAGCGACCTGGTGCTCATGCCCAGCGTGGTGGACGTCGCCGGGCTCAACAGCGTGTCCACCCGGGTGCTGGCCAACGCCTGCGACGCGGTGGCCGGCATGGTGCGCGGCGCGCCGGTGGAGCGGCCCGCCGCGGGCGCCACCGTCGCCGCGAGCATGTTCGGCGTCACCACCCCCGCCGTCACCCGGGCCCGGGAGCTGCTGGAGGAGCGCGGCGACGAGGTGCTCGTCTTCCACATGACCGGCACCGGCGGGCGGGCCCTGGAGGCGCTGGCCGACGCCGGGGCGCTGGACGGGGTGCTCGACCTGACCACCACCGAGCTCGCCGACGAACTGGTCGGCGGCGTCATGTCGGCGGGCCCCGGACGGCTCGCCGGCGGCCCCCGCACGCCCCGCGTGATCTCGCTCGGCGCCCTGGACATGGTCAACTTCGGCCCGCGCGAGAGCGTCCCCGAGCACTTCGCCGACCGCCGCCTGCTGGTGCACAACCCCTCGGTCACGCTCATGCGGACCACCCCCGAGGAGTGCGCCGAGCTGGGCAGCCGACTGGCCGCCCGCGCCTGCGCCCGGCCGGGGCCCACCGCGGTGCTGCTGCCGCTGCGCGGCGTCTCCGCGGTCGCCGTGCAGGACGGCCCCTTCCACGACCCGGACGCCGACGCCGCCCTGTTCGACGCGGTGCGCACCGGCCTGGCCGGCAGCGGGGTCCGCGTCGAGGAGCGCGACACCGACATCAACGATCCGGCGTTCGCCGAGGCCGCGGTGGCGGTCCTCGCCGAACTCCACGGGGAGGAGTGAGGGCATGGCCGGGATTCCCAGAGCGGAGATCCTCCAGCGGCTCAAGGCCAAGAGGCAGGCGCGCACCCCGATCATCGGGGGCGGCGCCGGCATCGGCCTGTCGGCCAAGTGCCAGGAGGCGGGCGGCGCCGACATCCTGGTGGTCTACAACTCCGGCCGCTACCGGATGGCGGGGCGCGGCTCGCTGGCCGGCCTGCTGGCCTACGGCAACGCCAACGAGATCGTCGAGGACATGGCCCGGGAGGTGCTGACCGCCGTGCGGGACACCCCGGTCCTGGCCGGCGTCAACGGCACCGACCCGTTCTGCGACTTCGACGTCTTCCTGCCCCGGCTGGCCGCGCTCGGCTATTCGGGGGTGCAGAACTTCCCCACCGTCGGCCTGATCGACGGGGTGTTCCGCGCCAACCTGGAGGAGACCGGGATGGGCTACGCCCATGAGGTGGAGATGGTCCGGCGGGCCCGCGCGCTTGACCTGTTCACCTCCCCCTACGTCTTCTCCGCCGAGGACGCCGCGGCGATGGCCGGGGCCGGGGCGGACGTGGTGGTGTGCCACATGGGCCTGACCACCGGGGGCTCCATCGGCGCGGAGACCGCCCTGACCCTGGAGGAGTGCGTTCCGCTGATCGATGAGTGGTCGCAGGCCGCGCTGGAGGTGCGCGAGGACGTCACGGTGCTGTGCCACGGCGGGCCGATCGCCGAGCCGGAGGACGCCGCCTTCGTCCTGCGCGGCTGCCGGAACGTGCACGGCTTCTACGGCGCCTCCTCCATGGAGCGGCTCCCGGTGGAGCAGGCCCTGACCGCGCGCACCCGGGAGTTCTCCGCGATCGCCCTCTGATCGTCGGGGGCGCCCCGTACGATGGGACGCCCCCGAGCGAAAGGGCGCCCCCCATGACGGAGCAACGGCTGGACGAGACGCTGGAGGCGCACCGCGGCGAGCTCACCGGGCACTGCTACCGGATGCTGGGGTCGGCGTTCGAGGCCGACGACGCGGTGCAGGAGACGCTGGTGCGGGCCTGGCGCGCCCACGACCGCTTCGAGGGCCGCTCGGCCCTGCGCTCCTGGCTCTACCGCATCGCCACCAACGTGTGCCTGGACATGCTCCAGGGGCGGCAGCGCCGGGCCCGCCCGGTGGACATGGCCCCGGCCGGCACCGCGTCCACCCCGCTGGGCGCGCCGCTGCCGGAGTCGGCGTGGGTCATGCCCATCCCCGACCAGCGCATCGCCCCGCCCGACACCGGCGACCCGGCCGACGCGGTGGTCTCCCGCGAGACCGTGCGCCTGGCCTTCGTCGCCGCGCTGCAGCACCTGCCGCCGCGCCAGCGCGCGGTGCTCATCCTGCGCGAGGTGCTGCGCTGGCGCGCCGCCGAGGTCGCCGACCTGCTCGACACCTCGGTCGCCTCGGTCAACAGCGCCCTGCAGCGGGCCCGGGCCACGCTGGCCGCGCACGGCGCCGCCACCGACGCGGCCCCCGCGCCGGAGCTGGACGAGGAGCACAAGGACCTGCTCACCCGCTACGTGGACATCTTCGAGCGGTACGACATCGCCGCCCTGGTCACCCTGCTGCGCGACGACGCCGCCATGACGATGCCCCCGTTCCCCCTCTGGCTGCGCGGCCACGACGACATCTCCGCCTTCATGCTCGGCCCGGGCGCCAAGTGCCGCGGCTCCCGCCTGGTCCCGGTCTCGGCCAACGGGGCGCCCGCCTTCGGCCACTACCAGCCGTCCGAGGACGGCGGCCACGAGCCGTGGGCGCTGCAGATCCTGGACGTCGAGGACGGCCGCATCACCGGGCTGCACTGCTTCCTGGACACCCAGGCGCTGTTCCCCCTCTTCGGCCTCCCGCCCCGCCTGGAGGCCGGCTCCTCCGACTAGGGGCCGCTTCCGGCCAACCGCGGGGCCCACACGGGGTGAACCGCCGGGGGCGCCCGTCCGTCCGAAGGAGAGGTGCATGCGTCCCCTGTGCCCGCTGCGGCACGGGGGACCCGACGAGAGAGGATCCCCCGTGGGCCTGTTCGACTCCATCCGCGGCGAGCTCATCGACATCATCGAGTGGACCGATGACAGCCGGGACACCATGGTCTGGCGCTTCCCGCGGCACGACAACGAGATCAAGATGGGCGCCCAGCTCGTCGTGCGCGAGTCGCAGAACGCAGTGTTCATCAACGAGGGCCGCCTCGCCGACGTCTACCCCCCGGGGACCTACACCCTCGAGACGCAGAACATGCCGGTCCTGTCCACCCTCAAGGGGTGGAAGTACGGCTTCGACTCCCCCTTCAAGGCCGAGGTGTACTTCGTCAACACCCGGCAGTTCACCGACATGAAGTGGGGCACCAAGAACCCCGTCATGGTGCGCGACCCCGAGTTCGGCCCGGTCCGGCTGCGCGCCTTCGGCGGGTTCTCCGCGCGGGTGGTCGACCCGGCGCGGTTCCTGACCGAGCTGGTCGGCACCGACCCCAACTTCCGCACCGAGGAGATCGAGGACCACCTGCGCCAGATGATCGTGGGCCGGTTCGGCCCCGCGCTGGCCAAGGCCTCGGCCCGCACGCCGGTCCTGGACCTGGCCGCCGGTCAGGAGGACATCGGCGACAAGGTCGCCGCCGCGCTCAGCGTCGACCTGGCCGACATGGGCCTGGAGATCCCGCGCTTCATCATCGAGAACGTCTCGCTGCCCGAAGAGGTGGAGGAGGCGCTCGACAAGCGCACCCAGATGGGGATCCTCGGCGACATGGGCGAGTACCAGCGCTTCCAGGCCGCCAACGCGCTGGAGGACTCCTCGCAGCACGGGGGCGGCGTCTCCGACGCGATGTCCATGGGCATGGGGATGGCCGCGGCGCAGCAGATGGCGCAGAGCATGCAGCAGCCGGCGCCGCAGCAGCCCGCGCCCCAGCCCGCACCGCAGCAGGCGCCGCAGCAGGCGCCGGGCGGCGCGGCCGTTCCGCCGCCGCTGCCCGGCGCGCAGCAGTGGTTCGTCGGCGCCGGCGGGCAGCAGCAGGGCCCCTTCGGGCCCGAGCAGCTCCAGGGCATGGCCGCCCAGGGCGCGCTCACCCGGGAGACGCTGGTGTGGAGCGAGGGCATGGCGCAGTGGACCGCCGCGGGCCAGGTCCCGCAGCTGGCGGGCCTCTTCAGCGCGGCGCCGCCGCCGCTGCCGCCGCAGGCCTGACCCGCACCGCCATCCCCCGAACCGCGTAGGAGCACGTCCCGCATGTCCACACCCCCGCCCCTTCCGGGCGATCCCTACCACCCCCCGCCGAGCCGCGGCAGGCACGCCGCCCCCGGCCCGCCTCCCCAGGCGCCGCCGCCGATGCCTCCCCCCATGCCCCCGCAGGCGGCACCGCCGCCCATGCCGGTCCCCGTGCCCGAGCCCGCCCCCGAGCCGGAGCCGGAAGAGGAGCCCGAGCCCGATGCGCTCGAGGAGGCCCTGCCCTGCGGGGGCTGCGGTGCCGCGCTCCACTACAAGCCCGGCACCAAGGGGCTCCAGTGCCCCTACTGCGGGCACAAGCAGAAGATCGAGGCGCCCGACCGGGAGATCGTCGAGCACGCCTACAAGGACCTCAAGGCCGAGAAGAAGCGCCGGGCGAAGTTCACCGAACAGGAGCTGGTCTGCCACGGGTGCGGCGCCCGCGTCCAGGGCGAGGGCCTGTCCTTCACCTGCCAGTTCTGCGCACACCCGCTGGTCGTGGAGACGACGAACGACCCGCAGATCCCGCCGGAGGCGGTGCTGCTGTTCGCCCTCGGCCAGGGCCAGGCGCGCGAGTCCTTCCAGAAGTGGGTGCGCACCCGCTGGTTCGCCCCGAGGCGGCTGAAGAAGGTGGCCGACTCGGAGTCGATGAAGAGCACCTACCTGCCGCACTGGACCTACGACGCGCGCACCCGCTCCGACTACACGGGCAAGCGCGGCGAGCACTACTGGGTCACCGAGGAGCGCACCATCCTGCGCAACGGCGAGCGCGAGGTCGAGACCCGCGAGGTGCGCAAGACCCGCTGGCACGCGGCCGAGGGCCGGGTCAAGCGCGACTTCGACGACATCCTCGTGCACGCCACCACCAAGGTGCCCGAGGAGTTCCTGGTGGAGCTGGAGCCCTGGCCGCTGAAGAAGGCCGTGCCGTACGCGCCGGAGTACCTGGCGGGCCACGAGACCGTCCGCTACGACGTCGAGCCCGAGGCGGGGCTCAAGAAGGCCAAGAAGGAGATGGCCAAGGCGATCCGCAAGGACGTCGTCAAGGACATCGGCGGCGACGAGCAGCGCGTGGCGTCGATCGACACCAAGTACGCGAAGGTCACCTACAAGCACATGCTGCTGCCGGTGTGGATCGGCTCCTACATGTTCCGCGGAAAGACGTGGCAGGTGCTGGTCAACGGCCAGACCGGCGAGGTGCACGGCGAGCGCCCCTACAGCGGGTGGAAGATCTTCTTCTTCATCGTCTTCCTGCTCGCCGTCGCGGTCCTGGTCGGCAAGCTCGTACTCGACTACACCGGGGACTCCTCCTCCGAACAGAGCGGCACGAAGGACGAGATCGTGGTGGAGAGCGACTGGAAGGAGGTCGGCTGAGGCGCCTGTGGCGTAGGTCCCCTGTCGTGATCTGCGAATAGATCCGGTGGCCTATGGGCGTTATGGGACGATGGCGCACCGCGAGGCGCCGGGTGCGCCTCGCGGACGACCACCGACCGACCACCGCCCACCGCTGGGGGAAGAACCATGCCGACGGCCGCCGCGATCACCTCCTGGTTCGCCGACCATTCCGGCGCCCTGCTCTCCGGAGCGCTGAACGTCGTCCTGATCATCGTGCTCGCCGCGGTCGCCCGGGTGCTGCTCGGGCGGCTGATCTCCGCGATGACCCGGCGCATCGCCGACTCCCAGGAGCGGCTGCGCGGCGGGGCCGCGGCCGAGCGCCAGCGCGCGCGGGCCGAGACGATCGGGTCGGTGCTGCGCAGCATCGCCTCCTTCACCGTGTTCGGCGTCGCCCTGTTCATGGTCCTGGGCGAGCTGGGGATCAACCTGGGCCCGCTGCTGGCCAGCGCGGGCGTGCTCGGCCTGGCGATCGGCTTCGGCGCCCAGGGCCTGGTCAAGGACTTCGTCTCCGGCATGGCGATGATGCTGGAGGACCAGTACGGGGTCGGCGACACCGTGGACGTGGGCGAGGCCGTGGGCACCATCGAGGAGGTCGGCCTGCGCATCACCAAGGTCCGCGACATCAACGGCGGCCTGTGGTACGTCCGCAACGGCGAGATCCTGCGGGTCTGCAACATGAGCCAGGGCTGGGCCAACGCGGTGGTGGACCTGCCGGTGTCGGCGGAGGCCTCCCCCGCCGCGGCCGAGGCGGCGGCCCGCCGGGCGGCCGCGGGCTTCTCCGCCGACCCCGAGGTCGCCGGCGCCCTGCTGGAGGACCCGACGGTGGTCGGGGTGAACGACATCGCCAACGGGGCGATGACCCTGCGCGTCACCGTCCGCACCCGCCCCAACGAGCAGTGGGCCGTGGGCCGCGCGCTGCGGGCGCGGATCAAGAGCGAGATGGACGCCGACGGGATCGCGATGGCCCGCCCGGCCTCCATGAACGTCTGACCCGCGAGCGTCTTGGCAAAGAGCTACTACCGGGTAGTAACATTGACTTGTTACCCACCGGTAGTAGCTTGCGTGCGCAGACACTCCGTCTGCGGTCACCGCGGGCACGAGACAGCAGCGGAGCGCGCCAATGACGCACTACAAGAGCAACCTCCGTGACCTCCAGTTCAACCTCTTCGAGGTCTTCAAGCGCCAGGACGTGCTGGGCGGCGGACCGTTCCCGGAGCTGGACGAGGACACGGCCCGCACCATCCTCGACGAGGTGAACCGGCTGGCCACGGGGGTCGTTGCCGAGTCCTTCGAGGACGCCGACCGCAACCCGCCGGTCTTCGACCCCGCCACCGGCGAGGTCGCCGTCCCCGAGAGCCTGAAGAAGTCGTACCAGGCCTACATGGACGCGGGCTGGTACAACCTGGACCTGCCCCAGGAGCTCGGCGGCCTGGGGGCGCCGCGCTCCCTGGTCTGGGCCGCTGCCGAGCTGATCCTGGGCGCCAACCCCTCCATCCACATGTACTCGGCGGGCCCGGGCTTCGCGAGCATCCTCCACCAGGAGGGCAACGCCGACCAGAAGCGCTTCGCCGAGCTGGCCATCGAGCGCGGCTGGGGCGCCACCATGGTGCTCACCGAGCCCGACGCCGGCTCCGACGTCGGCGCCGGCCGCACCAAGGCCGTCGACCAGGGCGACGGCACCTGGCACATCGAGGGCGTCAAGCGCTTCATCACCTCCGCCGAGCAGGACATGACGGAGAACATCTTCCACCTGGTGCTGGCGCGCCCCGAGGGCGCCAAGGCCGGGACGAAGGGCCTGTCGCTGTTCCTGGTGCCCAAGTACCTGGTCGACCTGGAGACCGGGGAGCCCGGCGAGCGCAACGGCGCCTACGTCACCAACGTCGAGCACAAGATGGGCCTGAAGGCCTCCACCACCTGCGAACTGACCTTCGGCGCCAAGCACCCGGCCGTGGGCTACCTGGTGGGCGACAAGCACGACGGCATCCGGCAGATGTTCCTCATCATCGAGTACGCCCGGATGATGGTCGGCACCAAGGCGATCGCCACGCTGTCCACCGGCTACCTGAACGCCCTGGAGTACGCCAAGGAGCGCAAGCAGGGCGCCGACCTGACCCGGATGTCGGACAAGACCGCCCCGCGGGTCACCATCACCCACCACCCCGACGTGCGCCGCAGCCTGATGACGCAGAAGGCCTACGCCGAGGCGCTGCGCGCGCTGGTGATCTACACCGCCACCCAGCAGGACGCGGTGCAGATGGCCGAGCACGCCGGCGAGGAGCACGAGGACGTCATCGCCCTCAACGACCTGCTCCTGCCCATCGTCAAGGGCGTGGGCTCCGAGCGGTCCTACGCGCTGCTGGCCGAGTCCCTGCAGACCCTGGGCGGCTCCGGGTACCTGCAGGAGTACCCGATCGAGCAGTACATCCGCGACGCCAAGATCGACACCCTCTACGAGGGCACCACCGCGATCCAGGCCCAGGACTTCTTCTTCCGCAAGATCGTCAAGAACAACGGCCAGGCCTTCGGGCGCCTGATCGGTGAGATCAAGGGGTTCGCGGAGAGCGAGGCGGGCAACGGCCGGCTCAAGGAGGAGCGCGCGCTCCTGGCCGAGGCCGCCGCCGACGTGGAGAAGATCGTCGAGGTCATGGTCGGCGACGCGATGCGCTCCGCGGAGGAGCAGCGCGAGCTGTACAAGGTCGGCCTGAACGCCACCCGCCTGCTCATGGCGGTGGGCGACGTGGTGCTGGGCTGGCTGCTGCTGCGCCAGGCCGAGGTGGCCCTGGAGCGCCTGGACGGCGCCGACGCCGCCGACGCCGACTTCTACACCGGCAAGATCGCCGCCGCGCGCTTCTTCGCCACCCAGGTCCTGCCCAAGATCGCCGCCGAGCGGACGATCGCGCAGAACACCGGGCTCGACCTCATGGACGTTCCGGAATCGGCCTTCTAGGCCGCACCCACCGCGTCCACCTGCGGCGCGGTCAGGACACCCCGCGGGCGGGGCGCTTGGGCGCCCCGCCCGTTCCGCACGCCCCGATTGGCCCTGTGCTCCCGGGGGTAGGGGCCTGGAGCGGACGCGGAAAGGACGGGGTGGACATGGGCATCGGCCTGGGCATCTTCCTCATGGTCATCGGCGCCGTGCTGACGTTCGGCATCACCGCCGACGTGGCCGGCCTGGACTTGAACGCGATCGGCTACATCCTCATGGCGGCCGGCATCGCGGTCGTAGTCATCTCCATCTTCCTGATGCTGGCCCGCCGCGACCGCTCCGGCGTCGGCAGCGACCCCGACGTGGTCTGAGCAGCAGCACCGCCAGCACCGCCGAGGCGCCCAGCGTGGTCGCGGTGACCGGGACGAACGCGGCCTGGAAGCCGTACCCGGCCTGCAGCACCGCCCCCGCCAGCACGGTGGCCAGCACCGTGGTGGTGAAGCCGCTCATGTTGACCAGCCCCGAGGCGACCCCGGTGCGCTCGGGCGAGAGCCCGTCGCGCGCGAAGTCGAAGGACAGCGCCGGGGCCATCACCGCGCCCGCCGCGCTCAGCGCCACCACGGCCACCACCAGCGGTACCGGCGGACCCCCCGGCCAGGCCACCAGGGCCAGCCACCCCAGGCCCAGCAGCGGCGCCAGGCACAGCGCGAACGGGCGCCGCACCCCCGGGCGGCGGCCGACCACCGCGCCCAGCACCGGCGACAGCCACAGCACGCCCACGCCCAGGACGGTCAGCAGCGTGCTCGCCGCCGACGGGCTGAGCCCGACCCCCTCCACCAGGAAGGGGTAGCCCCACAGCACCCCGAGCATCGTGTAGGGCGCCATCACCGCCGCGTGGTGGGCCATGCCCACCCGCGGGCCGGGCGCCCGCAGCGCCTCGCGCACCGCGGCGAGCACGGAGAGCGGGGCGTGCTGCGCCGGGGCCGGGGCCCCGGCCGGGCGGTCGCGCACCACCAGCGCCACGAGCAGCAGCATGGCGCAGGTCAGGCCGCCCGTGGCCAGGAAGGCCCCGGTCCAGCCCAGGGCGTGCAGCGCGAAGGACAGCGGCGCCACGCTGGCGACCTGGCCCAGCCCGCCGGCCACCCCGGTCAGCGCGCTCACCAGGGCGTAGCGGCGGCGCGGGAACCACAGCGCGCCCAGCCGGATGACGTTGAGGAAGGTGACCGCGTCGCCGACGCCGATGAGCACCCGCCCGGCCACCGCCGCGGCGACGGTCGGCGCCACCGCGAACAGCACCACCCCGGCGGCCATCGCGGCCAGCCCGGCCAGCAGCGAGCGGCGCGGTCCCACCCGGTCGGCCATGATCCCGGCCGGCACCTGCAGCACCACGTACACCAGCAGCTGCAGCATGGGCAGCAGGGACAGCAGCGCGGGGCCCACGTCGAACCGCTCCTGGGCCTGCAGGGCGGCCACGCCCAGCCCGTTGCGGTGGAACATGGCCAGGAAGTAGACGCCGACGCCCACGGCCCACACCAGCCAGGCGCGGGCGCCGCCGACGGGCTCGGCGGGTGCGGCGGGTGCGGCGGGTGCGGTCGGATCGGGCCGGTCATCGGATGTCCGTGGGCCCGGTTCGCGGTCCAGCGGCTCCAGGCTCATCGGCGCGCCCCCAGCAGCCGCGCGGCGGTCCCCAGATGGACGCTGACGGCCGCGCGGGCCGCCCCGGGGTCGCCGTCCCGGACGGCCTCCAGGATCGCTTGGTGCTCCTCGACGCTGCGCCGCATCCGTGCCGCGGTCCGGGTGCCCTCCTCCATCATCCTCAGCTGCCGGTCGCGCAGCGAGTCGTACAGGCCCACCAGGATGCCGTTGCCGCTGGCGGCGATGATCTCCCGGTGGAACCGGCGGTCGGCGGACATGAACGCCCGCTTGTCCCCCCGCTCCCCGGCGTCCACCTCGGCGCGCATCGCCGACAGCAGCCCTTCCAGGCGCCCGGCCAGCTCCGCGCGGGCCTCGGCGCCGGACTCGGCCGCGCGCCCGGCGGTGTGCGCCTCGACCAGCCGGCGCGTCTCCACCACGTCGTCGACCTCCTCCCGGGAGACCGGCACGATGAGCGCGCCGCGCTTGGGGTAGAGGCGCACCAGCCCCTCGGCCTGCAGGCGCAGCAGGGCCTCCCGGACGGGGGTCCGGGAGACGCCCACCCCGGCGGCGATGTCGCCCTCGCTGACCAGGTCCCCGCCGGCGTAGCGGTGGGTCAGGATGGCGTCCTTGGCATAGGCGTAGGCCCGGTCGGTGGCCGACGGGCCGGGTGAGGTCGTATCCATGTTGTATCTATGCTAGGCCCGGGGCGGCCCGGAAAAGACCAAGAAGGGATCCAGTAAAAGTCACACAGAACACGCGCATTTCGGGCATCGGTCCGCGGCCGCGCTGGGACGATGGCGCCGTCCCGACCTCCGGAGGCAGGGGGAGCCCATGCACACGCCCGCAGGCACCGGCACCCGGTCCCGGCCGCGCCGCACCTGGCCCGCCGTGCTGCTGACCGGCCTGGCCCTGTGGGCGGCCACGGTCGCCGTCACCCTGGTGACGGCCAACGCCACCCTGGTGCCCACGGTCATCCTGCTGGGCAGCTTCCTCGTCCCGGTCACCTTCGTCACCTGGGCCTACGAGCACCGCCAGGGCGAGAACGCCACCGCCGAACTGCTCTTCCGCGCGTTCCTCGTCGGCGGGGTGCTCGGCGTCCTGGGGGCCTCGCTGCTGGAGTCCTACCTGCTGCGCCAGTCGCCCTTCGTCTACCTCGGCGTGGGGCTGATCGAGGAGGGGGTCAAGGCCGCGGCCCTGGTCTTCGTGGCCCGGCACACGGCGCGGGCCACGATGCGCGACGGCATGGTGCTGGGCGCCGCGGTCGGCTTCGGCTTCGCCGCCTTCGAGAGCGCCGGCTACGCGATGAACGCGATGCTCACCGAGCGGGGCCTGGACCTGGCCGCGCTGGTGCAGACCGAGATCGTGCGCGGACTGCTCACCCCGGTGGGCCACGGGCTGTGGACGGCGGTGCTGGGCGGGGTGCTCTTCGCCGCCTCCGGCGGCCACTGGCGCATCACCGTGCGGGTGCTGCTGACCTACCTGGGGGTGTCCCTGCTGCACGGCCTGTGGGACTCGGTGCACGGGCTGTCGGCGCTGGTGGCGCTGGTGCTCACCGGGCGGCCCTGGCAGGTGCAGGCGCTGGAGCTGGGGCGCGTCCCGGAGATCCTGCCCTACCAGGCCTCGCTGATCCTGGGCCTCGACATCGCCGGGATGGTGGCCGTGGCGGCTCTGGGAACCGCCTGGCTGGCCTCGCTCGTCCGGATGGCCGCGCGGTAGCGGGAGGGTGAACGGGACGGCGTCAAACGTCCCCCTCGAAACGGTCGAGAGACCCCCATCACACCACCAAGAGTCACACTCCCCGCACGACCGGCGATACCACCGCTCCCAGCGCGCTTCCCAGAGCCCCCCTCAGGGACTCCGATCTCACCTGCCACACGCGCACACCTGTTCGATAAAGGCATCCCCACCTGCATGGACACCGCAATCGGAGCGCATTCCCCGATTGCAGTGATGTGACGTGGACCACATTTCAGGGCCTCGACCCCTAGGGGTGCGATGCTGCTACTATCCGGATCGCAAAGAATAACTGCGAGGTAACGAACGCGTCGTTCCTCGCTGACCTTTGCGGAGATCACGGGTCAAGGCCCGCGGTCTCCGGGGCCGCGCACCGTGGCCGCATCGAAAAGGAGCGGCACCTCCACCGCGGCAGCCGAGAAACCGGGAGACGTCGTTGAGTCACTGGCGGTTGAACAACCCCCGGGCCAACAAGGCCAAAGCGGCCCTGGCCAAGCGGGTCAAGCACAGACCGCGCCACGCCTTCTGCGCCGAGTCGGCCGTCAAGGCCCTCTGGGACGAGCTGGTGTCCTCGGCCGTCCGCCCGATGTACCGGGCCGGGACCAGCGAGATGGCGGTCATCTCGGTGATGCGCGGGATCAACGTCTGGTGCCGCGACGGCAAGTTCATCTGGAACGACTACCTCGGTGACACGGTCACCCACCCCGCCAGCGACCCCGCCGGGGCCGCGGCGATGCTCTACCCCTCCTCGTCGCCGACGTCGCCCCGCCGCCCCTTCGAGCGCGGCCGGCACCACGCGCACCGCCTCACCGCCGCCTGAGAGACGCGCACCCCGACACCTCCGGCGCCGCCCTCCCCCAGGGGGAGGGCGGCGCCGTCGTGTGCGTCCCCGTGTGCGTCCATGCCCCCTCCGACGCCCCCTCCCCCGGCACGGTTCCCCTCCGCCCCGCCCGTGCGCTGGCCGGATCCTGCCACCCTCGGCGGCTTGACAGTCCGCGGCCCCGCTGGCGGAGGGCCGCCCCGGACGATGTGCGCGCTCCCATCGCCGCATAGGCGGCCCTGTCGCGTCTTCCCAGCGCGTGCCTATCGTCCCGGCAGCGCCGCCGGACCCGGAGGCGCCGCAGGCCACCTGTCCCCCACTGCTCCCACGAGGAGGAGAACGTGGCTCCATCCCCCCACCGCAGGAACCCCCTGAGGACCCCGCTCGGCCTGGCCGCCGCCGGCGCCCTCGCCGTCCCCATCGCCCTGGCGGGCGGCCCGGCCGCGCACGCCGAAGAGCTCGCCCCGATGCACACCAGCGAGACGGCCGCCGGCGGCGAGTGGATCGTCGTCTTCGAGGACGGCGTCCAGGCCGGCGCCTCCACGGCGGCCGCCACCGGCGCCGAGGACGTCGAGCACGTCTTCACCGAGGTGCTCGACGGCTACTCCGCCGAACTCAGCGACTCCGAGCTCTCCGAGATCCGCGCCGACTCCCGCGTGGCCTACGTCGAGCAGGTGGGCACGGCCTCCACCACCGACGTGCCGTGGGGCCTGGACCGGATCGACCAGGCGGACCTGCCGCTCGACNGGCTCCTACGGCACCGGCGCCACCGGCGCCGGCGTCTCGGCCTACGTCATCGACACCGGCATCGACCCCGACCACCCCGAGTTCG
>NZ_ANAD01000068.1 GCF_000341245.1 Nocardiopsis halophila DSM 44494
AGGGGCGGGCCGAGGTCGGCTACGACGCCACCGGCGGCGACGGCATCGACCGCCANGGGGACGCGCCGAGGTCGCCTTCGACGCCACCGGCGGCGACGGCATCGACCGCCAGGGCCACGGCACCCACGTGGCCGGCACCGTCGCCGGCGACAGCGTCGGCGTGGCGCCCGGCGCCGACGTGTTCGGCGTCAAGGTCCTGGGCGACGACGGCAGCGGCTCCTACGCCGACGTGATCGCCGGGATCGACTGGGTGGCCGCCAACGCCCCCGCGGGGTCGGTCGCCAACATGTCCCTGGGCGGCCCCGGCTCCCAGGCCGTCGACGACGCCGTGAACAACCTGGTGGACTCCGGGGTCTTCACCGCCGTCGCCGCCGGCAACGACGGGTGGCTCGCCGAGTGGTACTCGCCCGCGCGCGCCGAGAAGGTCACCACCGTGGCCGCCTCCGACCGCAACGACGCCTCGGCCTCCTTCACCAACTGGGGCGACGCGGTGGAGATCTACGCCCCCGGCGTGGACGTGGAGTCCTCCNCGCCCCCGAGGCCGACGTGTTCGGCGTCAAGGTGCTCGGCGACGACGGCAGCGGCTCCTACGCCGACGTCATCGCCGGCATCGAGTGGGTGGCCGAGAACGCCCCCGAGGGCTCGGTCGCCAACATGTCCCTGGGCGGGCCCGCCTCCCAGGCCGTCGACGACGCCGTGAACAACCTGGCCGACTCCGGCGTGTTCGTCGCCGTGGCGGCGGGCAACGAGGGGCAGAACGCCAACAACGTCTCGCCCGCCCGCGCGTCCGGCGTCACCACCGTGGCGGCCTCGAACAGCGGCGACGGACACGCCTACTTCTCCAACTGGGGCAACGCGGTGGACATCTACGCCCCCGGCGTGGACGTGGAGTCCTCCGTGCCCGGCGGCGGCTACGACACCTACAGCGGCACCTCGATGGCCAGCCCGCACGTGGCCGGCGCGGCGGCCCTGTACAAGGACGCCCACGGCCAGGCCGACCAGGGCACCGTCCAGGGGTGGCTGGAGGACAACGCCGGACAGGGCAAGATCTCCGGCGTCCCCTCAGGGACCCCGAACCTGCTGCTCAACGTCGAGAACCTGTAGGAGCCTCCGCTCTCCTCGACACCCTGCCGCGGTCCCCCGCACACCGCGGCGACCAGGACGGCCCCGGCGCACGGCGCCGGGGCCGTCCCCGTGTGCGGTGACGGCGTGTCCTGTGTCAGCCGGAGGAGTCGGCGGTGGGCCGCGGGGGGCTGCCCTCGTGCCACTGAGTCTCCGGTTCCTCAGAGCCGGAGTCGGAGTCGGACTCCGAGGAGGACTCCTCCTTCTCCTCTTCCTCCTGCGCGGCCTCCTCTTCCTCCTGGCGCTCGCGCTCGGCCTCGGCCTGCGCCTGAGCGCGCGCACCGGCCCGGTCGGTACAGACCTCGTCGGCGGCGGAGGAACGACCGTCGACGGCCACGACGGTGAAGCAGTACTCGGCCGTCTCGCTCGCGGTGTCGACCTGCGCGCTCTGCACTCCGGGCCCGGTGCGGGCCAGGGTGGAGGGCGGTGCGTCGATGACGCCGCCGACCACGAAGTAGCGGGCGGTGCCGCCGGAGGCGTCCTTCCAGGTGACCTCGACGCTGGTGAGGCCGTCCTTCAGGGCGACCCCGCCGGGCGGCTCCGGGGCGCGCGGCTCCCCGCCGCCCTTCTTCCCGCCGTCGTCCTTCCCCTTGTTCTCGTCGGGCTTCTTCCGGTCCTCCTCGGGCCGCCCGCTCTCGGAGGAGCCGGCGGCCGAGTCGGTGGTCTGCGCGCCGGCCGCGGTCACGCCCGGCCCGGGGCGCGCCATGCTGCCGGCGCCCAGCAGGCAGGCGAGCACGACGACGGAGGCCGCCGCGGCGCCGATGTGCAGGTGCCGCCGCCAGCGCGGCCGCGCCGGACCGTCGGGAGCGACGGGGCCGTCAGGGGCACCGCGGCCGGGGGCGTCCGTGTCCCGGTCCGCGCGCCCGTCTCCCGTCCCGGGCAGGCGCGGGGTGTCGGGGCCGCCGGTCCATCCTTCGAGGCGCTGCCAGGCCTGCTGCGTGTAGAGGACACGGGCCTGGTCGAGCGGGGCGGCCGGCGCCCCGCTCGCGTGAGGCGCCTCCACCTGTCCCGCGCCGTCGGCGCCACCGTCCTCCATCCCCGGTACGGGCTTGGACTTGGGACGCCGCCCGACCTTGCGCGGAGGCCGCGACGGCCCCCTGCGCCGGAACTCCGCGGTCAGCCCGAGATCGACGACCGCGGGACCACGGTGCTCCGCCGAAGCCGGCGTGATCGAGGGAACCGGGGAGGGCGGGGCCTCGGGGACTTCCCCCGACGGCGCGTGGTCCGCCGAAGGCGCAGGTGCACTCTCGTCAGCGGCCTTCGCCGAGGGCTCGGGAACCGACGCATCCGTGGCAGGGACTTCGCCCGACCGGGGGTCCACCGGAGCCTGGCCGCCAGAAGGCGCGGCAGACTCCGCATCCCGCCGCACCGGCCCAGACGGCTGAGCCGGCGGCACGGCTCCAGGCCCATCAGCGGACTCCGCAGTCGGCCGCTCCATCGGAGCGGACGCCGCAGGCGCTTCCCCTCCGGACCCGGGATCTGTCGCCGTGCGACCGCCGGAAGGCCCGGCGGACGGCTCTGAGCCCGGCAGACCCGGCTGCCCCACCGGCGCAGAGGGAGCAGGCGCGTCCCCACCCGAGCGGGGGTCCATCGGGACCTGACCACCAGAAGGCGCGGCAGACTCCCCGTCCTGCCGCACCGGCCGAGACGACTGAGCCGACGGCACAGCCCCAGGCCCAGCGGACGGCTCCGCAGTCGACCAGGCGTCCGCAGCAGACCGCCCCTCAGACGGCTCCGGACGCGGCGCGGCCGGCCGCTCTGCCGGGGCCGGGGCGGAGGCCTCCGCGCCCCGCCACAGCGGACGCGGCTGTTGCGCGGCTCCCGAGGCCGAGCCCCCGGCCGGGGTGACCGAGCCGTACGCCGTCCCGACCACCGACCACAGGCGGCCCAGCTCCTCCTCGAACTCCGCCGGGGTCGCCGGGCGCTCCGCCGGGTCCTTGGCCATCGCCCCCACCAGCAGGGCGTTCACCTGCCGGGGCACCCCCGGGAGCGGCAGGTCCGGGGCGGCCTCGCGCAGCGCGGTGCGCGCGTACTCCCGCGGGTCGGGGCTCCGACCGTCCCAGTCGGCGAAGGGCACCCGCCCGGCGATGACCGTCCACAGGGTCGAGGCCAGGGAGTACACGTCCGAGGCCGGAACCGGCGCCCGGCCCCGCAGGACCTCCGGCGGGGCGTGGAACACCAGCTCGGAGCTGGTGCGCAGGCGCGGCGGCGCGGCTCCGAGGGCCGCCGCCCACCCGAAGTCCGTCAGCACCGCCGAGGTCCCCGAGCGCAGGACGTTGCCGGGCACGACGTCGTTGTGGAGCAGCCCCCCGCCGTGCAGCGCGGCGAGCGCCCCGGCCACCGCACGCCCGGCGCGCACCGCCTCGGGCAGGTCGACCGGCCCGCTCCGGGCGAGGATGTCGGCGTAGGAGCCGTCCGGCTGGAAGGGCATGACGAGCACCGGCTCGCCGGTCTGCGCGCGTGCGACGTCAAGCAGCGGGACCACGCCGCGGGCGCCCCCGAGGTCGCGCAGGCGCGCGATCTCGTCGTAGCCCCCGGCGTCGTGCATCACCTTCAGCGCCACCGGCGCGCCGGTGCGCTCGTTGACCGCCTTGAACACCCGGGCCTGCCGGCCCCGGTAGGCCAGGACCGGCGACCGGAACCCCGGCACCCGGACGGCGGCCGCCGACGGCGGCGTGCCCCCGGACATCTGTTCGCTCACTCCTGTCCCGACTGGACGCCGAACACCGGCCCGCTCTGGCCGCCGTTCCGGCGCTCCTCGTTGATCTCCTGCTGCTTCTGGAACGCCGCGTGCACCGCGATGCCCCCGCAGATCAGGGCGATGAGGATGAGCCCGCCGATGACGGCGGGGCCGANCGCCTGGCGGCGGCGCCAGTAGCGGCTGGACCCGTACAGGATCGCGGCCCGCAGCTGCCGGCGGCGCAGCGCGTCCGCCTGCAGCACGTACTGCTCGGCGTTGGGCGTGAAGTGGAAGGCCTCGGGGACCCGCTGGCCCCCCTCCTGCGGGGCGGGCGGTTCGGGCGGGGCGGGGACGGGCGGGGCGCTGCGGCTCACGGACGCCCTCAGAACAGGTTGTTCAGGCGGCTGCTCAGTCGGCCGTAGCTGCCCGCGGCGTCGTCGGTGGCCTGGATGACCTTGGCGAAGGCGTCGTTGACGGCGGCGAACTGGGTGTCGAACTCTTCCGCCTTGGCCTTGAACTGGTCGTTGCCCGAGCCCTCCCACTTGTTGACGGTGGTCTCGGACTGGGTGCGGATGTCCTCCATGATCGCCTTGAAGCGGCTCAGGTGCTCCTGCTGGGTGCCGCTCAGGTCCTGCAGGCCGGAGACGTTCCCGTAGACCTCGAAACTGCTCACGGTCGGTGGCTCCTCAGGGGATGGGGATGACGGTGGGGTCTGCTCAGGCGTTGATCGGCCGGGAGAGGCCGCCGGCCTCCTTGCCCGCCGAGGCGAACTGGTCGCCGGACTCCTGGTCGACGGTGGAGACCTCGCGCTGGCCCTCGTTGAGCTTGATGCCGTTGTTGCGGCACCAGCCCATGAGCTCGTCGAAGCGCTGGGTGAGCTCGTTGCGGGCCTCGCGGAACTTGTGCAGGGCGTTGCCCTGGAGGGATTCGCCGTCCCGCTCCATGTCCTGGATCAGGTTGTTCAGCCGCTGGTAGAGCCCTTCGGAGGAGACTCCGAGCTCTTCACCGCCCTTGCCGAGGGCGTCCGCCTCCGTCAGACCGACATGGTTGGCCACCGGTTTCCTCCTGGGTTCTCTGGGGTAACGCGCCACACTCGGGGGCTCACTCAGAGGTTATCGACCGCCACCGACGATCACGCCGCTCCCCCCGGCCGGATCCGGACACCCGCCCCCCGCTCGCATCGGCCGCCGCCGCGGCCGAGCCCGATCCGGTGATAGGGATCTCGCCCTTCCGGTTCGGCGCGCCTTCGACGGCACCCCCACCGCCGAGGAGCCGGCCGACCCGGTGACCGGGCGGCTGCGGCTGCTCACCCGCCCAGCCGGCGCTCCAGAAGGGCGCGGTGGGTCGGACACGCCCGGGCGTGCAGCTCCCGGCCCTGGTCGGTGCAGGCGACGAAGAGGGCGCGGCGGTCCTGGTCGCACATCGCCCGGGTGACCAGGCCGCGCCTCTCCAGCCGGGCCACCGAGCGGGAGAGCGCGCTCTGGCTCAGGTAGACCCGCTCGCCCAGCTCCTGCATGCGGACCCTGCCGTCCTCGGCGGACATGAGCAGGTCGAGGACCTCGAAGTCGCTCATCCCGACGCCGTGCCGATCCTGCAGCTCCCGATCCAGCGCGCAGGACAGGTCGCTGTAGCAGGACAGGACCTCGCGCCAGCGGGCGACGAGGTCGGCCTCGCGTGTCGGGCTCATGGCGCGGAGCTTAACATGCCCGCACATTTAATGTCCATGCATTTTATGCATCGACATCTTATGCGTGCGCATGTACAGTCGCCGTCCATGACCGCAACGGCACCTCCGCCCTCCCCGGCCACGGCGGCCCCGCCGCCCCCGTCCACCGCACCGCGCTGGCCCGCGCGCACCTGGGCCCTGCTGTTCGTGCTGTGCCTGGCGCTCTTCCTCGACGCCCTGGACGTGTCGATGATCGCCGTCGCCCTCCCCTCCATCGGCGCCGACCTGGGGATGGGCACCGCAGGGCTGCAGTGGGTCGTCTCCGGCTACGTGCTGGGCTTCGGCGGCCTGCTGCTGCTCGGCGGCCGCACCGCCGACCTGCTGGGCCGCCGCCGCGTCTTCCTCGCCGCCCTGGCCGCCTTCGCCCTGGCCTCCCTGCTGGGCGGGCTCACCGACAACGCGTCCCTGCTCATCGCCACCCGGTTCGTCAAGGGCGTGGCCGCCGCCTTCACCGCCCCCACGGGCCTGTCCATCATCACCACCAACTTCGCCGAAGGGCCCGAGCGCAACCGCGCGCTGTCGGTGTACACGGTCTTCGGCGCCAGCGGCTTCTCCTCGGGGCTGGTCTTCGGCGGGCTGATGACCGGGCTGGGCTGGCAGTGGACCTTCTTCTTCCCGGTCCCCTTCGCCACCGCCGCACTGATCGCCGGGTACCTCCTCATCCCCCGCGACCGCCCCTCCGGCACCGGCGGCTACGACCTGCCCGGCGCCGCCGCCTCCACCGGGGCGCTGCTGGTCCTCGTCTACACGGTGGTCACCGCCCCCGAGCGCGGGTGGCTCGACCCGCTGACCCTCGGCCTGTTCGCCGCGGCCGCCGCGCTCGCCGCCGCCTTCGTCGCCGTGGAGCGCCGCGCCGCCCACCCCCTGGTGCGGCTGGGCATCCTGCGCAACGGCCCGCTGGTCCGGGCCAACCTGGCCATGATGACGCTGTTCGGGGCCTTCGCCAGCTTCCAGTTCCTGCTCACCCTCTACCTGCAGCAGGCCCTGGGGCAGACCCCGCTGCAGATGGCGCTGGCCCTGCTGCCCACCGGCCTGCTGGTGGCCCTGAGCGCCTTCTTCTCCGACCGGCTCATCGACCGCCTGGGCACGCCCCGGCTGATCGCCGCCGGACTGATCGCCTTCTCCGCCGGCTACCTGCTGTTCCTGCGGGTGGACACCGACCCCGTCTACGCCACGATGATCCTGCCCACCGCGCTGCTGCTCGGCGTGGGCTTCGCCCTCGGCTTCCCCTCGGTCAACTCCCAGGCCACCGCCGGGGTGGACGACGACGAGCAGGGGCTGGCGGCCGGGCTCGTGCAGACCTCCGGCCAGCTCGGGGGCGCGGTGGTGCTGGCGGTCACCACGGCGATCGTCGCGGTCGACCACGCCACCGGCGCCGGCGCCGCCACCGACCCCGAGGCTGTGCTGGAGACCTTCCGGCCCGGCCTGTGGTTCGTGACCGCGGTCGCCCTGTCCGGCGCCGCGCTCACCCTGGCCCCGCTGCTGGTCCGGCGGCGGACCCGCGGCTGACCCCGTTTCCCGTCCCCGGTGGCGCGGCCGACCCTCAGATGGACCCGGTCAGCCGCGCCACCAGGTCGAACAGCCCCATCGCCCAGGCCAGCACCGCGCACAGCGCGATCACCGCCACGATCTCGACCCCGTTCAGCGTCCGCCGCAGCGAGGCACGCGGCACCTCCGCCAGGCGGACCCAGCTCAGCAGGGCCAGCACCGCCCCCGCGGCCAGGGTGGCCGCCGGCAGCCACGGGCCCAGCGCCGGCACCAGCGGGGAGGCCCCAGGCCCCGATCGCGGCCGCGCCCAGGCCCAGCGTCCCGCCCAGGCGCAGCGGCAGCGCGTGCCGGACCCGGTCGAACAGCCGCGAGCGGAACACCATCAGCACCGCCACCAGCGCGGCCAGCAGCACGTCCTGCACCCGGCCGCCGACGACCGCCAGCAGCGGCACGGTCAGCGCCGTGGCCACCGCCGCGCCCAGCACCAGGCCGTGCAGCAGCCGGTCGCTGGAGGTCAGCGTCTCCTCGAAGCGCCCGGTCTCCACCTGGCCGGCGTGCCGCACCTCGTAGTCGAGCGCCGAGAGCCCGCCCATCGCCAGGGCCACCCGCGGCAGTGCGCCCACCACCAGCACCAGGGCCACCGCCATCGCCCGCACCCCCTGCGCGGGGTCGGTGACCATGCCCACACCGGCCAGCACGCCGGCCGCCGCGGCGAGCACCCCCAGCGCCGCCACGTAGGCCAGGCCCGACTCCTCCACGGCCCAGCCCACCGCCGCCACCAGCAGCGCGCCGGCGCAGCCGAAGGCGGCCAGCGCCGGCGGATGCGGCCCGGAGACCAGCAGCACCGTGAGCACCGCCGTCGCCGCGCCCCACAGGCAGGCCAGCCCCAGCAGCACGTCGGCGACGGTGCGCATCCCCCGCCGCCCGGCGAACACCGTCAGCGCCAGGGTGAACAGCGCCCCGGCCAGGGCCACGCCGATGTTGCCGCCCGCGGGGCGCAGGTACTCCATCACCCCGAGCATCGCCAGCGGGCCGGTTCCGGCCACGAGGAGGCCGAAGGCGAACGTGGCCGAGGGGTCCCAGATGCCCCCGCCCTCGTCGACGCGGTCCTCCACGGCCCCGCGCACGTCGTCCACGTGCGCCGGGCGCTCGGGCGCGGTGACCGGGCGCAGGGTGAGCACGTCGCCGTCCACGACCCCGGCGGACTCCAGGGTGCCCTCCGGCGGGACCGGCACGCCCGCGCCGTCGACCAGGGTCCACCCGGCCGGCCGGGTGCCCTCGGCCTCCGGCGAGCACACCCCGATGACCTGCGGGAGCAGGCCGGCCACCGGGACGGTCCCGGGAAGCGCGAGGTCGGCCCAGCGCTGCGGGCCCGCGACCTTCACGCGGCAGTAACCACTCACGTCCGTCCGATCCTTTGCACACGAGCAGGTGCGCACCGTGGCCGGGCCTGCGCCGACCGTGCGCAGCGAATTAGGAGAAAGCGACGAATTGCGGGATCATCACCGTAGCAATCCCGTTCCTCTCCGTTCCCAGGTGCACGAAAGAGTTCGCCGTGGCGACAACACAGGTCCACCGCCCCGCGCGCCACTCCGTTCCCGACCCGGGCACCGAGCCGCTGGTCATCGCGCCCCCGCCGCAGCTGCCGGACAACCCGCCCTCCAACAGCTCGTTCGCGATGATCATCATGCCGGTGATCAGCGGGTCGGGGTCGCTGCTGATGGCGATCACGATGGGCAACCGCCCGCTGTACGCGGCCGCCGCCGCGCTGGTCATGGTCGCCAGCGTCGTGGTGGGGATCGTCATGTTCACCGCCCAGCACAACGGGCCGCGCAAGCGCATCCGCGAGCAGCGCGAGCGGTACGTGGAGTACCTGGACCGGCTCCGGGAGACCGTCCGGGAGGTCGCGGCCACCCAGCGCGCGGGCGGCGCGTTCCTGCACCCGGCGCCCGAACTGCTCACCGAGACGGTGCGGCTGCCCGCCCGCCGGTGGGAGCGCCGCGCCGGCGACCCCGACTTCCTGCACCTGCGCATCGGCACCGGCACCCGCCCCCTGGCCCGGCCGCTGAGCCTGAAGGTGGACACCTCCAGCCCGCTGATCGCCTACGACCCCGTCTGCCAGGGCCTGGCCGACCAGCTGATCGAGCTCTACGCGCACGTCCCCGAGGAACCGCTCGTCCTGCCCCTCGAAGAGTTGGGGGTGGTCTCGATCGTGGGCGACCGCTCCGCCGGGCGCGACGCCGCCCGCGCGCTGGCCGCCCAGCTCGCCGCCTCCTCCGCGCCCGAGGACGTGCGCCTGGGCGTGGTCCGCCACGACCGGCTGCTCGCCGAGTGGGACTGGCTCAAGTGGCTGCCGCACAACGCCGCCGACGGCCTGGAGGGCGTCGGCGGCCCCGCCTTCACCACCCGCCTGGTCGCCGGGAACACCCTGGAGATGGCCGATCTGCTCGCCGCCGAGATCGAGCAGCGCACCGTCGACCTGCAGCGCCGCCGCGGCGCGCGGCCCGGCCCGGGCACCCGGCGCCTGGTCCTGGTCGTCGACGGCGAGTTCCAGTCGGCGCTGTCCGGGCTCTCGGCCGAACCGCCCGTCACCGACCTGGCGCAGCTGGGCGTGCACGTCGTCATGCTGCTGGGCGACCGGCGCGAGGAGCCCGAACACGTCGACCTGCGGCTGAACGTCACCGCCGACGGCGCCCTCGAGCAGGACCCCGAGACCGGGGCGCCCGGCCAGGCGGCGCCGCTGACGGGCACCGCCGACCGCGCCGGCGCGGCGCTGCTGACCACCGTGGCGCACCTGCTCTCGCCGCTGCGGCTGGCCGCCTCCGACGGCGCCGACGCGCTGCACGGCACCGTCGACCTGCCCGAGATCCTGGGCGTGCCCGACGTCGCCCGGCTCGACCCGCGCCGCACCTGGCGGCCGCGGAGCACCGGCGACTTCCTCCGGGTGCCCATCGGCGTGGGGCCGGCCGGGTCGCTGGTGCTGCTGGACCTGAAGGAGTCGGCGTTCGGCGGCATGGGGCCGCACGGCCTGGTGGTGGGCGCCACCGGCTCCGGCAAGTCCGAGATGCTGCGCACCCTGGTGGCGTCGCTGGTGGTCAACCACCCGCCGGAGCAGCTGGCGCTGCTGCTGGTCGACTTCAAGGGCGGGGCGACCTTCGCCGACACCGACCGGCTGCCGCACAGCGCGGGGCTGATCACCAACCTGGCCGACGACGACGGGCTGGTCCTGCGCTTCCGCGAGGCCATGTACGGCGAGCTCACCCGCCGCCAGCAGCTCCTCAAGGACGCGGGGAACCTGCCCAACCTGCACGCCTACGAACAGGCGCGGGCCTCGGGGCGGACCGACCTGGAGCCGCTGCCGCACCTGCTCGTCATCATCGACGAGTTCTCCGAGCTGCTCACCGCCCACCCCGACTTCGCCGAGCTGTTCGTGGCGATCGGGCGCATCGGGCGGTCCATCGGGGTTCACCTGCTGCTGGCGACCCAGCGCCTGGAGTCGGGCAAGATCAAGGGCCTGGAGTCGCACCTGTCCTTCCGGATCGGCCTGCGCACCTTCTCCGAGGCCGAGAGCCGCGAGGCCATCGGCGTGGGCGACGCCTACCACCTGCCGCCCGAGCCCGGCTCCGGGTACCTCAAGGTCGACACCTCGGTCTTCGAGCGGTTCAAGGCCGCGATGGTGTCCCAGCCCTACGTCCCGCCCGCCGAGGCGAAGACCGAGGAGGACCCGGTCCTCCCCCTCATCTCCTACAACGGCCTGCGGCCCCTGCTCGCCGACCCCTTCGCCGGCGCCGAGGAGGAGGCGCCGCAGGCCTCCGGCGGGGAGAAGCCCCGCACCACCCTGCAGATCGCGGTCGACCGGATCGTGGAGGCCCAGGCGCGGCCGGTGCGGCCCGTCTGGCTCCCGCCGCTGCCCGAGGCGCTGCCGCTGGACCGGGTCGTCGATGCGGAGGCCGAGCCGCAGGAGCCCGACCCCGCCGAGGTCACCGCGGTCATCGGCGTCACCGACATCCCCCGCGAGCAGCGGCAGGTCCCCACCGAGCTGGACTTCACCGGCGGCGACGGCAACATGATCGTGCTCGGTGGCCCCCAGACCGGCAAGTCCACCCTGCTGCGCACCCTCATCGCCTCCCTGGCCTGGCGGTACCCGCCCGGGCGGGTGGGGGTCTACGCCATCGACTTCGGCGGCGGCGGGCTCGCCCAGTTCCAGGAGCTGCCGCACGTGGCCGGCGTCGCGGGCCGGGCCGACCCCGAACGCGTCCGCCGCATCCTCACCGACGTGCGGGGACAGCTGGACCGGCGCGAGCGCGTCTTCCAGCAGGCGGGCCTGGACTCGCCCGCCGCCATGCGCCGCGCCCGCGCCGACGGGCGGCTCCCCAGCGGGTTCGTGGGCGACGTCTTCCTGCTCATCGACGGCTGGGCCTCGGTCCGCGAAGCGTTCGACGACGCCGACGACGCACTGATGGACATCGCCTCGCGCGGGCCGTCCCTGGGCGTGCACACCCTGGTCACCGGGGCTGCGAGCTCCCAGGTGCGCAGCCGCCTGCAGGCGCTGTTCGGCGGGCGCATCGAGTTCCGGCTCACCGACGCCTTCGACTCGGGGATCGACCGCAAGCTCGCCGAGGAGCTGCCCAAGGAGGTGCAGGGCCGGGCGCTGCTCGCCGACGAGAACATGGCGCACATCGCACTGCCCCGCGTCGACGGCACCGACGACGACGCCGACCTGGCCGACGGGGTGCGCGACCTCGTCTCCCGGGCCGCCAAGCGGTGGAAGCAGGGGCCGGTCCAGCAGGTGCGCACGCTGCCCGACCGGGTCGATCTGGCAGAGCTGGCGCCCAAGCCGCGCAAGCGCCGGGGCCGGGCGCGGGCCCACGACAAGAGCCTGGTGATGGGCGTGGCCGAGCGGGACCTGGAGCCCGCGCGGATGATGTTCGACGAGGACCCGCACCTGGTGGTGTTCGGGGACCCGCAGACCGGCAAGTCGACCCTGCTGCGGGCGCTGCTGCGGCAGATCGCCGAGCGGCCGGCCGCCGAGGTCGGGATCGTGCTGGTGGACTACCGCCGGGCGCACCTGGGGCTGGTCGGCGAGGAGCACCTGCTGGCGTACTGCACGTCGCCGGACCAGACCAAGGCGGTCGCCGCCGACCTGGCCGGGTCGCTGCGCGACCGGCTGCCCGGGCCGGACGTCACCCCGAAGCAGCTGCGGGAGCGGAGCTGGTGGAAGGGGCTGGAGATCTTCGTCGTCGTGGACGACATGGACCTGGTGGCGGGGCGCAACAGCCCGCTGTCGGCGCTGGCCGAGCTCCTGCCGCAGGGGCGCGACATCGGGTTCCACATGGTCACCTCCCGGCGGACCGGCGGGACGTCGCGGGCGATGTTCGAGCCGGTCCTGCAGGCGCTCGGCGACATGTCGACACCCGGCGTGCTGTTCTCCGGCGACCGGGCCGAGGGGCGGCTGGCCAACGGTGTGGCGTCCCGTCAGCTCCCCCAGGGCCGCGCGCTACTGGCCCGCCGGGGCCGTCCGCCCGAGCAGGTGCAGGTGGCCTGGAGCGACCCGCCCGAGTGACCTGCCCCGCCCGCCGCTCCTGCCCGCACGCGAGGAAAGGCCCGCCCATTGCACCGCCCCCGTTCTGCTGTCCGGCGCCACCGGAGCCACCGGAGCCACCGGCGCGGCGTCGCCGCCGCCTGCGCCGTCGCCTGCACCGCCGTCCTCCTCGCCACGGCGTGCAGCACCCCTGAGACCACCGGGGGCGGCGGTTCGGGCAAGGACGATCCGTCTTCCGAGCCGCCCACCGGCCTGGCCCTCCTCTACCGCGGCTATGAGGGCGGCGACCCGGAGCAGGACCAGGCTCTGGTGTTCCTCGACCCGGAGACCGGCGAGGAGAAGGACGCCTTCATGCTCCCCGAGGGGGCGGTCGACCCGATGGCGCCGAACCTGCCGGTGTGGGCGCAGTTCTCGGAAGACTGGAACTATTTCGTGTCCGCGCCCCCGGAGGCGCAGACGGTCCAGATCGCACAGCTCGTGGAGAACGAGGAGGGCGAGCTGGTCTACGAGTCGGCGGCGTCCCTGGAGACCCCGCCCGCCGAGGTCTGGACCGACCCCGTGATCCAGGGGGACCGCCTCTGGTTCGCCTCCCGGGCGGCCGAAGGACAGGCCGCTTCCTTCCAGGTGATGTCGGTCCCCATGGACGACCCCACCGCCACCCCGGAACAGGAGGGCACGGTCCCCTTCGACGAGAACGGCAACCCGGAGGAGTGGACGGTCTCCCCCGAGGGGGAGCTGCACGTCCGGGAACAGGCCCCCGTCCAGTCCGCGACCGGCCCCGCAGGAGAGACCCTCACCGTCCGCAAGAGCGGAGACACGGTCATGAACGCGACCCTGATGTCCGGCGGCACCCAGTGGCAGCACATCCGAGGGGCCCCGGTATGGGGAGGGGGAACGGTCATCGTGACCCCTGAGGGGTCCGAGCCCGCGGCCACCCCGTCAGGCGACGCTTCCACCCCCGGAGCCCACCTGCTGACCCTGGACGAATCCGGCACGGCTTTCGAGGACACGCCCCTCCTCGTCGGAGAGGGAAGGCTCCACCAGTACATGCCGAACGACAACCGGGACGAGGCCCTCCTCCAGACGGAAAAGGCGTGGTACCGAGTGGAGGTCGGCGAGGATGGCCTCCCGGCGCAAGACGATCGGCTGCAGGAACTATTCACAGCTCGACTGGATGCATCGATGCACGGCTACCCCCTCGCAGTACGACTAACGTGACTTTCCAATTCAACACAAGCTGCTTTCCTTCCAAACTCGACCCCGAAAAACGTGATCGAAACAGGAGACTGAATGTCCAACGAGGTAGGCGGAAATCCGAACGAAGCGAAACAGTCAGGGAGCGAGGCAGAGACCCTCGCGGAGTCTATGGTCGGCCTCAAGGAGGACTACGAGGGCCTGATCAGCGGATGTAAAACGGGAGCTGGCGAGGAGGAGGTCAAGGCGGGGTTCGAAAAACACCTCAACAGCGGAATCCTCGACAAGATCGCAGAAATCGAGGAAAGAGGCTTGCGCATCGCGGAACACATGCAGGCCGGCGCTCGCGACTTGGCCGAAACCGATTACGAGAACGCGACCGGCTACGAGGTCGGTGACCAACCCGGCATCACCCGTCCGGTCAACAAGCCCAAGAACATTGAAACTCAATAGGCAGGCACCGACATGAACGCTTTCAACTTCAATCCTCCGGATACTCCTGCTGAAGCAGAGACAGTCCGGTCCTGGGGCGACACCGTTGCAGAATTCGGTGATCGCATTACCGGTGACTCCGGATCGTTGACCTCGGAGCTGGACTCAGGAGCCATGAGCTTCACAGAGCAGATTTCAAGCAACATCAAGGACTCCGGAGAGTACCAGGACGACCTCTGGAGAGAAGTCGCGTGGAACCTGTCCTATCTCAAAGGAGTAATGGAGAGATGGGCTACGAACATTGAATGGTTCAAAAAGCAACGACAGAACCTCATCGACCAGCACAAGACAGCGATGGAGCAGTCTGGGCTGATCCCTCCACTGCAAGGAGAATCTCCCGATTTCGAAGGCAAAGAGCTTGATAGATACGAAGAGCTCGTTGACAAACATGACGAGCTTTCAGATGAGGCACAGGACCTATGGAAACGCTTCAAAGAACTCGCTGATGACCGAGGAGAAGACCTCAAGAAGGACCCGAAAAATGACCTAAGCGCCAACGATGTCCAGTACATGGTGGATAAGGGTTATCTGCAATGGGCCCCCTTCAATATCATGCAGTGGACCCACTCTGTCCCCATCGATATCGATGGGGCTAAGGGGCGAGAAGTAGGGCAGAATATCGTTGAAGGAATCGAGGATGGAGATCTAGCCCAAAAGGACTACGAAGAGGCCCTCCTCATTCTGGATGCCCTCGGAGTGAAGGCCGCACAGCTACAAGCTGACGGGAAAAAACTGAGTAAGGATGAACGTGAGTTCGTAGACAATCTCCTGGCCGAACTGGAGGAGGTTCCGCCCGTACCGCCTCCGCCCGGCTTGAAAGAAGACCAAAAACCTCCGACAAGTGGCGGCATCCTTGCGATTCCCGAACACCTCCGAGAACTCGGCTATACAGACGAACAGGTAGAGGCCCTGAGCGGCGGCGTAGGAAATGCCATCCTCATCGCCTCGGATAAGGACCTAGGAGGTAACGGGTACGACGACCTCCCTGGCTCCGTGCAGAGAGTCGTTGAAGGAACTGACAGGTACACGTCGCTGGCCCATTGGTCTAATGACGTGAATGACCTGGCCAGCTTGATCGAGGGTGCATCACCGGGTTTAGAGGGGGGCACAGGATTCTCAGCCGGACTGATGAATACTATTGGCGTCGAGATCGCCGACAACGAGGACATTTCACGTCTCCATCCGGAGACCAGCGGCAAATCATTTGAGGTTCTTCTCGACCGTGCTTCGCTCAACGAGAACGCGAACTACCTTATTCTGACCGGGGAATATGAGAGTTCATCGGTCGGCGAAGTCGACACTGAAAAAGCCCTCGAAGGCCTCTTCACCTATGAGTGGGAAGATCATGGCGAAGCTGTGGCCGGCCTCTTCGATTGGATCCCGGACTTCGCCGAGAGCGACGATCCCCATTCCCAAGAAATGGCAGGCAAGGCGACGGCGAGCTTCCTGCAGAGTATTGGCCGGAACGACGACCTGTTTTCAGCTCTCCAGGACACAGAGATAGAGGTGGAGGGATACGAGAATCCCGCATTTACTGTCCATAACTCAGAGCTCGCCGACGAAATGTTCAAAGTCTACACGATCTACCTGGAGGACTTCGGTCTAGCGGATTCCGGTGGAGACTACGGATATGAGCAGGTCAATGGTACGGCTGCAGACCATAATCCTCTCAAGGAGCCTGGTGAATACGAACTTGTTTCGTCACTCAAGGCACGTGAAAGATATCTAGAGCTATTGGTCGCGAACCCGGACGCTGCCGTGGGTGTCGTTGATGCGGCAAACAAACAGTCCCAGGAGTACGCCAACTCCTATGTCGGTGCGGTGCTTGACGAGGGCGGTGCGCAGCCCGATGAATGGGTCGGCCCCTCTGCGCGCCTCCAGGCTTCGGTCGATGCTGCACTCGTCGGTGCGTTCGAGAATAATGGGAGCGAGGAGAAACAGGCCCTCGAGCAGACGCTCAAGACCCGAGAGTTGGCCATCAAGCTCGGGATGAACACTATCGACCTTCTAGGATCACCGGAAAGTGACTGGGGGAGTGCAGCACATGCGACCATCAAGGGTTATTCGGAAACAGGCATCATGGATGTTGTAAATAAGGATCTTAAGGACGAGATCAAATCCATCGACCAAGAGCTGAAGAACGTTGATCTTAAAAACGAGGGGCAAATTTATCTCGACAATCAGTATATGTTCGGGAACGCTCTCCTCGAGAATGATGTTCCCATTCCAGAAGAAGTATCCAACGACCCGCGCTTGAAGGCCGAACTTTTTGATGGTGACCATTTTCGTCATAAGGGCGGCGTGGACCGGGACTTCAAGGACACTTACGGAAGAATCTACGGGGAATGGCTCGAAAACGCTGAAGGAGGAAACGAACTCAGCATGGGCGACAGATTCGCTTCCTACGATACGGCCTACGATAGAGAATACGACCTCACATCCGGCATCGTGGGTGGCGGTGTCGACCCCCTCACCGCCTACCGCGATCTGGCTGGAAAATAGGGCGATTCCAATTGTCTTTGAAGATGAGACCGAAACTCGTAGTCACCGTTACTTCAGTCACTCTCTCTATTTTGATCATCGCGTTCCTCGGCTGGCACTACTCCGACCGGAATTCCATCGAGAGAGCGACTTCGTCTGATCGACGTATACCTTCTCCCCCGAAAACCCTTGGTACTCTATCTTGGGAGTGGGATGACGATGTTGTCTCTTCTATACAAGAAGCATGGTCCACGCCTTCTGGTGCTATTTTTCGCACGGAAGGACATGATGGAGGGATCGGGCTTCTAGCACTCAATACCTCGACCGGGAAACCTGCATGGCATTTCCGGTATGAAGGGGATGGCAGAGTTTGGATGTCGCCGGATCGGCGGACAACTGTGATCTGGCATCAGAAAAGCGGATTCTTCCCCTGGAGAGCGGGAGAATCAGTTGAGGTCTATGTCCTTGACACCGCAACTGGAGAGGTCCGCGAACAACGGGAGGCCCAGGTTTCGCTGCAGGATCCCGCCCTTGAATCGGCCACCAATACGGCTAACGCCTTCGTCACCCTCGAGCCCAAAGGTGACGGAGCCGCTATAGAGGCGAGAGATCTGATTTCCAATGAGCTGCTCTGGAGCAAAGACTTCGGTGGACGCTGCGGTTTTCGAGGGCGCGAAGGGGATGCTGCCAACCTCATCGCTACGGACCAGAACAAGTTCATCGTCTCCACGCTCTGCTCCGTCGATGGGAACGATCGCAGCAGTATAAGCGCCTATGATGAGTTCTCTGGGGAGGAGGAATGGGGGAGGACTCTCGCCGCAGAGGAGGACTCCGCTTGGTCAAAGCCTGCGGAAATAGAGTCGAATAGTACCGGGCACTGGGAGCGCGGACAAGAAAGTTCCCAGATCATCAGCGCCGAGGCCGGCCCCGAGTCGATTATTGTTCGGACACCGTACTCCCCGGTCGTCCTGGACAGCGAAAAAGGAGATCCAATTTTCACGGATGAACTGGACGGCCGCGACATCCTTTCCGTAATTCACGCCAGTTCCGACTCCTTGATGCTAAAACACACCACAGGACTGTCCACAAATGGGTCGAACGAAGACCTTTCACCTGTCACACGCATCACCGCGTACGACACAGTGGGCAAAGAGCGTGAATACAACTTCTTTCCGAGTGAAACCGAAGCCCATCCTACATCAGTAGTTGAATTGGATAAGTCGTTCGCAGGAATGGTCTCAAGGAACGGCAAGCAAGAAGCGGTCGCCGCTAATCGTGACACCGGCACCCGCTCAGAGAACATCACGATCAGCGAAGATACAGGCATCGCCAGCGGAATTTTTGCGAAGGAACAGGCTTCCCTCGTCGACGAGAGCATGTTCTTCAAGGCACCTGGAGCTATTGTCGCTGGCCGTGTACAGAACGGCAGACTTCACAGCATTGTAGGCATGGCTTGACCTCTCCATTAGAGTCTGCAGAGGCTCCGGCTATCCTCCCCCTGCGAACACACTTCGTTGGTCGACGCAGTCTCCCCCATAGCCGAAAATGGACAACCCTGACCTAGGCAATCCAGATTCCTCTGCTGTTCCTACACAGATGCGGTTCGCCATTCCTTGCCCCAAGGGTGAGTAAGGAATTGAACTATTCCGTTGACGCTGTCGCGGTAGCTGGTGCTGGCGAGTTCCCTTGAGTTCTCGAGGCCAGCCGGGGACCGCCGTAGTGCGGATACCGAGGTGGCCAAAGAGGATTGGAAACGCATCGGTCCCTGTCTCCAGCCCGCCCTGGAACGGGCAAGCCTGCGCCCGCCCAGGCGCTCTGGCGCAGGCGACTCTCCCTGATTCCAGGACCCCCTTGGAAAGGGAAAGAGATCTTGTTTCCAGGGCGGCTTTCCGCGGGAAGCGACCGAGCCCCCAGGGCATCTTTGCCGGGCAATAGTCCAGCACCCTTCGCCCATGATCAATATGTGTCCTGACCTGGGAAACCCGTGCTTCCGTGAATTTCTTCGGGGAATCTTCTACCGGGGCTCCAAAAATGGTGGCGGGTGGTTCATAATGGGTGTATGGCAGATCAGCGGCACCCCGGAATCCCGGCGGGTTCGCGCGCGGCGCGGATCCGGGCCGGGATCGGCGGTGTGCTCGCCGAGGCCGACGGAGCCGTTTCGGAGGACCTGGCCCCGGGTGCGGGGCGGGTGCTGTGCGAGCTGGCC
>NZ_ANAD01000069.1 GCF_000341245.1 Nocardiopsis halophila DSM 44494
TTTCCGCTAGAGGCGGCTTTCCGCTTTGTTGTGCTCCCACTTTATCAGGGCCGCTCATTTCCGCCAAATCGGCGGGTTTCGCATTTCCCTGGGACTCTCCGCTTCTCCCGCGGACCGTTCCCCCGTCCGCGCACACGGCGCCGACACCGGATCGGATTCGGAAGACGCCCGCTCAGCGGGCAGAGTGTCCTCGGTGAGATGCGGCCCCGATCGCCCACCCGCTCTCGCGGGTGTTCGGACCTCGGTGGGCCGCTCGTCCTCCAGGATACACATCCGAGGCGGTGCCTCGAACGCCTTTCCAGAGGACGTGTCGCCTGAGCCTCCGGGAGTCTCCAGGCGCCTCTTGCGAAGCTGCCCCGAAGCCCTTCGGCGCGGCGACCCGCACAACGTTACCGGACCCCCGGGGCCTTCCCGTCCAAGACGCGCCGTGCGCCGCATCACAGCCTCCGTCCCCCGCGGGTTACGCTCCCGGAACGGGCACCCCCCTGGCCGTCCCCTTTCCCGACCCGGCTTCCCGCTGCTCACGGCACCGTTCAGGAGGCACCGATGAAGCATCTCGGCATCCTCGCCCACAGCGCCGAAGGCGCGTCCCTCTGTTTCCGGGAGTTCTGCCACGGCGCCGACGGCCGGGCCGACATGCATCCGGACGTCTCCTTGGACTGCATCGCGTTCGGCCGCACCATGCCCGCCTGGAACAGCGGCGACCACGCCGCGGTGAAGGAGGTCCTGGCGGTGAGCGTCGAGCGGCTCGCCGCCGCCGGGGCCGACTTCTTCGTCTGCCCCGACAACACCGCCCACCTCGCGCTGGAGTCCCCCGGGCCGGCGCTCCCCCTGCCCGGCCTGCACATCGCCGACGCCGTCGCCGACCGCGCCGCCCGGCAGGGCCACCGCAAGGTGGGCGTCCTCGGGACCGCGTTCACGATGGAAGGGCCGGTCTACCCGCGCGCGCTCAAGGCCAAGGGGATCGACGCCGGCATCCCGGACTCGGACGACCGGGCGTTCGTTCACGAGGCCGTCTTCGGTGAACTCGTCCACGGCGTCTTCAAGGACTCCACCCGCACCGCCTTCGGGGAGATCGTCGCGCGCCTGGCCCGGGACGGCTGTGATGCGGTCGCCCTCGTGTGCACCGAGATCCCGATCCTCCTGCCGCCGGAGGCGTCCCCGCTGCCGGTGCTGGACTCCACCCGCCTGCTGGCCCGCGCCGCACGGGAGGTGGCGGACGAAGGCCGCCCCATGCCGGTGTGGCGGGGCGGCCCTGTCTGAAGCGTCTTCCGGGTCGTCTCTCTGGAGAGCCGTCGCTCAGGAGATCCTGCGGATCTCCTCGGCCAAGGCGCGGAAGGCCTTGCCCCGGTGGCTGATGGCGTTCTTCTCCTCGGCCGCCATCTCCGCGGTGGTGCGGTCCCCGCCCTCGGGGACGAACACGGGGTCGTAGCCGAACCCGTTGGCGCCCCGCGGCTCGCGGATGATGCTCCCGCGCATGACGCCCTCGACCGCGGTCTCCTCTCCCCCGGGCACGACGAGCGCGGCGGCGGCGACGAACTCGGCCCCGCGGCGCTCGTCCGGGGTGTCGGCGAGCTGGTCGAGCACCAGGTGCAGGTTGGCCAGGTCCTTGTCTCCGGAGGCGTCGCCGAACCGGCCGGACCAGCGCGCCGAGAGCACGCCCGGCATGCCGCCCAGGGCGTCCACGCGCAGCCCGGAGTCGTCGGCGACCGCCGGCAGCCCGGTGGAGGCGGCCACCGCCCGCGCCTTGAGCAGGGCGTTGCCGGTGAACGTCGGCTCGGTCTCGGCGACCTCGGGGGCCCCGGGGTGCTCGTCGAGCCCGACGACGTGGGCGTCCACCCCGGCCTCGGCCAGGATGGCCGCCATCTCGGGGACCTTCTTGGTATTCCTGGTGGCCAGCACCAGTCGGAGCCGCCCGCTCATCCGGCCAGGGCCTTCTTCTGCAGCTCGGTCAGCTCGGCGCAGCCCCCCACCGCCAGGTCCAGCAGGCCGTCGAGCTCGGCGCGGTCGAACGGCGCCCCCTCGGCGGTGCCCTGCACCTCGACGAAGCTGCCGTCGCCGGTGACGACGACGTTCATGTCGGTCTGGGCGACCGAGTCCTCCAGGTAGTTCAGGTCCAGGCGGGGCTGGCCCTGGATCATGCCGACGCTGACCGCGGCCACCGAGCCGGACAGCGGGTTGTTCTTGAGGTTGCGCCGCTTGCGCAGGTGCTTGACGGCGTCGGCCAGGGCGACGTAGGCGCCGGTGATGGCCGCGGTGCGGGTGCCCCCGTCGGCCTGGAGCACGTCGCAGTCGAGGGTGATGGTGTTCTCGCCCATGGCCTTGAAGTCGACGACCGCGCGCAGCGACCGGCCGACCAGGCGGGAGATCTCGTGGGTGCGGCCGCCGATCTTGCCCTTGACCGACTCGCGGGCGCCGCGGGTGTCGGTGGAGCGGGGCAGCATCGCGTACTCGGCGGTCACCCAGCCCTCGCCGGTGCCGCGGCGCCAGCGCGGCACCCCCTCCTCGACGGTGGCGGCGCACAGGACGCGGGTGTCACCGAACTCGATGAGCGCGGAGCCCTCCGCGTGGCGGAGCCAGTTGCGGGTGATGTTCACGGGGCGGAGTTGGTTCGGAGCGCGTCCGTCGGGTCGAGCCATGCTCCGAAGACTATCTTCTGGCCCGGGTCCGGTCGCGCGGATCTCTGGCACCATTGGGGCCATGATCGAGCTTCCCAGGGCACTGGCCGCCGGGGCGCTGGCGCTCGCCGCTTCCGGCTGCGCGGCCGGGGAGGCGGACCCCCCGCCGGGGCCGGCCTCCGACTCGCCGGCGCGGTCCGCGGACGCGGCCCCGGCCTGGGAGGCGTTCGGCGGGGAGCCGGTGGCGCCGGAGGGCACCGCGGACGAGGCCGGGCCCCCGGCCGGGGCCGAGCCGGTGGAGGTGCCCGGCACCTGCGAGGAGGCCGGGCTGCCGGAGGACACCGAGGCGTTCGCCGAGCTGGCCCCCGAGGACGCCCAGTTCACCCAGGTGCGCGGGGAGAGCGCCCTGGAGTGCTCGTGGGCGGGGTTCGACCGCGGCGACGGCAGCGCGGTGGTGCTCGTGTCGCTGTCCCCGGAGGGCAGCCGGGTCGAGCACGCCGGCGAGGTCCCCGCGGCCGTGCAGGAGGCCGCCGCGGAGGGCTCGCAGGCCTACTTCACCACCGAGCGGCTGACCGCGCTGGGCGGGTTCGCCGAGTGGCGGCCGGGCGAGCGGTTCTCCCGGGTCCGCCTGCACCTGCCGGGCCTGCTGGTGACCGTGCAGGCGAACAGCGACACCTTGGAGCGCGACGGGGGCGCGGCCATGGAGGCCGCGGCCGCCACCGCGGAGGGCCTGCTGGACTAGGGCGCGGCCGCGGACCGGAGACGGCCCGCAGAACACCCCGTCCTCAGGTCATCCGACCGCGTCCAGCGCTCCGGCCTCCACGCCGATCCGGTAGACGGCGCCGGGCCGGGCCAGCTCCACGGGCCCCTCGTAGGCGCTGCGCGCCTCGCGGAGGGTGAGCTCGTCGTCGTTCCAGGGCACCAGGTGGGTCAGCACGAGGCGGTGGGCCCCCGACCGGTCGGCGTGCGCACCGGCCTCGGCCCCGGTCAGGTGCACCCCGTGCGGGTTGTCGTGGTGGTCGTGGAACGAGGCCTCGCACAGGAACAGGTCGGTGTCCAGGGCCAGGCCGGTGAGCTCCTCGCAGGTGGCGGTGTCACCGCTGTAGGTCAGGGTGGACCCGGCGTGCTCCAGGCGGATCCCGTAGGCGTCGACGGGGTGGTTGACGCGGGCGACGGTCGCGGAGAACGGCCCGATGTTCAGCTCCCCGGGGGCGAGTTCGACGAAGTCGAAGGTCTCGCGCATGCCGGGTTCGGGGTCCAGCCCGTAGGCCTCGGCCATCCGGTCGGCGACGCCGGGCGGGCCGTAGACGGGGATGCGGGGCTTGCGCCCGCCGTGCGGGTAGGTGCGCGCGACCCAGTAGGAGCAGAGGTCGAAGCAGTGGTCGGCATGCAGGTGGCTGAGGTAGACGGCGTCGATGCCGTAGATGTCGGTGTACTTCTGGAGCGCTCCGAGGGCGCCGTTGCCGAGGTCGAGGAGCAGGCGGTATCCGTCCGCCTCCACGAGGTAGCACGAGGCGGGGCTGGCCGGGCCGGGGAAGCTCCCCGAGGATCCGATGATGGTGAGTCGCACGTCGCTTTTGCCTTTTCGGGTGGAATGCCTCCGCGGAGACCAGCGCGGCGGCGCCGAGCCGGGCGTCTCCATGTTCTCCGTGTTACGGGTCTACCCCAATGACCGCTGCGGTGGTACCGAATGTGGCCCGCGTCTCACGCGGCCTGGATCACATGTGACCTGTTCCCAGAGCCGAACACTCCACGTTTTTCCTGCTCAAAGGCGATAAACGGGGGTCAGCGCCCGTTTCGGGCGAGTTGCCGCCCCTGCGCCACGAGCCGCCCCTTCACATCCCACAACTCCACGCTCTCGTCGAACCAGCCCCCGGCGGCGAGCCGGCTGCGGGCACGGAAGGCCAGGGGACCCGGTTCGGGGGCGGCGCGCATGTGCCAGGTGAGCTCCACGGTGGGGGCCCACCTCCAGGAGTCGAGCACGGTGACCACCGGCGGGGTGGCGTCCACCGCCACAGGCAGGAAGTCGGCCGGGTCGGCGGGCGCGCCCTCGGCCGGGGCGGGCGCCAGGTGGCCGCTGAGCTCGGGGACCGGGTCCTCGACCTTGCCGGTCAGGGCCTTCCAGGAGTCCTCGGTGTAGTACTGCTCCAGCCGGCCGATGAACCCCTCCTCGCCGGTGACGCTGCGCCGGGGGTCGAACCGGCGGCACCGCTCGGGCGGGGGCACGGCCGGGGCGGGCCCGGCGTAGTCGGGTTCGGCGCCGGGGTCCAGGCGCGCGGCGGCGATGGTGCCGGTGACCAGGTCGCGCCCGCCCTGGCGCAGGGTGGTGCGCAGCGAGGTGACGGTGCGCCCGGTCTTGAGCGCCTCGGTGACCACCTCGGCCGGCCCCGGGGAGGCGGGGTGCAGGAAGTGGTAGGAGGAGGCGACCGGGTGCGGGTGGCCGGGCGCCCGCTGCAGGGCGGCGCGCTGCATGACGGCCATCAGGTAGCCGCCGTTGAGCGCGGTGCCGATGAGGAAGCCGGGGTCGAGGTCGGCGCGGTGGCGCCCGTCGTCGCCGGCGGCGACCCGGGTGGCGCGGTCCAAGCGTGACATGCGCCCCATTGAACCGAACGATGTTCGGAACGCGCCACCCGGGTGCGGGCTCAGGCCCAGAGCTGGCCCTCCAGCCGCTCCTCGGCCTCGGCCAGGGTGCCCTCGTAGGCGCCGGTGGACAGGTACTTCCACCCGCCGTCGGCGATGACCAGGGCGATGTCGGCCCGCTCGCCGGCCTTGGCCGCCTTGTCGGCCATGGCCAGCGCGGCGTGCAGTGCCCCACCGGTGGAGATCCCGGCGAAGACGCCCTCGCGCTCCAGCAGCTGCCGGGTGCGGCGCAGGGCCGCGTCGGAGGGCACCGAGAAGCGGGTGGTGAGCACCTCGGCGTCGTAGAGCTCGGGGACGAACCCCTCGTCCAGGTTGCGCAGCCCGTAGACGAGCTCGCCGTAGCGCGGCTCGGCGGCGACGATCTTCACGTCGGGCCGGTGCTCGCGCAGGTAGCGCCCCACCCCCATGAGGGTGCCGGTGGTGCCCAGCCCCGCCACGAAGTGCGTGATCTCCGGCAGGTCCGCGAGCAGCTCGGGGCCGGTGGTCTCGTAGTGCGCGCGGGCGTTGGCGGGGTTGCCGTACTGGTAGAGCATGACCCAGTCGGGGTGGTCGGCGGCCATCCGCTTGGCCACCCGCACCGCCTCGTTGGATCCCCCCTCGGCCGGAGAGGAGTGCACCTCGGCGCCCCACATCCGCAGCAGCTGGCGCCGCTCGGCCGAGGTGTTCTCCGGCATCACGCAGACCATGCGGTAGCCGCGCAGGCGGGCGACCATGGCCAGGGAGATGCCGGTGTTGCCCGAGGTGGGCTCGAGGATGGTGCAGCCGGGCGTGAGCAGCCCGTCCTTCTCGGCCTGCTCGACCATGAAGAGGGCCGCCCGGTCCTTGACGGAGCCGGTGGGGTTGCGGTCCTCCAGCTTGGCCCACAGCCGCACGTCGGGGGCGGGCGAGAGGGCGGGCAGGCCGACCAGCGGCGTGCCGCCCAGGGAGTCCAGGAGCGAGTCGTGGCGCATGGCGGCTAGCGCATGCCGCCGGCGACCGCCGGAAGCACGGTGACGGTGTCGCCGTCGGCGACCTGCGCCTCGATCCCGCCGAGGAAGCGCACGTCCTCGTCGTTGAGGTAGATGTTGACGAACCGCCGCAGCTTGCCGTCCTGGACGAGCTTGTCGCCCAGCCCGGGGTGGCGGCGGTCCAGGTCGTCGATGAGCTCGGCGAGGGTGGCTCCGCTGCCCTCGACGGCCTTGGCGCCGTCGGTCAGGTTGCGCATGATCGTGGGGATGCGGACCTCGGTGGCCATGGTGTCTCCGTTCTCTGGTGTGGTCCCGGTCGTCGTCACCGGCGTCAACGGCGCTAGGCCCCGGCGGATTCCCCGCCCCCGGCCCGCCCTTCGACGATCTCCACGGGCTCCTCGGCGACCTCGCCGCCGGTGATCCGGAAGGAGCGGAACTCGGCGGTGTGCGGGTCGCGGGTGGAGACCAGCACGTAGTGCGCGCCGGGCTCGGAGGCGTAGGAGACGTCGGTCCGGGAGGGGTAGGCCTCGGTCGCGGTGTGCGAGTGGTAGATGACCACGGGCTCCTCGTCGCGGTCGTCCATCTCCCGCCAGACCTTCAGCTGCTCTTTGGAGTCGAAGCGGTAGAAGGTGGGCGAGCGCTCCGCGTTGGCCATCTCGACCATGCGCTCGGGCCGGTCGGACCCGAGGGGGCCGGCCACGATGCCGCACGCCTCGTCGGGGTGGTCGCGGCGGGCGTGCGCGACGATCCTGTCGCGGATCTCCCGGTTGATCCTCAGCATGGCCCTCAGGGTAGCCGAGAAATTATCCCTACCCACTCACTGGGTATGACTTTTTCGGCGGGCCGTGCCGCCGGCCGCCCCAGTCGCCCCCCCNCCCCGTCAGGGCCTGGACCAGGGTCTCCTGCAGCCCGCCGAGCCACTCGTAGACGCCGAGCGCGGCCCGGTCGGAGGCGGCCTCGGCGCGCACCCGGGTGGCGCCGCCGTCCTCCTCCACGCCCAGCCGGGTGCCCAGCGCCAGCCGGACGTCGTTGAGCGCCTTGAGCCAGGCGTGCGCGTCGCCGGTGTCCAGCACCAGCTCGCCGCCGCCGGGGCCCAGGCCCTCCAGCCCCGCCATCACCGCCTCGGCGTTCTCCCGCTTGTGCCGGCGCAGGTCGCCCTCGGTGTAGCGGCGGAAGTCCCCGGCGGCCTCGCGGTCGCCGGTGTAGGCGTCCGGCAGCAGCCGGGCCAGCACCGGGTCCTCAGGCGTGCGGGAGGCGCCCCCGATGCCCACCAGGGCCTCCAGCGGGTCGCCCCCGTCCTCGGGGGGATCCACCAGCTCCAGCACGAGCGCGGCCATCGAGCGCAGCACCGCGGCCTCGTCGCGGTCCAGGCGGATGCGCACGCCGCCGCGCACGGCACGGAATCCGTCGGTCATCCGGCCACCCTATTCGTCGTGCTGCAGTGTCGCCCACAGGCCGTACTCGTGCAGCACCGACACGTCCCGCTCCATCTCCTCGCGGGAGCCGCTGGAGACGACGGCGCGCCCCTTGTGGTGCACGTCCAGCATCAGCTTGTGCGCCTTGGCCCTGGGGTAGCCGAAGACGGTCTGGAAGACGTAGGTGACATAGGACATGAGGTTCACCGGGTCGTTCCAGACGATCGTCACCCACGGCGTGTCGGGTCGCACGTCCTCGTCGGCCTCCGGCCGTTCCTGCTCGACCGGTGCCGGGGCGGTCCCCATGGGTCGCTCACCTCTCACGCTCTACCGGCGGTACCGGCTCCATTGTCCCACTGCGCGGCCCCACCGCACGGCACCGCTATTTTGGTACCGAGAGACACAAACTAGTCTGGATGCCCATGACCGACCACGCGAGCAGCGCCCTGCTCACCGACCGGTACGAGCTGACCATGCTGCAGGGGGCCCTGCGCAGCGGCGCGGCGCACCGGCGGGCCGTCTTCGAGATGTTCGNCCGCTACGGCGTGGTCGCCGGCACCGGCCGGTTCCTGGAGGCGCTGCGCGACTTCCGCTTCGGCACCGCCGAGCTGGACTACCTCTCCGACGCCGGGGTGGTGGACGAGGCCACCCTGCAGTGGCTGGCCGACTACCGCTTCACCGGCGACGTGTGGGGCTACGGCGAGGGCGAGTGCTACTTCCCCGGCTCCCCCGTCATGGTCGTCGAGGGCACCTTCGCCGAGGCGGTGCTGCTGGAGACCCTGGCGCTGTCGGTGTTCAACCACGACACCGCGATCGCCTCGGCGGCCTCCCGGATGGCCGTGGCCGCCCAGGGGCGGCCGATGATCGAGATGGGGTCGCGGCGCACCCACGAGGGCGCCGCCGTGGCCTCGGCCCGGGCCGCCTACATCTCGGGCTTCGCCAGCACCTCCAACCTGGAGGCGGGCCGCCGCTGGGGCGTCCCGACCGCCGGGACCAGCGCGCACGCCTTCACCCTGCTGCACGACAGCGAGCGGCACGCCTTCCAGGCGCAGCTGGACGCACTGGGCCCGGGCACCACCCTGCTGGTGGACACCTACGACGTCGCCCGCGGCGTGGGCACCGCGGTGGAGCTGGCCGGGACCGGCCTGGGCGGGGTGCGGGTGGACTCGGGCGACCTGGCCGCCGAGGCGGCGCGGGTCCGCCGCCAGCTGGACGGGCTGGGCGCCTCCGACGCCCGGATCGTGGTCACCGGGGACCTGGACGAGTACGCCATCCAGGCGCTGGCGATCGCGCCGGTGGACGGCTACGGGGTGGGCACCGCGCTGGTGACCGGCTCCGGGGCGCCCACCGCCTCGCTGGTGTACAAGCTGGTGGCCCGGGCCCGCGGGACCGGGGACGGGGTGCCGCTGGAGCCGGTCGCCAAGCGGTCGGTCGGCAAGCCGAGCAAGGGCGGGCGCAAATGGGCCTCGCGCGCGGTCGGCGACGACGGCACCGCCACCGCCGAGATGGTGCACGACCACGACCCCGAGCCGCGCCCCGGGCTGCGGCCGCTGCTGCGCCGGCTGGTCGAGGGCGGCGAGGTCGTGGGCGCCGAGCCGCTGGAGGCGGCCCGCGAGCGGCACGCCCGGTCGCTGGCCGAGCTGCCGGCCGCGGCGCGCCGGATGTCGCGCGGGGAGCCCGCGCTGCCCACCGAGTTCCTGGGGAGGCCGTGATGAGCGCACCGGACGCACAGAGCACAGAGAGAACACAGCGGGCACTGATCGTCGTGGACGTGCAGAACGACTTCTGCGAGGGCGGCAGCATGGGGGTGGCCGGCGGCGCCGCCGTGGCCGGGGAGGTCTCGGCCCACATCGCCGCGCACCGGGACTCCTACGCCCACGTGGTGGCCACCCGCGACCACCACGTGGACCCGGGCGGCCACTTCTCCGCCGAGCCGGACTTCGTGGACAGCTGGCCGCCGCACTGCGTGGTGGGCACCGAGGGCGCCGAGTTCCACCGGGCCTTCGACACCGCGCCGGTGGAGGAGGTGTTCAGCAAGGGCGCCTACACCGCCGCCTACAGCGGCTTCGAGGGCACGGCCGAGGACGGCCGGCCCCTGGAGGAGTGGCTGCGCGCGCACGGGGTCACGGAGGTGGACGTCGTGGGCATCGCCACCGACCACTGCGTGCGGGCCACGGCGGCCGACGCGGCCGCGGCCGGGTTCTCCACCCGGGTGCTGCTGAACCTGACGGCGGGGGTGTCCCGCGCGACCACCGACGCCGCCCTGCGGGAGCTGTCCGCCGGGGGCGTCGTCCTGCAGGGCGAGCCGGTGGTCGCCGCCTGAGGGCGCCTCAGTCGATGCCGATGGCGGCGCGGACCTTGGCCAGGGTGGCCCGGGCGCGCCGCCGCGCGCGCTCGGCCCCGGCGGCCAGGATCGCGTCGAGGTCGCTGTCGGGCTCCATCAGCGCGTCGTAGCGCTCGCGCATGGGGCCGAAGGTGGTGTTGAGGACCTCGAACAGCTCGTTCTTGAGCTCGCCCCAGCCCATGCCGCCCTCTTCCAGGCGCTTGCGGACGGCCGCGGTGCGCTCGGCGTCGGCGAAGTGCTCCAACAGCTGGAACACGGCCGAGGTGTCGGGGTCCTTGGGGTCCTCCACCGGCGTGGAGTCGGTGGGGATGCGCCGCACCAGCTTCTTGAGCCTGTTCTCCGGCAGGAACAGCGGGATGTGGTTGTCGTAGGACTTGCTCATCTTCCGGCCGTCGATGCCGGGGAGCAGGCTGGACTCCCCCTCGGGGTAGGCGCCCTCCGGGATCGGGAAGGCGTACCCGGCACCGTAGAGGTGGTTGAAGGAGCCGGCGATGTCGGCGGTGTACTCGATGTGCTGGCGCTGGTCCCGGCCGACCGGGACCACGTCGGCCTCCATCACCAGGATGTCGGCGGCCATCAGGACGGGGTAGTTGAACAGGCCCATGTTGACGCCGGCGTCCAGGTCCTCGGCGCCGGACTCGGCGTTGCGGTCCCGGGCGGCCTTGTAGGCGTGGGCGCGGTTCATCAGGCCCTTGGCGGTCACCGCGCCGAGCACGGTGGTCAGCTCGAAGACCTCGGGCACGTCGGACTGCCGGTAGAGCACGGTGCGCTCGGGGTCCAGACCGCAGGCGAGCCACGTGGCGGCGACCGACCGGACGTCGTGGCGGAGCCTCTCGGGGTCCCGGACCGAGTTGAGCGCGTGGTAGTCGGCGAGGAAGTACATGCTGTCGTGCTCGCGCGCCGCGTCCAGGGCGGGCTTGATGGCCCCGATGTAGTTGCCGAGGTGCGGCATCCCCGACGTCTGGATGCCGGTCAGGTAGGTCTTGGTCGCTGCCATGGCCCCGAGTCTAGGACACCCCCTGAGCGCCGTGCCCGGCGCGGAAGGCGTACCAGTGGGCGGCCATCCGCTCGGCCTGGCCGTCGGTGAACTCGCTCATGCAGGCGTCGTCGCTGTAGTTCATGAAGTTGCGCACGGGGTCGGAGCCGGGACGGGCGGGGCAGGTGTCGCGGCCGTCCGGGCAGCCGGAGGCCTGCTCGCGCTCGTAGGGGGTGTCTCCGACGTAGTCCCCGGGCCAGGAGCAGCCGTTCTGGAAGGTGTGGAAGAGCCCGAGCCAGTGCCCGGCCTCGTGGGTGGCGGTGTGGCCGCGGTCGAAGTGCTCGCGGGCGCCGCCGGGGACGGTGCGGTGGTCCACGACGACGCCGTCGCCGCCTGGGTCCTCGGCGTAGTCCTGGGGGAAGGTCGAGCGGCCGAGCACCCCGCGCCCCAGGTCGGCGGTGAACAGGTTGAGCGTCTCGGGCCCGCCCCGGCGCATCTCGGCCCGCTCCCGGGCGCCCTGCCCTGCGATGGTGGAGAACAGCCGGTCGTCGACGGTGCGGACGGTCTCCTCCAGCTCGAAGTCGAAGCCGGTGTCGGCGCCGCCGTAGCCGCCCCCGAAGGCCCGGTCCAGCACCCGGACCTGCTCGCGGACGGTGTCGGCGGACAGGTCCCCGGTCCCGTCGGAGGCGCTGACCACGTGCACCACCACGGGCACGGTGCGGCGCTCCCGGTGGGCCGACTGCGGCACCCGGGCCTCGCGGAGCTCACGCTCGTACTCGGCGGCCTGCTCGGGGGTGACGTGGCCGTCGCGGCCGCCGTACCCCCCGCCGGTGCGGCAGTCCTCGGCGGCCTCCGGTGCGTCCTGGCCAGCGCTCCCCTGCCCTGTGCCCCCCTGCCCGGCGGCACCCAGCAGGGCGGCCAGGGCCGCGGCGCAGGCCGCCAGCCCGGCACCGGTGCGGCCGATCCTCTTCACACATTGCCCCATGGCGCGGAACGTATCCGTTCGACCACTTTGGGTGGTTGTGGCGCGCGGGCCCGGTTCGCCGCCCTTGCCGGGTGTTTACCGGCCGATGGGCTCAGGTGCCCCCGGTGGCCCAGGTGCGGATCTTGGCGATGCGCTGCTCGATCTGCTCGGGCGAGGCCTGGGCGATGGGCGGCCCGCCGCAGGCGCGGCGCAGCTCGTTGTGGATCATCCCGTGCGGCCGGCCGGTGCGGTGGTGCCAGGCGCCCACCAGCCCGTTGAGCTCCTTGCGCAGCGCGGCCACCCGCTCGTGCTCGGGGGCGCCGTCCGGCTGCTCCTGCTCCTGCCGGGGCGGCCTGCGCTCGCCGGCCCGCTGGTCGGCCTTGCGCTTGCGCAGCAGCTGGGCCACCTGCTCGGGCTCCAGCAGCCCGGGCAGCCCCAGGAAGTCCTCCTCCTCGGGCGAGTCGGGGGTGCCGCCGCCGAACTCCGAGCCGTCGTAGAGCACCCGGTCGAACTCGGCGGAGGCCTCCATCGTCTCGAAGGGCAGCTCCTCCCCCGCGTCGGGGGTGTCCCGCTTCTTGCGGGCCTCGTCCAGCTCCCGCCCCTCGGGGTCGAACTCCTCGCCCTCCTTCGGCGGCCGGTCCAGGGCGTGGTCGCGCTCGCGCTCCATCTCCCCGGCCAGCTCCAGCAGGGTGGGCACCGAGGGCAGGAAGACCGAGGCCACCTCTCCGCGCCGCCGGGACCGCACGAAGCGCCCCACCGCCTGGGCGAAGAACAGCGCGGTGCTGGTGGAGGTGGCGTAGACCCCCACCATCAGCCGCGGCACGTCCACGCCCTCGGAGACCATGCGCACCGCGACCATCCAGCGCTCGTCGGACTCGGCGAAGCGGGAGATCTTCTTGCTCGCGGTGGGGTCGTCGGAGAGCACGACCGTGGCGCCCTGGCCGGTGATCTTGCGCAGGATGCGCGCGTAGGCGCGGGCGTTCTCGTGGTCGGTGGCGATGACCAGGCCCCCGGCGTCGGGGCTGGAGTGGCGCACCTCGGTCAGCCGCCGGTCGGCGGCGGCCAGGACCTTCTTGATCCAGTCGCCCTTGGGGTCCAGCGCGGCCTTCCAGGCCTGGGACAGGGCGTCCTGGGTGAGCGGCTCGCCCAGGCGGGCGGCGAGCTCGTCGCCGGCCCGGGTGCGCCAGCGCATCTCCCCGGAGTAGGCCATGAACAGCACCGGCCGCACGACGCCGTCGGTCAGCGCCGGGGTGTAGCCGTAGTTGTAGTCCCAGGAGCAGCGGCGGATCCCCTGGCCGTCCTGGACGTAGTCCACGAACGGGATGGGGTTGACGTCGGACCGGAAGGGGGTGCCGGTCAGCGCCAGGCGCCGGGCGGCCGGGTCGAAGGCCTCGCGCACCGCCTCGCCCCAGGACAGGGCGTCGCCGGCGTGGTGCACCTCGTCGAAGACGACCAGCGTGCGGCGCGCCTCGGTGCGGTTGCGGTGCAGCATCGGGTGCGCCGCCACCTGGGCGTAGGTCACCGCCGCCCCGGTGTACTGCCGGCCCAGCGCCCCCTGGCCGTTCTTGAAGTCGGGGTCGATGGCGATCCCGAACCGCGCGGCGGCCTCGGCCCACTGCTTCTTCAGGTGCTCGGTCGGGCACACGATCGTCACCGAGCGCACCGCGTGCCGCGCCAGCAGCTCCGCGGCGAGCGTCAGCGCGAAGGTCGTCTTGCCCGCGCCCGGCGTGGCCACCGCCAGGAAGTCCCTGGGGTCTCTGCGGAAGTACTCCTCGAACGCCTCCCGCTGCCACTGGCGCAGCCCGGCGAGGCGCTCCCCCGTGCTCGTCTGCAGAACCGTCATTCGGCCGTTCCCCTGTTGCTCACCCGGACGAGGGTATCCGAGGCAGGGAGGTCAGCCGCCTGCCCCCGCGCCGGTGTCGACGGCACCGTCGTTGAACGGCATGTAGGGGTCGGCCCAGGGGAAGACGACGTACCAGAGCAGCCAGGCGGCTCCGGCCAGCAGCGCGAGCGCCAGGACGAGCTTGACCGGGACCGGGCCCGGGAGCAGCCGCCAGATCAGTCCGTACACCGGGTCACTCCCCCTCTTCGGCGTCGTCCGGCGCCATGTGCTCGATGGACTCGGGCATGCCCTCGTCCTTGGGCCGGGTGTCGGTCAGCTCGGCGTGCACGATCAGCCGGTGGGTGTTGTTGAGCTTGGGCGCGCAGGTGGTCAGGGTGAGCAGCGCGCGCTGGGGGTCGTCGTTGTTCTCCGGGTCGAAGGGGTCGGGGTCGACCACGTCGACCTGGTCGGGTGTGACGACCTCCTCCTCGATGACCTCGTAGGTGTAGAAGTTCTCCGCGTCCTCCAGGACGAGCGGGTCGCCGTCGGAGAGCTGGTCGAGGTCCCAGAAGATGCCCGAGGTGCGGTGCCCGGCCACGGCGTAGTTGCCCAGCTCACCGGCGGAGGCGGCGTCGCCCCCCGCGACGTCGTCGTCGGTGTAGCGGCCGGGGCTGTAGCGGATGTCCTCGGGCTGGACCCCGTTGACCACGACCCACTCCAGGTCCAGTCCGGGGATGTACAGCCGGCTGTCGGCCGAGCCGGGCAGCGGCTCGGAGTCGGGGCCCTTGGGCTCCTCCCAGGCCTGCTGCAGGTCGTTGTCGAGCCCCTGCTGCTCCCGGTCGGTCTCCATCTGCTTGCCGTAGATCTGGTACACGGCGAAGAAGAGCATGACGACCCCGGCGGTGAACAGCAGCTCGCCGAAGCCGCGCAGGATCCCCCGGGCGACATCGCCCGCGCTCACCCCGCGGCGCCTGCGGCGGCGTCCGCGCCCGCCCGAGCCGTGCGCCCCGGACCTCCGGCGGGCCCCCCGCTCACGCTCGCTCGTGGAAACCATGCGACCTACCTGACCTACCCGTCGTCACCGTCCCTGGGAGCGTATCCTGCCCCACCCGCCCCCGGGGGCGCAGATCCCCTCAGCGGCGGGCGGTCCGGGCGGCGGCGGCCGGATGCGGCCAGGTCAGGAGGTCATCTCCTCGTAGATCTCCTTGCACTCGGGGCAGACCGGGAACCTCTTGGGGTCGCGGTTGGGGACCCAGACCTTGCCGCACAGGGCGATCACCGGTGCGCCGGTCACCGCACTCTCGGTGATCTTCTCCTTCTGCACGTAGTGCGCGAAGCGCTCGCGGTCCCCGTCGTCGTGCGAGATGTCGGGCCGGGTCTCGCTCTCGGGGACGACCTTGTTCAGCACATCCGTGGCCATGGTTGCCTCACACCTCCTGCGTCTGACGTCCACCGTATCGCCGCGCGGGGGGTGTCAGTTCATTCCGGGGTCGTCGGGCAGCGTCGCGACCAGCGCCAGGTCGCCGCCCTGGCGGCGCAGCACCCGGGGCCACAGCGTGGCCGGGTCGGCCGAGAACACGTCCTCGGCCAGGGCGGGCAGCACGTACCAGGCGCCCTCGTCGATCTCGCCGGCCAGCTGGCCCCGGTCCCACCCGGCGTAGCCGGCGAAGACCCGCAGGCGGCCCAGGGCGCCGCCGAGGATCTGCGGGGGCGCGTCCAGGTCGACCACGCCCAGCCCCTCGGGGACCGGCGGCCCCTCGCCGGGGGCCTCGAGCCGGCGCCAGCCGGGCGGCTCCTCGGCCCCGCCGGGCACCCCCAGGGCCAGCCCGGCGCCCTCGCCGACCGGGCCGCCGGCGAACATCACCGGCGGGTCGGTGGCGAAGGCGCCCCAGTCGTGCAGCACCTCGGCCACCGGCAGCCGGGAGGGCCGGTTGACGACGACGCCGAGCGTGCCCTCGGCGTCGTCGTCGACGACCAGGACGACCGTGCGGCGGAAGTGGGGGTCCTCCAGCGCGGGCGCGGCCACCAGCAGCCGCCCGGTCAGGTGGTCAGGGTCCATACCCGACTGTCTACCCGGTGCCCGGCGCGCCCGCACGGGCCCGCCCCGCCCGGTCCGCTCAGTCCTCGGCCCGGCCGTGGCCGGAGCGCACCGCCACCTCGCGCACCGCGGCGGCCACGTCCTTGGACAGGTCGGTGTGGAAGACGCTGGGGATGATGTAGTGCGGGCCCAGCTCGTCGTCGGTGACGGCGTCGGCGATGGCGTCGGCCGCGGCGACCATCATGTCGGAGTCGACGTGGTGGCTCTGGGCGTCCAGCAGGCCGCGGAAGAAGCCGGGGAAGACGAGCACGTTGTTGATCTGGTTGGGGTAGTCGCTGCGGCCGGTGGCCACCACCGCGGCGTGCAGCCGGGCCACGTCCGGGTCGACCTCGGGGTCGGGGTTGGCCAGCGCGAAGATGATCGCGTCCTCGTTCATCTCGGCGACGTCCGCGCCGCCGAGCACGTTGGGCGCCGAGACCCCGATGAACACGTCGGCGCCGGACACCGCGCCCTTGAGGTCGCCCTCGTACCCCTCGGGGTTGGTGTTGGCGGCGATCCACCCCAGGTTGGCGTCGAGGTCGTCGCGGCCCTGGTGGATCGCGCCGTGCACGTCGCAGACCACCACGTGCTTGGCGCCGGCGTGCATGAGCAGCTTGAGGATGGCGGTGCCGGCGGCACCGGCGCCCGACATCGCCACCCGCACCTCGGCCAGGTCCTTGCCGACCACCCGCAGCGCGTTCTTCAGCGCCGCCAGCACCACGATGGCGGTGCCGTGCTGGTCGTCGTGGAAGACCGGGATGTCGAGCAGCTCGCGCAGGCGCGCCTCGACCTCGAAGCAGCGGGGCGCGGAGATGTCCTCCAGGTTGACGCCGCCGAAGCCGGGGGAGATGACCTGGACGGTGCGCACGATCTCGTCCACGTCCTGGGTGCCCAGGGCGATGGGCCAGGCGTCGATGTCGGCGAAGCGTTTGAACAGCGCCGCCTTGCCCTCCATCACCGGCATCGAGGCCTCGGGGCCGATGTTGCCCAGGCCGAGCACGGCCGAGCCGTCGGTGACCACCGCGACGCTGTTGCGCTTGACGGTCAGCCGGCGGGCGTCGGCGGGGTTGGCCGCGATGGCCTGGGAGACCCGGGCGACGCCGGGGGTGTAGGCCATGGACAGCTCGTCGCGGTTGCGCAGCGGCACCTTCGACTTCATCTCGATCTTGCCGCCGAGGTGCATCAGGAAGGTGCGGTCGCTGACCTTGTGGACGACGACGCCCTCCACCGCGCCGAGGGCGTCCACGATGGACTGGGCGTGGTCGGTGTCGCGGGCCGCGCACGTGACGTCGATGCGGATCCGCTCGTGGCCGGCCTGGGCCACGTCCAGCGCCGTGATGACGCCTCCCACGTGCTCGACCGCGCTGGTCAGGCCGCCGACCGCACTGCCGTGCCCGTCGACCTCCAGGCGGACGGTTATGGAATAGGAGACGCTGGGAAGGGTGGCCACGTACAACTCCTCTGTGTCACAAGTGGTCTGCGCCACGGCCCGCCGGGGCTCATCCGGCGCGCCGGCGGCACCGCCGGGCGGCCTGGCTGGGTGGACCACCCGGTGGCTCCCGGTGCCCGGGCGCACCCTTCATGGTGCCACCGCCGCAGATCAAACGGTGCACCGCACTACATTTGCGGTGCCCGCTCCCGGGCCAGGCGGTCGATCACCTCGACGCAGGCGGGCAGCGGCAGCGCCGTGGCGTCCAGCACGAGGTGGTACAGGGCGGCGTCGGCCGGGTCGACCCGGTAGAAGCGGCGCACGTAGGCGCTGCGCGCGCGGTCGTTGGCCTCCAGGTCGCGCATCCGCGGCGGCCCCCCGCCCTCCTCGCGGCCCTCGCCGGAGGCGCGGGCCTGGGCGAGGCGCCGGTCCTTGGGGCCGTCCAGGCGCACGTGCAGGGCGCCGGGCCGGTCGGCGAGCACCACCGCGCCGGCGCGCCCCAGGACCACTCCCCCGGTGTCGGCGACCCGGCCCAGGACCTCCTCGGTGCGGTCGACGAACTCCTGGTCGTAGAGGATGCGCCCCTCGGCGTCGGAGGGCGTGACGTAGGCCGGGTCGACGCTGCCCAGGGTGACGGTGGGCAGCCGCGCGGCGCTGGCCAGCAGCCGTTCGAAGCCGGTGGGGGCGCGGTCGTCGTGGCGCAGCGCGTCCTCCAGGGAGCAGCCGATCTCCTCGGCGACCGCGCCCGGGACGGCCCGGTCCACGAAGGGCACGCCGAGGCGCTCGGCGACGGCCGGTCCCACCGTGCCGCCGCCGGCGCCGAAGGTCGCCGAGATCGTCACCAGATACGGCATGACCTGGTTCTACCCGCGCCGGGGCGGGCCGGAACGGCTCAGAACAGCGCCGCGGTGAGCTGCCGCCGCGCCTTGGAGACCACCGGGTCGGCGGCCGGCAGCACCTCGAACAGCGACAGCAGGTGCTTGCGCACCCGGTCGCGGTCCTCGTCGCGGGTGTTCTTGACCAGGGTGATGAGCCGGTTGAAGGCGTCCTCCACCTTCTGGCCGTACATGTCGATGTCGGCGACCCGGATCTGGGCGTCGACGTCGCCGGGGTCGTCGGCGGCGGCCTTGCGGGCCGCGGCGGCGTCCACCCCGCGCAGCCGGCGGATCAGCCGCACCTGGGCCAGCCGCTGCCGGGCGTGCTCGTTCTTGGGGTCGGACTCCAGCGCCTTGGCGTAGACCTGCTCGGCGGCGTCGAAGTCGTCGCGCTGCAGCGCCTCCTGGGCCTCGGCGTCGACCGGGTCGACCTGCTCGGCCCCGGCGGCCTCCTCGCCGGGCTCGCCCTCCGGGCCGAGCCCGGTGTACTCGGGGGGCAGCACGTTCTGGTTGCGCAGCTCCTCGAAGACCTGGGAGAGCCAGTCGCGCAGCTGGGCCTCGGTGGCCGGCCCCGTCGGACCGGGCACCACCTGGCCGCCGATGACCAGGGCGACCATCGGGGCGGCGGGCACCCGCAGGGCCTGGGCGAGCTGCGGGCTGGCCTGCACGTCGACCTTGGCCACGGCCCACTGGCCGCCCGCGGCCACGGCCAGCCGGTCGACGGCCGACTCGACCTGGGCGGACTGCTCGGAGGAGGACTGCAGCACGGCCAGCACGACCGGCGCGCTCATCGAGCGCTGCAGGACCTCATCCTGGAAGTTGTTCTCGTCGACGTCGATCGCGTACGGGTTGGCGGTTCCCGAGGAGCGCTCGGCCTCCCGCTTGGCCTCGCGTTCCATGGCGGCCTTGCGCGCCCCGAGGTCGACCGCGCCCTGCATGGAGTAGTCCGATGGCTGCATGCCTCCATCCTGCCCCATCTAGAAGCGCGGATCCTCCACATAGGTGCCGAACTCCCGGCCCATCGTGCCGCAGATCTCCCCGAGAGTGGCCTCGGCCCGGGCGGCGTCCAGGATGAGCGGGACGAGGTTGGGGGCGTCCGGGTCGCGCACCGCCTCCAGCAGCCGGTCCAGGGCGGCCCGGACGGCGTCGCCGTCCCGGCGCTCCCGGCGCTCGGTGAGCGCGCGCACCTGGTCGCGCTCGACCTCGTGGCTGATCCGCAGGATGTCGACCTCGCCCGAGACGGTGGAGGTGGCGGTGTTCACGCCCACGATGCGCTTGTCGCCCTTCTCCAGGGCCTGCTGGTAGCGGAACGCGGACTCGGCGATCTCGGCGCTGAACCAGCCGCTGTGGATCCCGGCCAGGATGCCGGAGGTGACCGGCCCGACGGCGTGCTCGGCGTCCTCGCCGCCGCCCATCTCGATGATCTTGGCGAAGACCCGCTCGGCCTCGGCCTCCATCCGGTCGGTGAGGGCCTCGACGTAGTAGGAGCCGCCGAGCGGGTCGGCGACGTTGGCCACGCCGGTCTCCTCCATGAGCACCTGCTGGGTGCGCAGGGCGATCTCGGCGGACTGCTCGGTGGGCAGGGCCAGGGTCTCGTCCAGGGCGTTGGTGTGCAGCGAGTTGGTGCCGCCCAGCACGGCCGAGAGCGCCTCGGTGGCGGTGCGCACCACGTTGTTGTAGGGCTGCTGCGCGGTGAGCGAGACCCCGGCGGTCTGGGTGTGGAACCGCAGCCACTGCGCCTTGGGCGAGGCGGCGCCGAAGCGGTCGCGCATCCAGCGCGCCCAGATGCGGCGGGCGGCGCGGAACTTGGCGACCTCCTCGAAGAAGTCGATGTGGGCGTCGAAGAAGAAGGACAGCCCGGGGGCGAAGACGTCCACGTCCAGGCCGCGGGACAGGCCCAGCTCGACGTAGCCGAACCCGTCGGCCAGGGTGAAGGCCAGCTCCTGGGCGGCCGTGGCCCCGGCCTCGCGGATGTGGTAGCCCGAGACCGACAGGGGCTTGAAGGCGGGGATGTTCTCCGCGCAGTACTCCATCAGGTCGCCGATGAGGCGCAGGTGGGGCTCGGGCGGGTACAGCCACTCCTTCTGGGCGATGTACTCCTTGAAGATGTCGGTCTGCAGGGTGCCGTTGAGCGCGGACAGGTCGGCGCCCTGGCGCTCGGCCGCGGCCAGGTACATGCAGAAGGCGGGCACGGCGGGGCCGCTGATGGTCATCGAGGTGGTGATGTCCTGCAGCGGGATGCCGTCGAACAGCGCGTCCATGTCACAGGTGGAGTCCACGGCGACGCCGCAGTGGCCCACCTCGCCCAGGGCGAAGGGGGCGTCGGAGTCGTACCCCATCAGGGTGGGCATGTCGAAGGCCACCGAGAGCCCGCCGCCGCCGGCGTCCAGGATCATCTTGTAGCGCTCGTTGGTCTGGCGCGCGTTGCCGAACCCGGCGAACTGGCGGATGGTCCAGGAGCGGCCGCGGTAGCCGGTGGGGTGCAGCCCGCGGGTGTAGGGGAACTCCCCGGGCCAGCCGATCCGCTCGAAGCCGGGCACGCTCGCCCCTTCGGGCGGGCCGTAGACCGGCTCGACCTCCTGCCCGGACAGGGTGGTGAAGTCGGCGTCGCGCTTGCGGGCGGAGTCGTAGCGGCGCTGCCAGCGCTCCCGCCCGGCCTCGATCTGGTCACTGGTCGCCATACCGACGATAGTAGGACTTCCAACTAATTTTCGATAGGGGTGCGCCGGGAACGGGCGCGCCGGGGCCGCCCGGGCGTCACTCCCCGGGGTCGGGGAAGTCGCCGAAGCCCACCCGCAGCTTGACGAAGGAGCGGTGCATCTCCTCCAGCTCCTCGCCGGTGTAGCCCTCCAGCCCGAAGTCCATGTCCAGCAGGTCGCGGGTGGCGTGCTCGACGACCTCGCGCCCGGCGGCGGTGATCTCGGCCAGGGTGCCGCGCCCGTCGCTGGGGTTGGGCAGGCGGCGGACCAGCCCCTGGCGCTCCAGCCGGTCGATGGTGTTGGTGACGCTGGTCGGGTGCACCATGAGGCGCTCGCCGATCTTGCCCAGGGGCAGGGCGCCGGTGTGGCTGAAGGTCAGCAGCACCAGGGCCTCGTAGCGGGCGAAGGTGAGCTCGTAGGGCTTGAGCGCGGCGTCCAGGCGCCCGATGAGGATCTGCTGGGCGCGCATGACCGAGGTGACCGCGGCCATGGCGGGCGAGGCGCCCCAGCGGCGCGTCCAGTTCTCGTGCGCGCGCTCGATCGGGTCGAACGGCAGATTAAGCGGGTTTCCCACCCGGCCACTGTAGCGACCCGCCCCTGGGAGCACGCCCGGACGGCCTTGTCCAGGGGGGCTGTGCGGCCGGATCCGGCCCACGGGGGCCGGTCCAGTACACAGGCGCCCGCGGGCCGGGACCGCAAGCGGCCCGGTCCACCCGTGAACCGCCCCACCGCCCCCCGCGGCGCGAATTTCCCGGCGCGGACTCCTTGTCCCGGCGAAAACTAATAGTTAACTTTCCTAAAAATTAGCCCCGACAGTGAGGACACCCCCATGTCCGCGAGACCCCCCGCACGGGGGCGGATCCGGCCCCGCGGCTGGATCGCGGCGGCCGCCGCCGCGCTGACCGCCCTTCCGCTCGCCCTGTCGACCGCCCCCGCCTCGGCCGACGCTCCCGCGGCCGCCCCCGAGGGCGTCACGGTCGTCTACACCGAGGGCTCCTCCTGGGAGACCGGCTACAGCGGCCAGTTCACCATCGACAACGCCTCCTCCACCGACCTGTCCGACTGGACGATCGATGTCACGCTGCCCGACGGCGCCGAGATCACCAGCCTGTGGAACGCCGAGATGAGCAGGTCCGGCGCCGACTACACGCTCACCCCGCCGAGCTGGGGGGCGACCGTCCCGGCCGGCGGCACCTACCAGATCGGCTTCAACGGCTCCCTGTCCGCCGGCGCCACCGAGACCGCGCCGGTCTCCTGCACCGTCAACGGCTCGCCGTGCGCGGGCGGGCCCGGCGAGGACGACACCGAGGCGCCGACCGCGCCCGAGGGGCTGTCGGTCTCCGGGACCACCTCCAGCAGCGTCGGGCTGTCCTGGGACGCCTCCTCCGACAACGTGGGCGTGGCCGGGTACGAGGTGGTCTCCGGCGGCGAGGTCGTGCGCACCGTCATCGGTGACACCCCCTCGGCCACGGTCTCGGGCCTGGACGCCGACACCGAGTACACGTTCGCCGTGCGCGCCTTCGACGCCGCGGGCAACACCTCGGCCGAGAGCGCCGCGGTGACCGCCCGCACCGACACCGGCGGCGACCCCGGCGGCCCGGGCGGCGGCAAGCGGGTCGGCTACTTCACCCAGTGGGGCATCTACGACCGCGGCTACCTGGTGAAGGACGTCGACACCAGCGGCACGGCCGAGCGCCTGACCCACATCAACTACGCCTTCGCCAACATCAACGCCAACGGCCAGTGCTTCCAGGCCAACCAGCTGGGCGAGGGCGACGCCTGGGCCGACTACGGCCGCTCCTTCCGCGCCGACGAGAGCGTGGACGGGGTGGGCGACACCTGGGACCAGGACCTGCGCGGCAACTTCAACCAGCTGCGCGAGCTCAAGGAGAAGCACCCGCACCTGAAGGTGAACCTGTCGATCGGCGGGTGGACCTGGTCCAAGAACATCTCGGACGCGGCGAGCACGCCGGAGTCGCGGGAGCGGATGGCCTCCTCGTGCATCGACATGTTCCTGCGCGGCAACCTGCCGGCGTTCGACGGCGCGGGCGGCCCCGGGTCGGCCTACGGCGTGTTCGACGGCATCGACCTGGACTGGGAGTGGCCGGCCTCGGAGGGCCACCCGGACAACGTGTGGAAGCCCGAGGACAAGCAGAACTTCACCGCGCTGGTCGGCGAGTTCCGCTCCCAGCTCGACGCCCTGGAGACCGAGACCGGGCGCTCCTTCGAGCTGACCTCCTTCATGCCGGCCGACCCGGCGAAGGTGGAGGCCGGGTTCGAGGTCGACAAGATCATGCCGGACTTCGACTTCATCACCCTGCAGGGGTACGACTACCACGGGGCCTGGGAGGAGACCACCGCCCACCAGTCGAACCTGGTGGTCTCCCCTGACGACCCGAGCGAGCCGGAGCGGCTGTTCAGCGGGGAGGTGGCGCTGGACGCCTGGACCTCGCGCGGGGCGGCCCCCGAGGACATCGTGATGGGCGTGCCCTTCTACAGCCGCGGATGGACCGGTGTGGAGCCGGGCCCGAACGGCGACGGGATGTTCCAGTCCTCGACCGGCGCGGCCCCCGGGACCTATGAGGACGGCATCGAGGACTGGAAGCGGCTGAAGGACCTGCCGGGCCAGGGGTACACCCTGCACCGCGACGAGCAGGCCGGCGCCGCCTGGATCTACGACGGCACCACCCTGTGGACCTTCGACGACGAGACCGAGATGCGCCGCAAGGCCGACTGGATCAACGGCCAGGGCCTGGGCGGGGCCATGGTGTGGTCGCTCGACGGCGACGACTCCCAGGGAACGCTGATGCGGTCGCTGGACGGCTCGCTGGCCTGAGCGGTTGTGCAGGGCGGAACCTCCGTTGACCGGCGCCGAATCAAATAGTTAAGTTTCCTAAAAATTCGGCACGAGAAGTGGAGAACCCCCCGCATGCGCTCTGCTCGACTCGCCCCGGCGGCAGGGGCGGCCGCGGCCGCCCTGCTGCTGGTGCCCCTGTCCCCCGGGACGGCGCACGCCGCCCCGGGGGAGGGGGCCTCCCCCACCGCCGTGCACACCGAGAACGCCCGGTGGCCCGGCGGTTACCAGGCCCAGATCACCATCACCAACCCCGGCGCCGAACCGCTGGAGGACTGGAGCCTGGAGTTCGAACTCCCCGAGGGCGCCGAGGTCCACCAGATGTGGAACGCGGAACTGGCCGAACCGGAGGGCTCCGGCGGCTACACCGCCGCCCCGCCGCACTGGGGCGCCGACGTCCCGCCCGGCGGCAGCTACACCTTCGGCTACAACGGCCGCTACGACGGGGACGGCCCCACCGACCCGGTCTCCTGCACCCTCGACGGCGCCCCCTGCACCGACGGCGGGAACGGCGGGGAGGACCCCGAGTACCGCCAGGTCGGCTACTTCACCCAATGGGGCGCCGACGACAAGGACTTCCACGTCAAGTCGCTGGAGACCACCGGCCAGGCCGACAAGCTCACCCACGTCAACTACGCCTTCGCCAACCTCGACGAGGACGGCCGCTGCTTCGCCAGCGACACCGAGGGCGAGGGCGAGGCGCTCTCCGACTACGGCCGCGCCTACACCGCCGAGAACAGCGTCGACGGCGTCGCCGACGACCCGGACCAGCCGCTGCGGGGCAGCTTCAACCAGCTGCGCAAGCTCAAGGAGCGCCACCCCGGGCTGAAGGTGTCGATCGCCCTGGGCGGCTGGGAGTGGTCCACCCACTTCTCCAACGCCGCGCTCCCGGAGAACCGCGAGGAGGCGGTGGCCTCCTGCGTCGACATGTTCCTGCGCGGGAACCTGCCCGAGCGCAACGGCGCCGGCGGCGAGGGCGCCGCGGCGGGCCTGTTCGACGGCATCGACCTGGACTGGGAGTGGCCGGCCACGCCGGGGGCGCCCGGCAACGTCGTCCGCCCCGAGGACAAGGAGAACTTCACCGCCCTGGTCGCCGAGTTCCGCGAGCAGATGGACGGGCTCGGGGAGGAGACCGGGCAGGACTACCTGCTGACCTCGTTCATGCCGGCCGACACCGGCGCGATCGACGCCGGCTACGAGGTGCCCGCCCTGATGGAGGACCTGGACTTCATCAACGTCCAGGGCTACGACCTGACCGGCGCATGGAACCCCTCCACCGGGCACCAGTCCAACGTGCGGACGGCCGAGGGCGACCCGGCCGCCGAACCGCGCTCCTACGAGACCGTGGTCGGCCAGTGGGTGGACCGCGGGGCCGACCCCGAGGACATCGTGATGGGCGTGCCCTTCTACGGGCGCGGCTGGCAGGGCGTGGAACCGGGCCCCGACGGCGACGGGCTCTGGCAGCCGGCCGACGGCGCCGCCCCCGGGCCGCGCGACCCCGGCTACAACGACTACAACGTGCTCAAGGAGATGGCCGCCTCCGAGGAGTTCACCGTGTACCGGGACGACCACGCCGGCACGGCCTGGATCTACGACGGCGACCAGTGGTGGAACTACGACGACGCCGCGGCGATCTCCCAGAAGGCCTCCTGGGCCCGCGAGTACGGGCTGGGCGGCGCCATGGTGTGGTCGCTGGACGGCGACGGCGCCGAGGGCGAGCTGATGTCGGCCCTCGACGGCGAGCTCAACGGCCGCTGAGGCGGGCCGCGGGACCCGGGGCGCCGCCGACGGGAGACGGCGGCGCCCCGCCTATCATCGGGCCCATGACCGCGATCACCGTGCGGGCCTCGGACTTCCCCGGGTTGGACGCCGCCGACCTCTACGCCCTGCTGCGGCTGCGCGTCGACGTGTTCGTCGTCGAGCAGAAGTGCCCCTACCCCGAGCTCGACGGCCGCGACACCGAGCCCGGCACGCTCCACCTGTGGGCGTGCCGGGAGGACGACCCCTCGGCCGTCCTGGGGTACCTGCGGGTGCTGGAGGAGGACGGCGGGGCCGCGCGCATCGGGCGCGTCGCAACGGCGGAGCAGGCGCGCGGCCGCGGGGTGGCCGGCCGGCTGATGGAGGCCGCCCTGGAGCGCATCGGGCCGCGCGAGGCGCTGCTGGACGCGCAGGCCTACGCCGCCGGCCTCTACACGCGCTACGGCTTCGCGCAGGAGGGCCCCGAGTTCCTGGAGGACGGCATCCCCCACGTTCCTATGCGCCGTTCAGCGCCTTGAGGAGATCGTCGGCCGCCGCATAGGGGTCGGCCCCGCCGACGACGTCGTCGGCCAGGCGGTCCAGCGCGCCGTGGCCGTGGACGTCGGCCAGCCGCTCGCGCAGCGCCTTCATCGCGATCGCCTCGACCTCCTCGCGCGCGCGGGCGCGCCGCCGCCGGGCCAGCTCCCCCGAGGCGTGCAGGTACTCGGCGTGCTTGTCCAGGTGCTCCAGCAGCTCATCGAGGCCCTCGCCCTTGGCGGCCGCGGTACTGGCCACGGGCGGCTTCCACTGCCCGGTCTCCCGCTCGGCCATGGCCACCATCTGGCGCAGGTCGCGCACGGTGGCCCGGGCGCCCTCCCGGTCGGACTTGTTGACCGCGAACACGTCGGCGATCTCCAGCACCCCGGCCTTGGCGGCCTGCACCCCGTCGCCCATGCCCGGGGCGGCCAGCACCACGGTGGTGTCGGCGTGCGCGGCGATGTCCACCTCGGCCTGCCCGACGCCGACCGTCTCCACCAGGACGGTGTCGAAGCCGGCGGCGTCCAGCACCCGCAGCGCGTGCGGGGTGGCCCAGGAGAGCCCGCCCAGGTGCCCGCGGCTGGCCATGGAGCGGATGAACACCCCCGGGTCGGTGGCGTGCTCCTGCATGCGCACCCGGTCGCCCAGCAGCGCCCCGCCGCTGAACGGGGAGGAGGGGTCGACCGCGAGCACCGCCACGGTGCGGCCGCGCTTGCGCAGCTCGCCGGTGAGGGCGCTGGTGGTGGTGGACTTGCCCACGCCGGGCGGACCGGTCAGGCCGATGATGCGGGCCCTCCCCCCGTGGGGGGCCAGGCCCGCCATGACCTCCCGCAGCTGCGGGGCGCCGTTCTCCACCAGGGACACGGCGCGCGCCACCGCGCGCCGCTCGCCGCGCCGCACGCGCTCGACGAGACCGGGGACGTCCACCTGCCACTCCTCACGACGCCGGAGACCGACCACACCGGCGAGTATGTCAGGGTGCCCCGGTGAACCGCCCGGTGGCTCCGTCGGTCTGCTCGCGCAGGATGTCGGCGTGCCCGGCGTGCCGCGCGGTCTCCTCCACCATGTGCACGTAGATCCAGCGCAGGGTGACCCGCCCCAGCTCGGGGTGGGGCACCGCGTCGTCCAGGGCGAACCCGGCCGCCGTGCGCCGCGACTCGGCGCAGGCGGCGCGGTAGGCCTCGGACAGCGAGGCGACGGTGTCCCCCGGCTCCAGGCGCCAGGTGGCGCCCTCCTCGGCCAGGCCCTCCAGCCCCAGCTCCTCGGCGGGGCGCCCGCCCAGCAGGTGCTGGAACCAGTTGACCTCGACCAGGGCCAGGTGCCGCAGCAGTCCGGCCAGGGTGGTGCGGGAGGGCACCAGCCGCCTCCGGGCGTCCTGCTCGGACAGCCCGGCGGCCTTGTCCAGCACCGCCTGGCGCATGGCGTCCAGGAATGCCTCCAGCACCTCGCGCTCGCCGCCCGCGGCGGAAACGGCCGCGGCGCGTGCCACGGCCCCGTCCTCGCCGGCCACGGCTCAGGCCCCCGGGACCTGGAACAGCAGCGCATCGCCCTGGCCGCCGCCCCCGCACAGGGCGGCCGCGCCCAGCCCGCCGCCGCGGCGGCGCAGCTCGTGCACCAGGTGCAGGGCCAGCCGGGCGCCGGAGGCGCCGATGGGGTGGCCCAGGGCGATGGCGCCGCCGTCGACGTTGACCCTGTCCTCGGTGACGCCCAGGTCGCGCATGGACTGCACGGCGACCGCGGCGAAGGCCTCGTTGATCTCGATGAGGTCGAGGTCGGCGACGTCCCGCCCGGCCCTGCCCAGCGCGCGCCGGATCGCGTTGGAGGGCTGGGACTGCAGGGAGTTGTCGGGGCCGGCGACGTTGCCGTGCGCGCCGATCTCGGCGAGCACCTCGCAGCCGAGCTCCTCGGCCTTGGCGCGGCTCATGACCACCACCGCGCAGGCGCCGTCGGAGATCTGGGAGGCCGAGCCGGCGGTGATGGTGCCGCCCTCGGCGAAGGCGGGGCGCAGCCGGGCCAGGCCCTCGGCGGTGGTGTCCGGGCGCACGCCCTCGTCGGCGTCGACCACCTTGGCCTCGCCCTTGCGCTGGGGGATGCTCACCGGGGCGATCTCGGCGTCGAACCGGCCGTCCTTCTGGGCGGCGGCGGCGCGCTGGTGGGACAGGGCGGCGAAGGCGTCCTGCTCCTCGCGGGTCAGGCCCAGGCGGGCGTTGTGCCGCTCGGTGGAGGCGCCCATGGAGTCGCCGTCGAAGGCGTCGGTCAGGCCGTCGTGGTCGGTGGCGTCGAGCACCTCGATCGCCCCGTACTTGTAGCCCTTGCGCGCCTTGGGCAGCAGGTGCGGGGCGTTGGTCATGGACTCCATGCCGCCGGCGACCACCACGTCGAACTCGCCGGCCGCGATGAGCTGGTCGGCCAGGGCGATGGCGTCCAGCCCGGACAGGCAGACCTTGTTGATCGTCAGCGAGGGCACGTCCATCGGCACGCCGGCCTTGACCGCGGCCTGGCGGGAGGGGATCTGGCCCTGGCCGGCCTGCAGCACCTGGCCCATGACGACGTAGCCGACCTGGTCGCCGGCGAGGCCGGCGCGCTCCAGCGCGGCGCCGATGGCGGCGGCGCCCAGGTCGGCCGCCTCCAGCGGGGCCAGGGAGCCGAGCAGCCGGCCGATCGGCGTCCGGGCGCCGCTGACGATGACGGATCCGGGCATGAGGGGCCTCCTGGTGGGTCGGGGTCGGCGGTGTCACGGCCGCACGTGTTCTGTCACCATACTCACGTCCGCTCGACCGCCTCCGGGGAGGACCGGCACCGTGTTCACGCGCATCGACCATGTCGGCATCGCCTGCCGCGACCTGGACGCGGCCGTCGCGTTCTACCGCTCGACCTACGGCTTCGAGGTGGCCCACGAGGAGGTCAACGAGGAGCAGGGGGTGCGCGAGGCGATGCTGCGCATCAACGGCACCGACGACGGCGGCGCCAGCTACCTGCAGCTGCTGGAGCCGATCCGGGACGACTCCCCGGTCGCCCGGTTCCTGGACCGCAACGGCGAGGGGGTGCACCACGTCGCCTTCGGCACCGACGACGTCGCCGGCGCCTCGGCCGCGGTGGCCGGGAGCGGGGTGCGGGTGCTCGACGCCGAGCCGCGCCCCGGGTCGATGGGGTCGCGGATCGCGTTCCTGCACCCCAAGGACTGCGGCGGGGTCCTCACCGAGCTGGTGCAGGCGGCCGATCAGGCGGCCGATACGGAAGGTTCGTGACGCAACCGTCACACAGGGCGCGCCCTCCCTTGGTAAAGTCTGCTGACCGCCAGGATCCTGGCGCCCGCCCCTGTCGTCACACGCGGCCGGCGAGCCCGTCCGACGCCGACGGCGTCCCCCAGGCGCTAATGGTGTCCGCAACGGCCGACCAAGACTCCGTATCAATGGGGAGAACTTCGGTACGCCTGAGGTCGGCGCGCAGTACCCTCCCTCAGGAGGGCGTGCGCTGGAGGGCGACTCGCCACCCGTCCGTCCGCTAGCCGTCTCGTCACCGTTCAGGATTCCGCCACATGTCGTCCGATATTGAAGCCCAGCTCACCAACTTCTTCGAAGAAGAGCCCCAGACCACCGAGTTCGACGTGGTCCTGCGCGGTTTCGACCGGCAGCAGGTCCAGGAGTACATCGCCCAGAAGCACACCGACCTGAACCAGGCGCGTGAAGAGGCCGAGAAGGCGCGCACCGAGCTCACCGACGTCAAGCGCCAGCTCCAGGAGCAGGAGCGCCCGACCTACGCGGGGCTGGGCGCGCGCATCGAGCAGCTGCTGCGGCTGGCCGAGGAGCAGGCCGCCGAGCTGGTCCAGGGCGCCCGCGCCGAGGCCGACGACATCCGCGGCGAGGCCAAGATCGAGGCCGCCGACATGCGCGCGGCCGCCGAGAACGAGGCCACCGAGCTGCGCACCACCGCCCAGCGCGAGGCGGACGAGATGCGCACCTCGGCCGAGAACGAGGCCGAGGAGGTGCGCACCGCCGCCCGGCGCGAGGCCGATGAGCTGACCGCCACCACCGAGCGCGAGGTCCAGAAGAAGATCTCGCAGGTCGAGCACGAGATGGCCGAGCGCCAGGCCACGCACGAGGCCGAGATCTCCAAGATCCGGATGACCACCGAGCGCGAGTGCACCCAGGCCCGCGCGGCCATGAAGCGCGAGCGCGACGAGACCATCCAGGCCGCCAAGCGCCAGGCCGAGGAGCTGCGCGCCCAGGCCCAGCGCAACATGGAGGAGAGCGAGGCCCGGCGCGCCCAGGAAGAGGCCGAGTTCGAGATCCAGCTGGCCAGCCGCCGCGAGGAGGCCGAGCGCCAGGACGCCGAGCGGCTCGCCGCCGCCCAGGCCGCCACCCAGAAGCTGGTGGCCGAGGCCGAGGAGCGCGCCGCCAGCGCCGAGCAGCGCGCCACCAAGGCCAGCAGCCAGGCCGAGCAGACCCGCAAGGAGGCCGAGCAGCACGCCAAGCAGGTCGTCGGCAACGCCAAGAAGCAGGCCGACCAGATCGGCCAGGAGGCCCGGTCCAAGGCCGACCACCTGGTCAGCGACGCCAAGTCCGAGGCGGACCGGATCCTGACCGCCGCCCGCCAGCAGGTCGACGAGCTGACCAAGCAGCGCGACAGCATCCAGTCGCACCTGCAGCAGCTGCGCCAGCTGCTCGGCGGCGGGGAGGCCCCCGCCCCGGCGGCGCCGGCCGCCGCCGAGGCCCCGGCCATCGAGCAGAAGTCCTCCGCCAACGGGCAGGGCTCCAACGGCCAGTCGGCCAACGGCCAGGCCAAGCAGAAGGAGACCGTCAGCGCCTCCGGCGAGGAGAACGAGGACTGGTGGCAGGAGTGACGGCGGCGTACTGAGCACCGTCGGCCGGACACCGCCGAACCACGGCGAAGGCCCGGTCCCTCCGAGGGGCCGGGCCTTCGCCGTGCCGGTGCGCGCATCTCGCCGGGTACTGCGACGACAGGCCGGCCGAGGACCCGGCGGACACCCCCGACTTCCCCGAGATCAATAACGGAGCGGGGTACCTGCTACTCCGTACTAGTAGTACTTCGTTAGGTTCCTGGTTTCTCTTTTCCCTGCCCGGTTCCGCCGTCCACGCGGCGTGCCCCACAGCGCTGCCGTCCGCCAAGCCCCTCGCGGTCCGCCGGCAGCGGCAACGACCACGCGGCCGGCACCCCGCTCACCGGCCCCGGCCGGCCCGCAGGCCGCCGGGCGCTCCGCGTTGATCTCGGGAAAAACGACCCTAAAAACGGGCGGGAAGGGTCGTTTTTCCCGAGATCAACGAGAGAACCAGGCAAACCGGGCGGACGGCGGAACCGGGCAGGGAAAAGAGAAACCAGGAACCTAACGAAGTACTACTAGAGGCCGGTGTCCTTGGCGGCCGGGCCGTCCCACTCGGTGGGCAGGGGGTGGGCCTTGGGCGCCACGCGCTCGACGACGGCGTCCAGGACCGTGCGCACGTAGGGCTCGCCCACCCACAGGTGCTTGGCGCCCGGTACGCCGATCACCTCGGCCTGGGGCACCCGGGCGAAGCGCTCGCGGGCCTGCTCCGGGCGCAGGAAGTCGTCGAACTCGGGCACCAGCGCCACCAGGGGGCGGCCGAACTCCGCCCAGCCGTCCAGGTCGGCGCCGGTGGCGCGGTGCAGCGGCGGGGAGAGCAGCACCGCACCCTCCACCTCGGGGTCGCGCCCCCACTTCAGGGCCAGCTCGGTGCCGAAGGACCAGCCCAGCAGCCACGGCCGGGGCAGCCCCTCGAACTCGGCGTACTCGATGGCCGCGGCCACGTCGTAGCGCTCGGTCTCGCCTTCGCCGAACTCGCCCTGGCTGGTGCCGTGCCGCGAGGAGGTGCCGCGGGTGTTGAACCGCAGCACCGCGACGCCGGCCAGCGCCGGCAGCCGGAAGGAGGCCTTGCGCAGCACGTGGCTGTCCATCATGCCCTCGGCGGTGGGCAGCGGGTGCAGGCACACCAGGGTGGCGGCGGGGGCGCCGCCCTCGGGCAGCGCCAGCTCGCCGACCAGCTCCAGGCCGTCGGCGGTGTGCAGGGTGATCGGACGGCGCTCGGCGGGGAGCACCGTGGTGGCGCGGATCTCCATGGGGTCCTCTCAGCGCAGGTCTCGGCGCGGGTCTCAGCGCAGGTGCGTGCGCCGCTGCCAGCAGGAGGAGTGCCAGTGCCGGCGGTCCTCCCCGTCGCCGTAGGGCCGCCAGGCGACCACGTGCGGCATGCCCGGGGGGATCTCCTGGTGGCAGCCGGGGCAGCGGTAGGCCTTGGCGGCCGCGGCGCCGCTGATCCTCCGGGTGACCCACTCCCCGTCCGGCCCGGTCTCCCGGCGCTGTCCTCCGGTGACGCGCAGCATCAGGGCGTCGGGGTCGGCGTCGCGGGCGGGCGCCCCTCTGCGGCGGGGTGTGTTTCGGCGCGGGCTCACCCTTCCAGGGTAGGGGCCCCCGGAGTCCCGGGGGCCCCTGGGCCTGCGGTTCCGGTCACGTCCGGCCGCTCTCCCGCGCCGCCTTGGCCGTCAGCGGGGAGGGGGCGTAGGACGCGAGCCCGGCGTCGGCCGCGGCGCGCAGCACCCGGTCCACATCGGCGGCGCCGCGCTCCTCGGCCAGCTCGACCGGGCCCTTGGGGTAGCCGCACCCGAAGCGCATGGCGGTGTCGACGTCAACGGCGGTGGCGTAGCCGTCGCCCACCATGCGCAGCGCATCGTCCATGTGCGGGGCCAGCAGCAGGTCGGCCAGGCCGAAGCCGAGCCCTCCCCCGCGCAGCTCGGCGGCGATGGGGCCCTGCGGCGGCTCCTCGGCCCGGCCGGCCTCGCCCTCGCGCTGGTCGCCGTAGGCGTAGAAGCCGCGGCCGGTCTTGCGGCCGAGCAGGCCGGCGGCGACCATCCGGCGCAGCAGCGGTGCGGCCGCGTAGCGCGGGGTGCGGAACTCCTCCCAGAGCACGTCCATGACGGCCAGGCACACGTCCAGGCCGACCAGGTCGGCCAGGGTGAGCGGGCCCATGGGCAGCCCGGCGGCGCCGGTCATGGCCGCGTCGATCTCCTCGCGGGAGGCCAGGCGGCGCTCGTAGGCGGCGACGGCGTCGTTGATGTAGGGAACGAGCAGGGCGTTGGCGGCGAACCCGGCGCGGTCGCCCACGCAGACCGGGGTCTTGCCGATGCGCTTGGCGACCTCCTCGGCCACCGCCGCGGTCTGCGCGTCGGTGGTGGGGGTGGTCACCACCTCGACCAGCTTCATCACCGGCGCGGGGTTGAAGAAGTGCAGCCCCACCACCAGGGAGGGGCGGTCGGTGAGCGCGGCGATCTCGGTGACCGACAGCGAGGAGGTGTTGGTGGCCAAGATCGTGCCGGGCGGGCAGATCCGGTCCAGGTCGGTGAAGACGTCGCGCTTGATCTCCAGGCGCTCGGGGACGGCCTCCACCGCGAAGTCGGCGTCGGCGAGCCGCTCTCGGTCGGTGGTCAGCGCGATGCGCCCCAGGATGGTGTCGTGCTCCTCCTGGCTGATCTTGCCCTTGTCCCGCGCCCGGCCCAGCGAACCGGTGATGTGGGCGCGCCCGCGTTCGACGGCGGCGTCGTCGATCTCGACTCCGGTGACGGCGAACCCGGCACGGGCGAAGACCTCGACGATCCCCGCGCCCATCGTGCCGAGCCCGACCACTCCGACCTTGTTGAATTCCTGCACCATGGGGCCAACACTAAACGGTGGTCCTGTGGTTCCGCCCCCGCGGGGCCCGGCGGCGCACCACAATGGCCCCATGCGCATCGGAGCCTTCCTTCCCGCGGCCGGGTTCCCCGGCCGGGACCACACCGCGACCCTGGAGGCGGCGGCCCGGGCGGCCGAGGCCGCAGAGCGGGCGGGGTTCGACGAGGTGTGGTTCGCCGAACACCACTTCATGTCCTACGGGGTGTGCCCCTCGGCGGTGGCGATGGCCGCCTTCGTGCTGGGGCGCACCCGCACGGTCCGGGTGGGCACCGCGGTGAGCGTGCTGAGCACCGCCCACCCGGTGGCCCTGGCCGAGCAGGCCAACCTGCTGGACCAGGTCTCCGGCGGCCGGTTCGTGCTGGGGGTGGGGCGCGGCGGCCCCTGGGTCGACCTGGAGGTGTTCGGCACCGGCCTGGACCGCTACGAGCGGGGGTTCGGCGAGTCCCTGGAGGTGCTGCTGCGGGCGCTGCGCGGCGGGCCGATGCGCGCCGACGGGGCGGTGTTCGGCTTCCGCGAGGTGGAGATCGTGCCGGGCCCGCGGACCGCGCCGCACCCGGAGGCGGTGGTGGCGGCGACCTCGGAGGCGACGCTGGGCCTGGCCGCCGAGGCGGGACTGCCGGTGATGCTCGGCATGCACCAGGACGCCGGGGAGCAGGCCCGGATGCTGGCCGAGTACGCCCGCCTGCGCGAGCGGGCGGGCGGGGCGCCGGTGCGCGGGCACGTTGCGGCCTCGGTGGCGCACGTGGAGGACACCCGGGAGCGGGCCCACAAGGTGATGCTGGAGTCGCTGCCGCGGTGGCTGGGGCCGGGGCTGGCGGGCTACACCACGGTGGACGGGCGGCCCCGGGCCGAGCGGGACCCCGACGCCTATGCGGCGTTCCTGTGCGACGCCCACGCCGTGGGGTCCCCGGAGGAGTGCGCGCGCCGGCTGCGCGAGCAGGCCGAGGCGACCGGCGCCGACGCGCTCATGCTGCTGGTGGAGGGCGCCGGCGAGGAGGAGGCGGTGCTGCGCAACATCGCACGGCTGGGCGAGGAGGTGCTGCCGGCGGTGCGCGGCGGGGCCTGAGCCGCGCCGCGCACCGCCGGACCGCAGGCGCGGCCGCTAGCAGTCGACCAGTTCGGGCGACTGGTTCAGCAGCTGGGCGCGGGGGGTGGTGAAGCGGTCGTAGGCCGCGTCGGCCCCGGGGGCGAACAGGGCCAGGCGGTGGCAGTTCTGGAAGGCCAGCCGCATGCCGAAGTGGCGCTCGACGGCGGCGCGCATGGCGTCGCTGGCCACCATCCGCAGAAGCTGCCCGCGCTCGGCCTCACCGGGCGGCGGGGTCTCGTTGGCCGCGAAGCCCTCGCCGTCCACGCGGGCGGCGAGGCCGCTCACCAGGGACCAGGCGTAGGGCAGGGATTCGCGGATGCAGGCGATGAAGTCCGCGTCCTCGACGTCGCCCTGCTCGGCCTTGGCCAGAAGTTCCTGAGGAACCGTCAGCGACATGGATGTCCCATCTTCTCGTCAGGCAGGTCGTTGCGACGGTAAGCCCCGTGCCACGGTGCGTCACGGGGCCCGGGGGCCACACATGGCTTCCCCGGCCGCCATATGAAAATAGTTTTCATTGTCGTTCGGCGCCACCGGATTCCGGGAATCCGGTGCCGCGGCGCCGCTAGGATCGGGACCCGTGAGACTCGTGATCGCCCGGTGCAGCGTCGACTACGTCGGCCGGCTCACCGCCCACCTGCCCATGGCCCCCCGGCTCGTGCTGTTCAAGGCCGACGGCTCGGTCTCGGTGCACGCCGACGACCGCGCCTTCAAGCCGCTGAACTGGATGAACCCGCCGTGCACGGTGCGCGAGGGCACGGACGAGGACGGCACGGACGTCTGGACGGTCACGCACGGCAAGTCCGGCGAGAAGCTGGTGCTGCGCATCGCCGAGGTGCTGCACGACAGCTCGCACGAGCTGGGCCCCGACCCGGGACTGCAGAAGGACGGCGTGGAGGCGCACCTGCAGGAGCTGCTCGCCGAGCACATCACCACCCTGGGCGAGGGCTACACGCTGATCCGCCGGGAGTACCCCACCGCGATCGGGCCGGTGGACATCCTGTGCCGGGACGGCGACGGCGGGACCGTGGCCGTGGAGCTCAAGCGGCGCGGCGACATCGACGGCGTGGAGCAGCTCACCCGGTACCTGGAGCTGCTCAACCGGGACCCGGCGCTCAAGCCGGTGCGGGGCGTCTTCGCGGCCCAGGAGATCAAGCCCCAGGCCCGGGTGCTGGCCACCGACCGCGGGATCGGCTGCCTGACCCTGGACTACGACGCGCTGCGCGGGATCGAGCCGGACACCCCCCGCCTGTTCTGAGCCGGTTCCGCCCCCGCGCGCGCACGTTCATGACCGGGGACGGCCGGTCCTCCATCGCCCGCGGGCTGATAGAGGACCGCCCCCTTGCCTGGGCTCTCGTCACGCCGAACCTGTTCAGGAAGGCCGCGGGCTCAGATGAGGCCCTGGGCCAGCATCGCCTCGGCCACCCGCTCGAAGCCGGCGATGTTGGCGCCGGCCACGTAGTCGCCGGGCCGGCCGTAGCGCTCGGCGGTGGCGTGGCAGGAGTCGTGCACCGAGCGCATCACCGCGGTCAACCGCTCCTCCGCCCGTGCGAACGTCCACTCCTCCCGGGCGGCGTTCTGCTGCATCTCCAGGGCACTGGTGGCCACCCCGCCGGCGTTGGCCGCCTTGCCCGGGCCGAAGGCCACCCCGGCCTCCTGGAAGACGGCGACGCCCTCCGGTGTGGTCGGCATGTTGGCGCCCTCGGCCACCGCCCGCACCCCGCCCGCGACCAGGGTGCGCGCGTCGGCCGCGGTGAGCTCGTTCTGGGTGGCGCACGGCAGCGCCACGTCGCAGGGCACCTCCCAGACCCGGCCGCCGGGCACGTGCCGGGCCTCGCCGCCGCGCCGCTCGGCGTACTCGGACAGGCGGCCGCGCTCGACCAGCTTGACCTGCTTGAGCAGGTCGAGGTCGATGCCCTTGTCGTCCACGACATAGCCGCCCGAGTCGGAGGCGGTGACCACCGTCGCCCCGAGCTGCTGGGCCTTCTCCGCGGCGTAGACCGCGACATTGCCCGACCCGGAGACCGCCACCCGCATCCCCTCCAGGTCCGCGCCGCGCATGCGCAGCATCTCCTTGGTGAAGAGCACGCAGCCGTACCCGGTGGCCTCGGTGCGCACCTGCGACCCGCCCCAGTCCAGGCCCTTGCCGGTCAGTACGCCCGCCTCGAAGCGGTTGGTGATCCGCCGGTACTGCCCGAACAGGTAGCCGATCTCCCGGCCGCCCACGCCGATGTCGCCCGCGGGGACGTCGGTCCGGTCGCCCAGGTGGCGGTAGAGCTCGGTCATGAAGGACTGGCAGAACCGCATGACCTCGGCGTCGGACCGCCCCTTGGGGTCGAAGTCGCTGCCGCCCTTGCCGCCCCCGATGGCCATGCCGGTCAGGGCGTTCTTGAAGATCTGCTCGAAGCCGAGGAACTTGACGATCCCCAGGTTCACCGACGGGTGGAACCGCAGGCCGCCCTTGTAGGGGCCCAGAGCGCTGTTGAACTCCACCCGGAAGCCGCGGTTCACCTGCACCCGCCCGGCGTCGTCGGTCCAGGGGACGCGGAAGATCACCTGCCGCTCGGGCTCGGCGATCCGCTCCACCAGCCGGGCCTCGGCGAACTCCGGGCGCCGGGCCAGCACCGGGCCGAGGGTCTCCAACACCTCGTGCACGGCCTGGTGGAACTCCCCCTCACCAGGGTTGCGCCGCAGGATCTCCTGGTAGAGGGGTTCGATGTCGCGGTCGAGGGTCGCCGCCATGCGTGCCTCCGCATACGTTCGCCGTCTGGCAGTCCCGGGAGGCGCCCGACGGCTCCGACGACACCGGCGGAACGGGCGCACCCTCGGTCGATGGTAGGCCCCGCCGCCCCGCCCCCGCCGGGCGTCCCCCCGGCCGCCCCGGAGTGAGACGAAACCGACCATCACAGCACGGATCGGGGCGCATCTGTAACCCCTGTGGCTGAATGTGGCAACGGGCCGTCCGATTTCTTGCCCCTCGGGCGGCCCGGTGACAGGCTGCACGCGAGCTCGCACCGTTCGCGCCCGCCCCTCCATCCCCGGGGCGGGACCGACAGGAGGACGTTCCGTGCGCAGAACCCATTCATCCCCATCCCCCCGCCGCGTCCCCGCGCTGCGCCGTGCGGCCGCCGGAGGCGTCGGCCTCGCGGCCGCCGTCGCGCTGGGCCTGGCCCCGGCCTCCCCCGCCGCGGCCGGAGAGGCCGGCCTGGACGAGCTGGTGACCACCGACGCGGTCCGCGGCCACCTGGAGAACCTCCAGACCATCGCGGACTACAACGGCGGCAACCGCGCCACCAGCACCCCGGGCTACGACGTGGCCGCGAGCTACGTCATCGACCAGCTGGAGCAGGCGGGCTACAAGCCCAAGAAGAACGAGTACGAGTACTCGCTGTGGCAGCAGCACTCCGACGCCGAGTTCGCCCGCACCGCGCCGGACTCCTACACCTACACCGAGGACACCGAGTACGCGCCGATGACGTACTCCGCGGGCGGGGACGTGACCGCCCCGGGCGTCCCGGTCGCCCCCGACGCCGCGAACAGCGGGTGCGAGGCCGGCCAGTTCGACGGCTTCCCCGAGGGCGCCGTGGCGGTGATCCGGCGCGGGGAGTGCAGCTTCGCGCAGAAGACGCAGAACGCCGCCGACGCGGGCGCGGCGGCGACCGTGGTCTTCAACAGCGGCAGCGACCCCGACGACCCGGAGACCACCGAGCTGTTCTACGGCACGCTCGGCTCCGAGAGCGAGATCCCCGCGCTGAGCACCAGCCTGGAGGTCGGCGAGGAGCTCGTCGCGACCGACGGCCTGGAGCTGCGGGTCGTCGTGGACGCCAGCGTGGTGACCGAGACCTCCTACAACATCATCGCCGACGCCAAGGGCGGGGCGAAGGACAACACGGTGGTCGCCGGCGCCCACCTGGACAGCGTCCCCGAGGGCGCCGGGATCAACGACAACGGCAGCGGCTCGGCCGCGCTGCTGGAGACCGCCCTGCGGTTCCCCGAGCTGGAGGACAAGCCCAAGAACAACGTGCGCTTCGCCTGGTGGGGCACCGAGGAGCAGGGCCTGATCGGCTCCACCGAGTACGTGGCGGGGCTGTCGGAGAAGAAGCTCGACCACATCGGGCTGTACCTCAACTTCGACATGATCGGCTCGCCCAACTACGGCCTGCTCGTCTACGACGGCCGCGGCGAGCTGCCGGACTCGCTGCCCGCCCCCTCGGGCTCGGGCGCGATCCAGAAGACCTTCGAGGACTACTTCGCCGACCAGGGCCACCACACCGAGCCCACGGTGCTGGGGCGCCGCTCGGACCACGCGCCGTTCCTCGACGCCGGCGTCCCGGTCGGCGGCCTGTTCAGCGGCGGCGACGCGGTCAAGACCGAGGAGCAGGCCGGGCACTGGGGCGGCACCGCCGGTGAGACGTTCGACCCGAACTACCACACCGAGGCCGACGACATCACCAACATCGACTGGGACGCGGTCGACATCCTCTCCGGGGGACTGGCGCACTCGGTGCAGACCTTCTCCGAGTCGACCCTGCCGGTCAACGGCAAGATCCGCTCCTTCTCGGCCACGCAGAGCCAGGAGCGGCACCGCGTGGGCGACATGTGGGTCCAGTAGGGACCGCGCCGACCGGAACGGCACGACGGTAACGGAGCCCGCCGGGGACTTCCCCTCGGCGGGCTCCGCCGCGTCCGCGGCACGGGGCTCTCGGGCGGCCGGGGCCCACCGGCCGAGGATCCGGGCGGGCGGCGGGCCCCCCGACCCGCGCCGCCCGCCCGAACCGCTCCGGCCGCCCCTCCCGGGCACGTCCCCTCCGTGCCGGCGCGGCCTCTACCGGATGGCCCCCGGAGCCTCACCCGGTCGACGGTGTCCCCCTCGGCACCGATCGACTACGCTCCGTGCGTTGCGTGTTTCACACGGTATCAGCGCCGCCCCGGGCCCATAACCCCCCGTTGCCGAACGGTTACCCGAGGCGATGCCCTCTAGGGTGGGGCCATGACCAAGAAGGACACCGACAAACCGGTCGTGCTCTCCACGATCTACACGCGCGGCGGCGACGGCGGCCAGACCCGCCTGGGCGACATGAGCCGCGCCCCGAAGACGGACCTGCGCATCGCGGCCTACGCCGACGTCGAGGAGGCCAACGCGGCCATCGGGACCGCGCTGGCGTTCGGGGAGGTCCCCGACGACGTGCGCGCCCTGCTCGGGCACGTACAGAACGAGATGTTCGACCTGGGGGCGGACCTGTCCGCGCCCCTGGTGGAGAACCCGGAGTTCCCCCCGCTCCGGATCGAGGAGGCCTCCATCACCCGCCTGGAGGAGGCCTGCGACGCCTACAACGCCGAGCTGCCGACCCTGCGCAGCTTCATCCTGCCCGGGGGCGCCCCCGGGGTCGCCCTGATGCACACGGCGCGTGTGGTGGCCCGCCGGGCCGAGCGGTCGGCCTGGGCGGCGATCGAGGAGCACGGGACCGGTGAGGGCGGCGTCAACCCGCTCACCGCGCGCTACCTCAACCGCCTGTCCGACCTGCTGTTCGTGCTGTGCCGGTACCTGGGCCGCGACGGCGGCGAGGTGCTCTGGAAGCCCGGAGGCGAGCGCTAGTCCCCCAGCTCGCGCTCGACGGCCGCGATCTTCTCGGTCAGGCCGTCGGTGACGCCGTCGCGGATGTCGGCCTTGAGGGTCATGCTCACCCGGGACGCCCCCTCGCCGGCGGCCTCCACCGCCCGTTTGACGACGTCCATGACCTCGTCCCACTCGCCTTCGACGGTGGTGAACATGGCATCGGTGCGGTTGGGCAGCCCGCTCTCGCGGACCACGCGCACGGCGCGGGCGACCGCGGGAGCCACCGACTCCCCCTCGCCCATCGGGCTCACTGAGAATGCGACGATCATGCCCCAACCCTAACCGGGCGGGCGCCGCTCAACCGTGACCCTACTCCTGCCAGTGCGTCCCGGGGGGCATCGACTCCAGCCAGGACAGGAAGCCGGTCAGCGCCGCCCTGCCCATGGCCAGCTCGTAGCCGGGCTCCTCGGGGTCGGCGCCGTCCGGGCCGGTCCAGCCGAGCTGGACCACGGCCATGTCGGAGGTGATCTCGGCCAGGTCGCCGGTGTCGGGCGAACGGCGGCCCACAACGACGAGGCCGCGGCGCGGCAGCGTCGCTGCCGGCCGCGGCCACAGGGACAGGACCCGGTACCAGTGGAGCGCTCCGCTCCCGTACCGCCCCAGTCCGATACGCCAGGGGCCGCCCCCGTAGGGGCGCAGGTAGCACTCGACGGCGCCGCCCCGCCGCTCCAGGGCGTAGCGGCGCACGGCCACCGCCGCCACGGCGGCCAGGGCCGCGGCCAGCAGGACGAACAACGACCACTCGGCGATCTGCACCCCGGTCACCGCTCCCCCACTGCGCGCGCCCCGTCCGCCGTCAGGCCGCGTCCGTGCCGGCCGCCGCCAGGCGGCTGCGCGCCCGCGCGGCCCGCTCCTGGGCCTCGGTGTCCTCCGGGGACACCCCGCCGGACTCGGTCTCCTCCAGCGCCCGCTTGGCCCGGTCGACGTCGACCTCTTCGGCCAGCTCGGCGACCTCGGCGAGGATGGAGACCCGGCTGTCGTCGGTGACCGACAGGAAGCCGCCGTGCACCGCGGCCCGCACCTCGCCGGTCTCCCGGCCGCCGACCACCCGGACCACCGACCCGGCGGCCAGCAGCGCCAGCACCGGGGTGTGCCCGGGCTGCACACCGAACTCGCCGTCGACCGTCTTGGCGATGACCATGTCGCCCTCGCCCGCCCACAGCTCGCGCTCCGGGGAGACGATCTCGACGAAAAGCCTCTTCGACACTGCCACAAACTCCTTCGTCCGCGGGCGGATCCGCGCCGGGCGGGCCCAAGCGGGCCCGCCCGGCGCGGACGCCTCAGCCCTGCAGCGTCTAGCCCTGCAGCGCCTTGGCCTTCTCGACGGCCATCTCGATGTTGCCGACGTCCAGGAAGGCCTGCTCGGGCAGGTGGTCGTACTCGCCGTCGCACAGGGCCTTGAAGGAGGCGATGGTCTCCTCCAGCGGCACGAACACGCCCGGGTTGCCGGTGAACTTCTCGGCGACGAACATGTTCTGCGACAGGAAGCGCTCCAGGCGCCGCGCCCGGTTCACGATGATCTTGTCCTCTTCGGACAGCTCGTCGATACCGAGGATGGCGATCTGGTCCTGCAGGTCGTTGTTGCGCTGCAGGATCTCCTTGACGCGCTGGGCCACGTCGTAGTGCTCCTGCCCCACGTACTGCGGGTCGAGGATGCGCGAGGTGGAGGCCAGCGGGTCCACCGCCGGGTAGATGCCCTTCTGCGAGATCGGGCGGGAGAGCTCGGTCGTCGCGTCCAGGTGGGCGAACGTGGTGGCCGGCGCCGGGTCGGTGTAGTCGTCCGCGGGCACGTAGATCGCCTGCATCGAGGTGATCGAGTGGCCGCGGGTGGAGGTGATGCGCTCCTGCAGCTGGCCCATCTCGTCGGCCAGGTTGGGCTGGTAGCCCACGGCCGAGGGCATGCGGCCCAGCAGGGTCGAGACCTCCTGGCCGGCCTGGGTGAAGCGGAAGATGTTGTCGATGAACAGCAGCACGTCCTGCTTCTGCACATCGCGGAAGTACTCCGCCATGGTCAGCGCCGACAGGGCGACCCGCAGACGGGTGCCCGGGGGCTCGTCCATCTGGCCGAAGACGAGCGCGGTGTCCTGGAGGACCTCCATCTCGTCCATCTCCAGGAACAGGTCGGTGCCCTCACGGGTGCGCTCGCCGACGCCGGCGAACACCGACACACCGCCGAAGTTGCGGGCGATACGGGTGATCATCTCCTGGATGAGCACCGTCTTGCCCACACCGGCGCCGCCGAACAGGCCGATCTTGCCGCCGCGCACGTAGGGCGTCAGCAGGTCGATGACCTTGATGCCGGTGACCATCATCTCGGTCTTGGACTCGAGCTGGTCGAAGTCGGGCGCCTTGCGGTGGATCGGCCAGCGCTCGGAGACCTTCAGCTCCGAGGTCGGCACGTCCAGGGACTCGCCCAGGGTGTTGAAGACGTGGCCCTTGACCACGTCCCCGACGGGGACGCTGATCGGCTCGCCGGTGTCGCGCACCTCCGCGCCGCGGACCATGCCGTCCTGCGGGGCCAGGCTGACGCAGCGCACCAGGTTGTCCCCCAGGTGCTGGGCGACCTCCAGGGTGACGGTGCGCTCCTCGCCGCCGACGACGACGTCGGTCTTCAGGGCGTTGTAGATCTCCGGCAGGGAGCCGACGGGGAACTCCACGTCGACGACCGGGCCGGTGACGCGGGCGATGCGCCCCGTGGCCTGCCCCGCCTCGGCGGCGGTCCCTTCAACTGTCGCAGTCACTTTCCTTACTCACTCCCCGCTGGATGCGGCGAGGGCGTCGGCACCGCCGACGATCTCGCTGATCTCGTTCGTGATCTCCGCCTGGCGGGCCTGGTTGGCCTGGCGGGTCAAGGTCTTGACAAGCTCTTCGGCGTTGTCGGTGGCCGCCTTCATGGCGTTGCGGCGCGAGGCCCACTGGGAGGCCGCCGACTCAAGGAGGGCGAAGTAGATCCGGTTCGTCACGTACTGCGGAAGCAGCTGGTCGAGGGCCTCCTCGGCGGAGGGCTCGAACTCGTAGAGCGGGAGCGGACCCCCGTAGTGCTCCTCGATCTCCTCGGGCCCGGCCTCCTCCAGCTCCAGCGGCAGCGCCCGGCGCGCGGACGCCTTCTGGGTCAGCATGGAGACGAACTCGGTCGAGACGATGTGGATCTCGTCCACGCCGCCCTCGGAGGTGTCCTGGGTGAACCGCTCCATGAGGGCGTCGCCGATCTCCTTGGCCTGCAGGTAGGAGGGGCGCTCGGTGATGCCCTCCCACTCGCGCTCCAAGGGGCGCTCCCGGAACCGGAAGTAGCCCACGCCCTTGCGGCCGACCATGTAGGTGACGACCTCCTTGCCCTGCTCCTGGAGCAGGGCGGTGAGGGCCTCGGCCTCCTTGATGGCGTTGGCCGTGTAGGCACCGGCCAGCCCCTTGTCGCTGGTGACCACCAGCACCGCCGCCCGGGTCGGGTTCTCCGACTCGGTGAGCAGGGGGTGGTCGCTGACGCGCCCGGCCACCGCGGCGACCGCCCGCGTGATCTCCTTGGCGTAGGGGCGGGCCGCCTCGACGGCCCGCTGCGCCTTGGAGATGCGGGTGGTGGCGATCAGCTCCATCGCCTGGGTGATCTTCGCCGTCGACTTGGTGGCGCGGATCCTCCGGCGGTAGATGCGAAGCTGTGCTCCCATTCGGCTACTTCCCGGAGCTCTTGGCGACCTTGACGGACTCCTGGCCGACCTCGTCCTCGCCCAGCGCCTCGGCGTCCTCCGAGCCCAGGATGGAGCCGGCGGAGGTCTGGAAGGTCTGCTTGAAGGCGGTGACCGCCTCCTTGAGCGTGGCCTCGGTCTCGTCCTCGAACTTGCCGCTCTCACGGATGGTGTCCAGCACCCCGGCGTGCTCGCGGGCCAGGTAGTCGTGGAAGTCCGCCTCGAAGCGGCGCACGTCCTCGACCGGGACGTCGTCGATCTGGCCGGTGGTGCCCGCCCAGATGGAGACGACCTCCTTCTCCATGGCCAGCGGCTCGTACTGGCCCTGGCGCAGCAGCTCCATGAGCCGCTGGCCGCGCTCCAGCTGCTGCTTGGAGACGGCGTCCAGGTCCGAGCCGAACGCGGCGAAGGCCTCCAGCTCGCGGTACTGGGCCAGGCCCAGCCGCAGCGAACCGCTGACCTTCTTCATCGCCTTGGTCTGCGCGGAGCCGCCCACACGGGAGACGGACACACCGACGTTGATGGCGGGGCGCTGGCCCTGGTTGAACAGGTCCGACTCCAGGAAGACCTGGCCGTCGGTGATCGAGATGACGTTGGTCGGGATGTAGGCCGACACGTCGTTGGCCTTGGTCTCGATGATCGGCAGGCCGGTCATCGAGCCCGCGCCCATCTCGTCGGAGAGCTTGGCGCACCGCTCCAGCAGGCGGGAGTGCAGGTAGAACACGTCGCCCGGGTAGGCCTCACGGCCCGGCGGACGGCGCAGCAGCAGGGACACGGCGCGGTAGGCCTCGGCCTGCTTGGTCAGGTCGTCGAAGACGATCAGGACGTGCTTGCCCTCGTACATCCAGTGCTGGCCGATGGCCGATCCGGTGTAAGGGGCGATGTACTTGAAGCCGGCCGGGTCGGAGGCGGGGGCGGCGACGATGGTGGTGTACTCCATCGCCCCGGCCTCCTCCAGGGCGCCCTTCACGCCGGCGATGGTCGAGCCCTTCTGCCCCACCGCGACGTAGATGCAGCGCACCTGCTTGTCCGGGTCCCCGGACTCCCAGTTGGCCTTCTGGTTGATGATCGTGTCGATGCAGACCGCGGTCTTGCCGGTCTGCCGGTCGCCGATGACCAGCTGGCGCTGGCCGCGGCCGACCGGGGTCATCGAGTCGATGGCCTTGATCCCGGTCTGCATCGGCTCGCCGACCGGCTGCCGCTGCATCACGGAGGGGGCCTGCAGTTCAAGCTCACGGCGCTCGGTCGTCTCGATCTCGCCCTGGCCGTCGATCGGGCGGCCCATCGGGTCGACGACGCGGCCCAGGAAGCCGTCGCCCACCGGCACCGACAGGACCCGGCCGGTGCGGCGCACCGTCTGGCCCTCCTCGATGCCGGTGAAGTCGCCCAGGACGATGGCGCCGATCTCGCCGATCTCCAGGTTCAGGGCAAGGCCCAGCGTGCCGTCCTCGAATTCGAGCAGCTCGTTCGCCATCGCCGAGGGAAGGCCACCGATACGGGCGGTGCCGTCACCAGCGCTGGTGACGGTACCGACCTCCTCGCGCGCGGCGGCGTCGGGCTCGTACGACTGGACGAAGCGCTGCAGCGCGTTCCGGATCTCCTCCGGCCGGATCGTCAGCTCCGCCATCTCAGGTATGTCCTTGCTCTCGAAGTGGCGCCGCTTAGCCCGGCGCCGTGCGTCTTGCGTTGCGTGTATCCGTCGTTTCAGCCGGCCAGGCGGCGGCGGACCTCCGCGAGCCGCCCGGCGACGCTGCCGTCGATGACCTCGTCGCCCACCCGGATGGACAGGCCTCCGACGAGCTCGGGGACGACCTCGATGTTGAGGTGGATGTCCCGGCCGTAGGTGCGGGTGAGCACCGCGGCCAGCCGGTCCTGCTGGGCCTGGCTGAGCGGCGCCGCGGTGCGCACCACGGCGATGAACCGCCGGGCGCGCTCGGCGACGACCTGTCCGAAGTGCTGCAGTCCCTGTTCCAGGGTACGGCCGCGCGGCCGGGTGACGGCCTCGGTGATCAGAGTCAGCGAGGGGGCGCTGACCTTGCCCGAGAGCAGGTTCTCCACCAGGGTCCGCTTGTGCTCGGCGGCCACGCCCTCGCGGGTGAGCGCCGCGCGCAGGTCCGGCTGGGCTTCGACGATCCGCTCGAACCGGAAGAGCTCGTCCTCCAGCTCGTCGAGCCGGGACCCCTCGGCGCCGGCGGCGACGGCGTAGACCGCCATCCGCTCGGTGGCGTCGACCAGGTCGCGCGGACGGGACCACTTGGCCCGGACGATGTCGCCGACCACGAGGACCGTGGACGGCGACACCTTGGACTCCAGCAGCCCGCCGATCAGCTCCGACTTGGCGTCGGCGTCGGTGGCCTGGTCGGCCAGCGACCGGCGGAGCGAACGCTGGTCCTCGAAGAGGGACACGACCTCGAAGAGCTCGTGCCCCAGCGTGGCGGCGTTCGCCGAGGGGAGGATGGCGTCCAGGCGCCGGGTCACCTCTTCCAGGGAGGTGCGGCTGATCCCACGCATCAGCGCACCTCGGCCCGGTCAGCGCCCTCGGCCTGCTCCAGCTCCTCCAGGAACCGGTCGACCACCCGGCTCTGCACCCCGCTGTCGTTCAGCGACTCACCGACGATGCGGGAGGCCAGGTCCGTGGACAGGGTCCCGATCTCGGTGCGCAGCTGCGCCAGGGCGTGCTGCCGGTCGGCCTCGATCTGCTGGTGCGCCGCCTCGATGATGCGGCGGGACTCGGCCTGGGCCTCGTCCCGCGCCTCGGCGATGATGGCGGCGCGCTGCTCCTTGGCCTTCTCCAGCTCTGCGGCGTACTGGCGGTGCGCCTCGTCGAGCTTCTCCCGGTACTGCTGGCGGATCTCCTCCGCCTCCGCCTCGGCCTTCTTCGCACGCTCGATGCCACCCTCGATCTGGTTGGCACGCTCGTCCAGAGCCGAGGTCAGCTTGGGCCACATCTTGTAGACGACGCCCAAGATGATGAGGAAGGCGATGGAGCCGAAGACGAACTCATCCCAGTGGATGCGCAGGATGTTCTCTTCCGCAGCCAATTCGATCATGGCTGGCATCTCCTTCGAAGTCGCGTTTGAGTCAGCTGGCCGCTACATGCCCGACTGGATGAACGCGAGAACGAAACCGAGGATGGCCAGCGCCTCGACGACCGCGAAACCGAAGATCATCTGGCCCTGCAGGATGCCGCGGGCCTCGGGCTGGCGGGCGATGGCCTGCACGCCCATGCCGAAGATGATGCCGACGCCGATGCCGGGGCCGATGGCGGCGAGGCCGTAACCGATGGTCGCGAGGCTACCGGTGATTTCCATTCTGATTCCTCTTTACTCAGACACGCCGACGGGAATTTCGTGCCGTCGAACTGACGTTGATTACCGGACTGGGGTCGTAAAGCGCGCGCACTGCGCGGACCGCGGGAGCGGGCCTAGTGCGCACCCTCCATGGCCTCACCGAGGTAAATGGAGGACAGCAGGACGAACACATAGGCCTGGACGGCCATGATGAAGAGCTCGAAGGCGGTGAACACCAGGAACCCGATCAGCGCGATCCCGGAGAAGCCCGCGGACAGCAGCCCGAGGCCGGCGTTGGGGGCGCCGAAGAGGTTGAACATGTACCAGCCGCCGGCGGCGAAGACCGCGAGCAGGAGGTGCCCGGCGAACATGGTCGCGAACAGACGGATCATGTGCGTGGCCGGGCGGATGACGAAGTTCGAGAGGGCCTCGATCGGCACCACCACCGGCAGGATCCACACGGGGACGCCGCCGGGGACCAGGCGGGCCTTGATGTGGCCGCCGACGCCGTGCCTGCGGATGCCCACGGCGTTCCACAGGATGAACACGAAGATCGCCAGGACCGCGGGGAAGGCCAGGTTGGAGGTGACCGGCAGCTGGAGGCCGGGGATGAGCCCCATGATGTTCATCGAGAAGATGAACAGGAACAGGGTCAGCAGCAGGGGGATGAACTTGTCCCCCTCCTTGCCCATGGTGGTGCGGGTGATCTGGTCCCGGATGAAGGAGACCAGCATCTCGGCCATGCTCTGCCCGCGGCCCGGGACCACCTTGGCGTTGCGGGTGGTGAAGTACCAGAACCCGGCGGCGACCAGCAGGGCGACCACCAGCACGAGGGTGTACTTGGTGATGCCGGAGGTGGCGGGCAGACCGAAGTCCAGCCACGGGTTGGGGAAGAACAGGCTCGTGCCGGGAGCTTCGAACTTACAGCCGGGGTCGAAGAGGTGGCAGCCCTCCTCGGAGGCGGCGCTGTACATAACGTCAGCACTCACGGCGAACCCTTTCGTCGTGACGCAACTCAATCCTCGATGTATAGGGCCCTGCCGCGCCGCTCTCGGGGAGCCGCCGGCTACCGGGCTGGACGTTCAGGACCGGACGTACTGGGTGATGATCAGGTAGATCCCCCCGACCAGTCCCAGTAGCAGGCCGATGGGCAGGAACAGCGTGTCGAACCCGAGGGCCCGATCCGCCCCCCAGCCGATGAGGCCCCAGAAGGCCAGGCCCCCCAGCAGATACGAGAGGACCGCGCCGGCGCTCGCGCGGGGCGGCTCTTCGCCGACCACCGCGTCTGTACGCTCGTTCATCTCGTCGCTCCGGAAGATAGCAGGAGGTGATAACCGTTCGCACATCCCCCTGCCGGAGGGGGGTCACCGACGCCCCTCGGCCGGATCGGGCTCGGACCCCGGTTCGGATTCGGCCTCGGAGGCGGGGACCACGGTCAGTTGCTTGACCCGCTTGGACGCCACCGCCTGTCCGCCCAGCCAGCACACGATGCAGGCCAGGGCGGTGAAGGCGAAGGCGGTGTGGTCGAAGGCCGTGGACCCGCCGAAGAGCACCAGCACGACCGCGAGCACGCCGACCTTGGTGGTGTAGACCACGAAGGCCACCGGCAGCATCAGCTGCGGGTTGCGCTCGCCGGTCCAGGCGATGACGTAGGCCGACACCGCGAAGGCGCCCAGGACGAGCAGCGCCCCGTAGAGGGCGCCCAGGAGCCCGTGGACACCTGCGGCAGCGGTGGCTGCGGCCATCGCGACCAGGCCGGCAGCGGCCGTGGGAATCGCGGCGCCGCGGAGGATCCGGGCGTCGTGTTCCTGCATGTGCACAGCTCCGGGATGTTCAGTGGGGTGCTTGCTCGTGAAAGCTATCACAAGGATTTCGGACCCCGTTCCCAGGGACCTTTACCGCGAGCTTACCCGTGCCCGAGTTGTCCTGATGCGGGGTGCTTCTCCAGAGTAAGTGCTGGTCTCGGATGCTCGACACTGCCCCCCCCGGGCACGGCCGGGACCCGTGCGATCCCAGGAGTTCACAGAACCGATCACCGCACGTCGGCCCGTGTTGGTCAGGAGGCGGAGCCGCCGCCGCCGGCGGAGCGCCGGGCGGCCGCGGCGCGGGCCGCGCGGCGGCGGCGCAGCCGCGGGAGGGTGATCAGTCCCACGGCACAGGCCGCTACCAATGTGGTCACGGCCAGGACGGTGTACGGCGAGTCCAGCACCGACAGCGAGACCGACGCGAAGGCGATGATCGCCGCCCACAGGTACATCAGCAGCACCGCCCGCTGGTGCGAGTGGCCCAGCTCCAGCAGCCGGTGGTGCAGGTGCTTCTTGTCCGGGGCGAACGGCGACTTGCCGGCCAGGGTGCGCCGCACCACCGCCAGCACCAGGTCGGCCAGCGGCAGCGCCAGCACCAGCAGCGGCAGCAGCACCGGGAGGAAGGCGGCCAGCGAGTGGATCCCGCCCAGGCCGCCGGCCTGGGGGGCGGCCTGGCTCTCGGGCAGGAACAGCCCGGTCACCGAGATGGTGATCGAGGCCAGCAGCAGTCCGAGCAGCATCGAGCCGGTGTCGCCCATGAACACCCGGGCCGGGTTGAAGTTGTGCAGCAGGAACCCCACGCACACCCCGACCAGGATGATGGCGATCATCGCCGGGTAGGACTGGCGCTCGAAGCCGCGGTCGACGGCGGCCACGTAGTAGTAGGCGAAGAACGCCATCGAGGAGATGGCGACGATGCCGGCGGCCAGGCCGTCCAGCCCGTCGGCGAAGTTGACCGCGTTGATGGTGACCAGCACCAGCAGCACCGACAGCACCGCCCCCAGCCACGGGCCCAGCGACAGCTGCATGCCCGGCAGCGGCAGCCACAGCAGCTGCACGCCCTGGGAGACGAGGATGCCGGCGGCGGCGGTCTGCCCGGCCAGCTTGGGCACCGGGCCCATCCCCCACCGGTCGTCGATGATCCCGATCACCGTGATCAGCCCGCCGCTGAGCAGCAGCCCGGCCCAGATCTTGGCGGTGTCGGTGCGGAAGACCTCCTGCAGGTGCGGCAGCTGCGCCGAGATCAGCAGCGCCGCGGCGAACCCCCCGTAGATCGCCACCCCGCCCATCCGCGGGATCGGCTCGGTGTGCACGTCGCGGTCGCGCACCGGCGGGACGGCCCCGACCGCGATCGCCGCCCTGCGCACGAAGGGGGTCAGCAGGTAGGTGACCGCCAGGGCGATGACGAAAGTGAGCGCGTACTCACGCACGGCGTGACCGGTGGCCTTTCACGGACGGACGGCACGGAACAGACGGCACGGGACGGACGGCGAGGGGCGGCACGGGAACGGGCCGCGGGTGGCCACGAACCTAGCACCTTCGGGGGTCAGTCCGCGGAACCGTCGTCCGGGGAACCGTTGTCCGCGGGCTCCTCCGCCGGCGTGCGGCGCGGCCGCGCCTCGCCGATCACGGTCCCGCACACCGCGCGCAGCCGCTCCATGGAGACCGCGCCCAGCCGCAGCACCCGGGGCACCGCGTAGGTCAGGTCGACGATGGTGGAGGGGACGTCGTCGGCACAGGGGCCGCCGTCCAGGTAGACCGACACGCTCTCGCCCAGCTGGGCCTCGGCCTCGGCGGCGGTCGTCGCGGCCGGCTCGCCCGAGGTGTTGGCGCTGCTGACCGCCATCGGGCCGGTCTCCTTGAGCAGCTCCAGGGCGACCGGGTGCATGGGCATGCGCACCGCGACCGTGCCCTTGGTGTCGCCCAGGTCCCAGGACAGGCTCGGGGTGGCCTGGCAGACGAGGGTCAGCGGTCCCGGCCAGAACTCGTCGATGAGGTCCTGGCCGTGCCCGCCCAGGTCCTCCACCAGCGCGTGGGCGGCGCGCACCGACCCCACCAGGACCGGCGGCGGCATGTCCCGCCCGCGCCCCTTGGCCTGCAGCAGCGAGGCCACCGCGGCGGGGCCGAAGGCGTCGGCGCCGATCCCGTAGACGGTGTCGGTCGGCAGCACCACCAGCTCGCCCCGGCGCACGGTCGAGGCGGCGTCGGCGATCCCGTCCTTGCGCTCGGACTCCTGCGCGCAGTCGTAGCGGCGGCTCATCGGTCCCCTTCTCCCAGGCCTGCTCGGATCACGCGGATCCCTCGGATCAGTCGTCGGCGCGGCGCATGACCACGAACCGGTCCCGGTGGGCCAGGTCCTTGCGGTTGCGCACGTCGCGCCAGCCCCGCTCCTCGGGGAAGAGCGGGGGGATGTCGATGCCCTGCCCGTCGCCGTGCTCGATGGCCATGGCGCCGCCCGGCCGCAGCAGCCGGCGGCCCACCGCCTCCAGGTCGCGGATCAGGTCCAGCCCGTCGGCGCCGGCCCACAGGGCGGGGGCGGGGTCGTGGTCGCGCACCTCCGGGGGGATGGCGCCGGCCTGGCCGGTGGGCACGTAGGGGGGGTTGCTCACCACCATGTCGGCCCGGCCGTCCAGCTCGCCGAGCGCGGTGCGCATGTCGCCCCGGTGGGCGGTGACGCGCTCGCCGTGGCCGCTGGCGTCGATGTTGCGCTGGGCCCAGGCCAGCGCCTCGGGGTCGAGTTCGACGGTGTGCACCCGCGAGCGGGGCACCTCCTGGGCGATGGAGATGGCGATCGCGCCGGAGCCGGTGCCCAGGTCGACCACGACCGGGTCGGCCACGTCCATGGCGCGCAGCGTGTCGATCGCCCAGTCGACCAGCAGCTCGGTCTCGGGGCGGGGGGTGAACACCCCGGGGCCCACCCGCAGCTCCAGGTAGCGGAAGTAGGCGCGGCCGGTGATGTGCTGCAGCGGCTCGCGGGCGGCGCGGCGGGCGACGCACTCCCAGTACAGGGCGTCGAAGTCGGAGTCGGCCACCTGGTGGAGCTCTCCTCGACGAACGCCGTGCACGAACGCCGCCAGCTCCTCGGCGTCGGTGCGGGGCGAGTCGACGCCCGCCTCGGCCAGCCTCAGCGTGGCGCGCGCGACTTCGTCGAGCAGGAAGTTCATGACTGGGCCTGCTCCAGCCTTTCCTTGGTGTCGGCGTCGATGAGGGCCTGCAGCACGCCGTTCAGGTCGCCGTCGAGGACCTGGTCGAGATTGTAGGCCTTGTAGCCGACCCGGTGGTCGGAGATGCGGTTCTCCGGGAAATTGTAGGTGCGGACCCGCTCGGAGCGGTCCACCGTGCGCACCTGGCTCTTGCGCTCGGCGGCCGCCTCGGCGTCGGCGCTGGCCTGGGCCTCGGCGTAGAGCCGGGCGCGCAGGATGCGCATCGCCTGCTCCTTGTTCTGCAGCTGGCTCTTCTCGTTCTGGCAGGAGACGACGATGCCGGTGGGCAGGTGGGTGATGCGCACCGCGGAGTCGGTGGTGTTGACGCTCTGCCCGCCGGGGCCGGAGGAGCGGTAGACGTCGATGCGCAGGTCGTTGTCGTGCACCTCGACCTCGATGTCCTCGGCCTCGGGCACCACCAGCACCCCGGCGGCCGAGGTGTGGATGCGGCCCTGGGACTCGGTGACCGGGACGCGCTGCACCCGGTGCACGCCGCCCTCGAACTTGAGCCGGGGCCACACGCCCTCGCCGGGCTCGGAGGCGCCCTTGTTCTTGAAGGCGATGGTGATGTCCTTGTACCCGCCCAGGTCGGACTCGGTGGCGTCGATGACCTCGGTCTTCCAGCCCCGCTGCTCGGCGTAGCGCAGGTACATGCGGACCAGGTCGCCGGCGAACAGGGCGGACTCCTCGCCGCCCTCGCCGGCCTTGACCTCCATGATGACGTTCTTGTCGTCGGCGGGGTCGCGCGGGATCAGCAGCACCCGCAGCCGCTCGGTGAGGCGCTCGCGCTCGGCCTCCAGGCGCTCGGCCTCCTCGGCGAAGGAGCGGTCCTCGGCGGCCAGCTCGCGCGCCGCCTCCAGGTCGCTCTCCACCTGCTGGAGCTCGCGGTAGGCGGCGATGACGGGGGTGAGCTGGGAGTACCGCTTGCCCAGGGAGCGCGCGCGGCCCGGGTCGGCGTGCACGTCGGGGTCGGCGAGCTGCTGCTCCAGCTCGTAGTACTCGCCGAGGAGGTCGTCCAGCTTCACGTGTCGTCAATCCCCATCGATGGCGCGGTGTGCGGTCCCTGTCGTGCGGCCCCTGTCGTGCGATCGCGGCGCCGGGACGCCCCCAGGGCGTCCCGGCGCCGCGGCGGGCAGGCGCTACTTGCGCTTGCCGAAGCGCTTCTCGAAGCGGGCGACCCGGCCGCCGGTGTCCATGATCTTCTGCTTGCCCGTGTAGAACGGGTGGCAGGCGGAGCAGACGTCCGCGCGGATGGCGCCCTCGCGCTTGGTGCTGCGGGTGGTGAAGCTGTTCCCGCAGGTGCAGGTCACCTGGGTGACGACGTACTCGGGGTGGATGTCGGCCTTCACTGGATCTCCTCGCTGTGTGCGGTCGCCGGACGCGCGCCGCGGAAGGAACGCGGACACGGATGGGTGGTCCTCGGCGCGCGCGAACCGGTACCGCCGGTCGCTGTCGACCTGGCGTGCCCCTGCGCTGGGCAGAGGGGTTCCTTCCCCTACCAGTCTGCCAGACGGCGCAACAAGAACCGACCGGCGCCCGCTCCCGCCCGGGCGGCGCTCCCGCGCCTCACTTCCCGCCGTCCCGGCCCCGCCCGGTGCCCTCGACGTCCTCGCTGGGGTAGGAGGTCGGGACGGGCGAAGGCTCGGTGGAGTCGGGCGAGGGCGCGCCCGGCTCGCGCTCGGGGCACATCGCGGTCTCGATCATGGCCCAGGCGGGCGGGTCGGGGTCCTCGGCGTAGCGGGCCTGGAACAGGGTCAGGTCGCGGTCCTTCGCGTGCACGGTCCAGGTGCGGTGGCCGGGGATGTTGCCCGGGTGCATCCACACCTGGACGCCGCAGTCCAGGGTGTAGGAGCGCGGGCCGAGCGCGTAGCCGTAGTCGCCGCCGTTGTAGGCCTGGACGGTGAGCATCTCCTGGAGCATCTCCTCGCCGAGGACCTCGCCGTCCAGCAGCGCGCGCCAGTAGGTGTTGATGTCGCTCACCGTCGAGACGACCTGCGCGGTGCCGTACCAGCGGCTGGTGTCGAACTCGGTGACGTCCTCGGCGGTGCGCCCGCCGGCGCCGTCGGAGACCCAGGCGTAGCCGTGCATCGCCGGCTCGGGGACCCCGGGCCCGTCCGGGATGGAGGTCCCGGTGAGCTCCAGTGGCTCCAGGATGCGCTCGCGGACCTCCTCGGCGTAGGGGCGCCCGGTGGCCTCCTCGATGACCAGGGCGGCCAGGACGTAGTTGGTGTTGGAGTACTCCACGTCGGTGCCGGGGGCGAACACCGGGTCGTGCGCGCCGGCGATCCCCACCAGCTCCTCGGGGCGCCAGGTGCGCCCGGGGTCGCTGCGCACGCTGGGCATGTCCTTGTTGTAGCTGTACAGCCCGCTGGTGTGGCTGAGCACCATGCGCAGGGTGATGTGCCGCCCGCCCTCGACGAGGCCGGGCAGCAGCTCCTCCAGGGTGTCGTCCAGGCCCAGGCGGCCCTCCTCGGCCAGCTGCAGCACGGTGGCGGCCACGAACGGCTTGGAGATGCTGGCCACGCGGAAGTGCGCCTGCGGGTCGACCGGGTCGCCGGTGGCCCGGTCGGCCACCCCGGCCACGCCGTTCCAGGTGTCCGAGCCGCCGGCGTTGTGCTCGGTGTACTCGGCCACGGCGCCGCTGGCCGAGCCCCCGGCCACGGTCCGGTTGAGCGCCTGCTGGAGCGCGATGCGCCGCTCGGGCCCGATGCGCGGGGGGTCGGGGGGCGCGGGAGAGGCGGCCGGCGCGGGCTCCTCGCCCGAGGAGGACCAGGGAAGGGCGACCAGGGCGGTCGCCGCGGCCAGCACGACCGCGCCCCCGCCGGCGACCGCGGCCCATCTCTTGGTGTCCATCGGGTGGCATGGAAGCACGGAACCGGGGTTTTGGCGAACCGCGGGACGGGTACTGCTGTTCCTTACCCGCGGGGCCCCGCGGCCTGGTAGGCGGCCGCTTCGGCGGCGTCCCGCCGGCGGAGCAGGGCCACCGCCGCGGCCAGCGCGAGCAGCAGCGCCGCGAGCTGCACGGCCCCGGCGTTGGCGCCGAACCCGTAGGCGAACAGGTACGCCAGCGCGCCCGAGGCCAGCAGGTAGTAGGTGAGGGGGATCACGGTCTGCCGGATGAGGTCGCCCTCGCGCCCGGCCAGGCCCACCACCGCCGAGGCGGCGACGACGTTGTGCACGGTGATCATGTTGCCCGCGGCGCCGCCCACCGCCTGGGCGGCCACCACCGCCTCGGGGACGGCGCCGATCCGCTCGGCGGTGGAGAACTGGAACAAGCTGAACATCAGGTTGGAGACGGTGTTGCTGCCGGCGACGAAGGCGCCGAGCGCGCCGATCCAGGGGGCCAGGAGCGGCCAGGCGCCCCCGGCCAGTCCGGCCGCGCCCTGGGCCAGGGTGAGCGGCATGCTCTCCAGCCCGGCCCCGGAGAACCCCTCGCCGGAGTTGATGAAGACCCGCACCAGCGGCACCGCGAACAGCAGCGCCACCGCCGCCCCGGCCAGCTGGCCCCCGGCGGTGCGCCAGGAGGCGGCGATGCGCCGGCCGCTCATCCGGTGCAGGCCGTAGGTGGCCAGGCAGACGGCGATGAAGGCGGCGCCCGGGGAGTAGAGGACCTGCACCGCGTCGCCGATGCCGGTGCCCAGGATGTCGTCGGCGCCCAGCCGGACGCCCTGCAGCCACTCCTCGGCCGGGGCGATCAGCCGGGTCGCGATGAGCACCGCCGCCACCAGCAGGTAGGGCGACCAGGCGCGCACCAGGCCGATGCGGGGCCCGTCGCCGTCGGCGGGCGCGGCGTCGGGCACCAGGCGGCCGGTCCAGCGCGCCTCCCAGGCCGAGCGGGGCGGGAAGTCCCAGGGGGTCGTGGGCATCAGGAAGCCGGCGCGGGCGGCGGCGACCACGATCAGCAGCCCGGTGAGCCCGCCCAGCAGGGAGGTGAACTCCACGCCGAGGAAGGCGTTGTAGAGCACCGAGGGCACCACCATGGCCAGGGCGGCGAACAGGGCGAAGGGCCAGACCGCCAGGCCGTCGGTGAAGCGGCGGCGGCCCCCGTAGAAGCCGCACAGCAGGCAGCACAGGAAGACCGGGACCAGGGTGCCGGTGATCGCGTGCAGGACGGCGGTCTGCAGGCCGATGTCCTCGATCATGGCGGTGAAGGAGGTGCCGGCGGCCGCGGTGTGCGCCTCGACGCCGGGGGCGTCGGCCAGCCCGCCGCTGACGCCGACGAGGATGGGGGTGCCCACGGCGCCGAAGCTCACGGGCGTGCTCTGGATGATCAGGCCCACCATGACCGCGGCCATCGCGGGGAAGCCCAGGGCCAGCAGCAGCGGGGCGACCACCGCGGCGGGGGTGCCGAAGCCGGAGGCGCCCTCGATGAAGCTGCCGAAGAGCCAGCCGATGATGACCGCCTGCACCCGGCGGTCGGGGCTGATGCCGGTGAAGGTGGCGCGGATGGTGGTGATGGCCCCGCTCTGGGTGAGGGTGGCGAGCAGCAGCAGGGCGCCGAAGACGATGTAGAGCAGCCCGGCGGCCAGGATCAGGCCCTGGGCGGTGGAGGCGGCGATGACCGCCCAGTCCACCCTCCACACGGCGGCGGCCACCGCCACCACGACGGCGTATCCGGCGGGCATCGCGTACTTGGCGGGCCAGCGCAGCCCGACCAGGAGCACGCCGACGGTGATGATGGGGGCCAGGGCGAAGAGGCTGAGCAGGGCGGGGTCGTCCATCCAGGGCACTCCCGGGGGGCTGGAGCCGGTCTGGAACAGGCGGGGGACCGCGATCGTCGTACACCGTATGCACATGTGCGGGAAGATGCTAAGCCCGTGGCGTGGGCCCCGTAAAGGGGGACATGTGGCCCAGGACACACGAAAGCGGCCCTTCCCCCGTGAGGAAGGGCCGCCTCAGGTGCGCCGGGCGGACGGAACGGGCTAGTTGTCCCCCGGGCTGGTCTTCTGGACCTGCATCAGGAACTCGGCGTTGCTCTTGCTGTCCTTCATCTTGTCCAGGAGCAGCTCGATCGCCTGCTGGGCGTCCAGCGCGTGCAGCACCCGGCGGAGCTTCCAGATGATCGACAGCTCCTCCTGGGACATGAGGATCTCCTCCTTGCGGGTGGAGGAGGCGTCCACGTCCACGGCCGGGAAGATCCGCTTGTCGGCCAGGGACCGGTTGAGCTTGAGCTCCATGTTGCCGGTGCCCTTGAACTCCTCGAAGATGACCTCGTCCATCCGCGAGCCGGTGTCGACCAGCGCGGTGGCCAGGATCGTCAGCGAGCCGCCGTTCTCGATGTTGCGGGCCGCGCCGAAGAACCGCTTGGGCGGGTACAGCGCGGTGGAGTCCACACCGCCGGACAGGATGCGCCCGCTGGCCGGGGCGGCCAGGTTGTAGGCGCGGCCCAGGCGGGTGATGGAGTCCAGCAGCACGACCACGTCCAGGCCCATCTCCACCAGGCGCTTGGCGCGCTCGATGGACAGCTCGGCCACGGTGGTGTGGTCCTCGGCCGGGCGGTCGAAGGTGGAGTGGATGACCTCCCCCTTGACCGTGCGCTGCATGTCGGTGACCTCTTCGGGCCGCTCGTCGACGAGGACGACCATGAGGTGGCACTCGGGGTTGTTCTCGGTGATCGCGTTGGCGATCGACTGCAGCACCATCGTCTTGCCCGCCTTGGGCGGGGAGACGATCAGGCCGCGCTGGCCCTTGCCGATCGGGGCGACCAGGTCGACGATCCGCGTGGTCAGCACGTTCGACTCGGTCTCCAGGCGGAGCCGGTCCTGCGGGTAGAGCGGGACGAGCTTGGAGAACTCGGCGCGGTTGCGGGCCTGGTCGGGCGCCATGCCGTTGATGGTGTCCAGGCGCACCAGCGCGTTGAACTTCTCACGGCGCTCGCCCTCGCGGGGCTGGCGGACCGCGCCGGTGATGGCGTCGCCCTTGCGCAGCCCGTACTTGCGCACCTGGGCCAGCGAGACGTAGACGTCGTTGGGCCCGGGCAGGTAGCCCGTGGTGCGCACGAAGGCGTAGTTGTCGAGGATGTCGAGGATGCCGGCGACCGGCAGCAGGACGTCGTCCTCGCTGATCACGGGCTCGGGCTCCTGGCGGTCGCGGCCGCGGCGGTCCCGGCGGTCCCGGCGGCGCCCGCGGCGGCGCCCGCCGCCGGAGTCGTCGTCGGCGTTCTGGCGCCCGCCACCGGAGTTCTGGTGCTGGGGGCCGCCGCCGTCGCCGTGGCCCTGGCCCTGGCCCTCGGCGGATCCGTCGTCGCGTCCGCCCCGGTTGCGGCGGTTGCGCTGGCGATCGCGGCCCTGCTTGCGGCCCTCGCCGCCGTCGGAGCCGCTCTTCTGGGAGGTGCTGGAGGTCTTCACACTGCTCGCGGAGGTCGGGGTCTCATTGGCTTCCGCGGCCGCCGGGGCCTGCTCGGCCTCGTCGGGGCGCCGCCGCGCCGAACGGCGGCCGCGTGCGGGCCTGCCCCCCTCGGCCTGCCCCTGGGCCTCCTGGCCCGCGGGGTCATTGCGGTCGGCGGGCCCCTCGGCGCCCGCGTCCTTGTCGGCCTTCGGGCCGTCCTGCTCGGCGCCCTTCGCGGCGCCCTTGCCGCCGCCCCCGGAGGACCGGCCCTTCTTGGCCGCGGCGCCCTTGGCGGGGGCGTCCTCGGCCTCCTTGCGGTCGGCCTTGGGGGCGGCCACCGGGCCGCCCTGCTTGGCCTCGATGGCGGCGATGACGTCGTTCTTGCGCATCCGCCCCGTGCCGGTGATGCCCAGGCTCGACGCGAGCCGCTGGAGCTCGGTGAGCTTGAGCGCCGACAGCCCGGTGGCGCCGGACGAGGCCCGGGACCGGGCCGAGGCGCTCTTGGCGGCGCGTGCCGCGCCGTCGCCGGCGTCCGCAGCGGGCGCGGTGGATTCGTCGTTGCTGCTGACCGCCGCGTCCGTGTGGAGTTCGGTGGTGTCGCTCACTAAGGGTCCTTCCCAAGGAGCGGGCTCGTGCCGTTGTCATGTCGTGAACGGCCGGCCCGGTGGTGCGAACCGGCGGGGGCCGGGTCGGGCGTGCCCCACGTGGTTGTCGGGAACCGTCGGTCGGCGCCCTTACCCAAGCGCGGCGGGCTCTGGGTACAGCCAGACGTCGGGGCGGTGAGCTCGATGGTTCGTCCCGCGGACCGTTCTGTCGCTCTCGCCGGGCGAGGACGGCGCCTCGGTGGGATGGGCGGGGCCGCGGGGGCGACGTGAGCTCGACACGGGGGCCCGGCCTCGTTCCGGGCGCGGCGCGCTGCGGCGCACGCACGGAGCCGACGCGGAGGTCCCTGTGGCGGATGAGCACACGCCCCGCATCGGGGCATCTGGTGCTACGACCAGCCTAACATCACCGGAGCCCAAGGCTATTCCTCGACACTGGTCAATGAACGGGGAGAACTGATCCGCACCCCAGCCGGATCGATTGCTAAGGGGCGTATGTGCCATCCCGTACCCGTTCGCGCGTGAATCGAATCAACCGCATCCCGATGGATTTGCCCGGCATCGCCCGCCACTGGGGCGTTTCGGGCACCGGGGGCCGCCGCCAGCACCAGGACGGTGGGCCCGGCCCCGGACACCACCGCGGGCAGGTGGTCCAGGTCGCGGAGTTCGCTGATCAGACGCGCGCTGTCGGGCATGGCGGCGGCACGGTAGTGCTGGTGCAGCCGGTCCTGCGTGGCCTCCAGCAGCAGCTCGGGGTGGCCGGAAACGGCCGCGGTGAGCAGCGCCGCCCGGCCCGCGGTGAACGCGGCGTCGGCGTGCGGCACCTCGGCCGGCAGCAGTCCGCGGGCGGCCTCGGTGGACAGCCGCTCCGCGGGCACGCACACGACCGGCCGCAGCCGCGGGTCGGGCTCCAGGCGCAGCGCACGCCAGGCGCCGCGCTCGCCCCAGGACAGGGTGAAGCCGCCGTAGACGCAGGGGGCCACGTTGTCGGGGTGGCCCTCGATGTCGGCGGCGGTCCGGAAGATCCAGTCGGTGTCGGGGCCGCCGTCCGGGCCGCGCCGGCCGAGCAGCGCGGCGGCCGCCGCCACCCCGGCGGTGATCGCCGAGGCCGAGGAGCCCAGGCCGCGCCCGTGCGGCACCGCGTTGCGGCAGCGCAGCTCCACGCCCGGGGCGGGCGCCCCGGCGGCCGCGCAGGCCGCCAGGTAGGAGGAGGCCACCAGGTGGTCGGGGCCCTCGGGCACCTGCCCGGCGCCCTCCCCCTCCACGCTCACGCGCACCCCGGCGCCGGCGCGCGGGACGGCCTCGACCTCGTCGTGCAGGTCCAGGGCCAGCCCCATGGCGTCGAACCCGGGGCCCAGGTTGGCGCTGGTGGCCGGGGTGCGCACGCGCACCCCGGCGGGCGCGGCGCTCACGCCAGGCCCAGGGCGCCGGCCGCGGCGCGGGCGTCCACCGGGACGGTGGTCGCCGAGGAGGCGCCGGCCAGCGCCCAGTCGGGGTCCTTCAGGCCGTTTCCGGTCACCGTGCACACCACCCGGGAGCCGCGCTCGACCGCGCCGGCCTCGGCGGCCTGCAGCAGCCCCGCCACACTGGCCGCCGACGCCAGCTCGACGAAGACGCCCTCCTCGGCGGCGAGCATCCGGTAGGCGGCCAGGATCTGGCGGTCGGTGACCGCGTCGATGGCGCCGCCGGACTCCTCGCGCGCCTGCTCGGCACTCTGCCAGGACGCCGGGTTGCCGATCCGGATCGCCGTGGCGATGGTGCGCGGGGAGCGCACCGGCGCGCCGCCGACGATCGGCGCCGCGCCGCTGGCCTGGAAGCCGAGCATGCGCGGGGTGCGGGTGGCCGGGCCCTCGGAGGCGGACTCCTTGTAGCCCATCCAGTAGGCGCTGATGTTGCCGGCGTTGCCGACCGGCAGGCAGTGCACGTCGGGGGCGTCGCCGAGGGCGTCGACCACCTCGAAGGCGGCGGTCTTCTGGCCCTGCAGCCGGTAGGGGTTGACCGAGTTGACCAGCGCCACCGGGTAGTCCACCGACAGCTTGCGGGCCAGCTCCAGGCAGTCGTCGAAGTTGCCGTCGACCTGGAGCAGCTTGGCGCCGTGCACCAGCGCCTGGGCCAGCTTGCCCATGGCGATCTTGCCCTGGGGCACCAGCACCGCGCAGGTCATGCCGGCGCGCACCGCGTAGGCGGCGGCGCTGGCGCTGGTGTTGCCGGTGGAGGCGCAGATGACCGCCTTGGCGCCGTCCTCGGCGGCCTTGCTGATCGCCATCGTCATGCCGCGGTCCTTGAAGGAGCCGGTGGGGTTGAGGCCCTCCACCTTCAGGAAGACCTCGCATCCGGTCAGCTCCGAGACCCGCCGGGCCGGTACCAGCGGGGTTCCGCCCTCCTGGAGGGTGACGACCGGGGTGTTCGCCGTGACCGGGAGGCGGTCGCGGTACTCCTCGACCACCCCGCGCCACGCCCGTGCCATGCTCACGACAGGGACCTCTCGCGATCAATAATCATCAATGGGAAAACGCGGGAACCCGCGCCAGCAGTCTAGGGGGCCGCGGGCGGCGGTGCGTCCGCCGCCCCCGACCGGTCTCACCAGCCGAGACTCACGCCCCGGTGCCGAGCGCCTCGACCCGCATGACGCTGGCCACCGAGCGCACCTCGTCCAGGGCGCGCAGCCGCTCGACCGTGGCGTCCAGCGCCGCGTCCGGGGCGGGGTGGCTGACCAGGACGAGCTGGGCGTCCTCGCCCCGGCCCTCCTGGCGCACGTTCATGATGGACACCCCGTTCTCGGCGAAGACCTCGGCCACCTGCGCCAGCACGCCGGGGCGGTCGGCCACGTCGAGCGAGAGGTGGTAGCGGGTGACGGTGGCGCCCATCGGGTGCACCGGCAGCCCGCTGTCGTGCGCGCCCTCGCCCACCGAGGTGGAGGCCAGCCGGTTGCGGGCCACCGCCACCACGTCGCCCAGGACCGCGCTGGCGGTGGGCGACCCGCCGGCGCCGGCGCCGTAGAACATCAGCCTCCCGGCCGACTCGGCCTCCACGAACACCGCGTTGTAGGCGCCGCCGACGGTGGCCAGCGGGTGCTCGCGGGGCAGCATCGCCGGGTGCACCCGCACCCCGACCGAGGCGCCGTCCGGGGACAGCTGGCAGATCGCCAGCGGTTTGACCACGCAGCCCATCGCCTTGGCGCTGGCGATGTCGGCGGCGGTCACCCCGGTGATGCCCTCGCGGTGCACGTCGGCGGCGGTCACCTGCCGGGTGTGGAAGGCCAGCCGGGCCAGGATGGCGGCCTTGGCGGCGGCGTCGAAGCCCTCCACGTCGGCGGTGGGGTCGGCCTCGGCGTAGCCCAGCGCCTGGGCCTCCTCCAGGGACTCGGCGAACCCGGCGCCCTGGGCGTCCATCCGGTCCAGGATGAAGTTGGTGGTGCCGTTGACGATGCCCATCACCCGGGTGACGCGGTCCCCGGCCAGGGAGTCGCGCAGCGGGCGCAGCAGCGGGATGGCGCCGGCCACGGCGGCCTCGTAGTACACGTCGACCCCGGCCTCGCGGGCGGCGTCGTGGATCGTGGCGCCGTCCTCGGCCAGCAGCGCCTTGTTGGCGGTGACCACCGACTTGCCGGACTTGACCGCGGCCAGGATGAGCGAACGGGCGGGCTCGATGCCGCCGATGACCTCCACCACCAGGTCGATGTCGTCGCGCGTGACCAGGGACATGGCGTCGGTGGTGAACAGCTCGGGGTCCAGGCCCGTGCCGCGGGTGCGGCCGAGCCGGCGCACCGCGATGCCGCCGATCTCCACCGGCGTGCCGATGCGCGCGGCGAGCTCCTCCGACTGCTCGTCGACCAGGCGGACGACTTCAGCACCCACGACGCCGCATCCGAGCAGCGCCACCTTCATCGCCATAGGGGGGTGACTCCCACTTCTCTCACGGAACTCACAGAACTCACGGACGGCACTCTCTCAGCCCTGGTCGAGGCGGAGCAGGTCCTCCTCGGTCTCCCGGCGCACCAGCGTCCGGGAGGACCCGTCGCGCACCGCCACCACGGCGGGGCGCGGCAGGTGGTTGTAGTTGCTGGCCATCGAGTGGCAGTAGGCGCCGGTGGCGGCCACCGCCACCAGGTCGCCGGGGCGCAGGTCCCGGGGCAGGTACAGGTCGTTGACGATGATGTCGCCGCTCTCGCAGTGCTTGCCGACCAGGCGGGAGAGCATCGGCTCGGCGGACCCGGCCCGGGAGGCGGGCGCGCAGGTGTACTCGGCCCCGTACAGCGCGGTGCGCACGTTGTCGCTCATGCCGCCGTCGACGCTGACGTAGGTGCGGATGCCCTCGACGTCCTTGACGGTGCCCACGGTGTAGAGGGTGACGCCGGCGGGGCCGGCGACCGCCCGGCCCGGCTCGACCGACAGCCGCGGCACCGGCAGGGGGGNGACGATGGCGCTCAGGCTCTGGGCGATGTCCTTGGCGGCCAGCGGGGTGTCGGCCGGGGTGTAGGCGATCCCCAGGCCGCCGCCCAGGTCCAGTTCGGACAGGGTGGCGCCGGTCTCGGCGTGCACCCGGGCCAGGAAGGCGGCCACGCGCCGGGCGGCCACCTCGAAGCCGGCGGTGTCGAAGATCTGCGAGCCGATGTGCGAGTGCAGGCCGACCAGCTCGATGCGGTCGGACTCCAGCAGGCGGCGCACGGCGCGCTCGGCGGCGCCGGTGCTCAGCGCCAGGCCGAACTTCTGGTCGTCGTGGGCGGTGGCGACGAACTCGTGGGTGTGCGCCTCGACGCCGGTGGTGACGCGGACCAGGACCCGGGGGCGGGCGCCGCGCTCGGCGGCGATGCGCTCCAGGCGGTCGATCTCGTCGAAGGAGTCGACGATGATGCGGCCCACCCCGGCCTCGACGGCGCGGTCGAGCTCGGCGGCGGACTTGTTGTTGCCGTGCAGGCCGATGTCGGCGGGCGGGAACCCGGCGGCCAGGGCCACGGCCAGCTCGCCGCCGCTGCACACGTCGAGCTTGAGGCCCTCCTCGCGGACCCAGCGGGCGACTGCCTTGGTGAGCAGGGCCTTGCCGGCGTAGTAGACGTCGGCGCCCACGGCGGCGAAGGACTCGCGGAAGTCGCGGGCGCGGGCGCGGAAGTCCTCTTCGTCGAGCACGAAGAGCGGGGTGCCGTGGCGCCGGGCGAGCGCGGTGGCGCTGACGCCGCCCAGCACCATCTCGCCGTCGGCGCGGTGGGCGCCGCCGGGCCACACCCGCGGGTCGAGGGTGTACAGGTCCTCGGGCGGGGCGGGCGGGTTGTCCTCGGGCAGCACGTCCGCGTGTCGGGGACCTGCGGGGTGGGCGTATCGGCTCATGTGCGGCTCTCGGCGGTGTGGGGCGGGCTGTGGGCGGGCGACGGCGCTGTCGCCGAAGCGTGTCACGGGCGGGACGGGACCGGGTGCCTAGAGCCTTGTGGGCGCGGTCACACCGAGCAGGAGGAGGCCGGCCCCGAGCACCGCGGCGACGGCGGCGCGCGTGTCCTGCCGGTCGGCGGCGCGCTCCCCCGGTCCTCCCGCTCCGTCGCGGGTCTCGGCCCACACATGGTAGGCCGTGGCCAGTCCCTCCAGGTATCTGACCAGCATATGCGGTCGCCCACGTCGCCCGGCCGCGGCGGCGGCTCCGGGACCGTCGTAGAGCGCGCCGACCAGGCCGGCCGGATCCGCGGCGGGACCGTCCGCAGAGTGCAACGCGCACGGGGCGCGGTCTCTTCCCTCCCCTTCCCCGTCCTCCCCGCCCCGGCGCAGGGCGGTGACCGCGTGGGCGTGGGCGTAGCGCACCGCGAAGGCGGGGTTGTCGGCGGTGAAGCGGGCCCAGGCGCCGGGGGCGTCTGCGGTGGGCAGCGCGGGCAGGCCGGGGCCGGTGAGCTCGCCCGGCCGGGGGTGCTCGGACAGCGACCGGCAGAAGGCGATGCGGGCGGAGGCCTCCCCGACGGCGGCCAGGAGCAGGGCGGTCGCGGAGCCGCCGCAGGGCCGGTCGGCCAGCGGCTCCCCCCCCCCCCCCCCCCCCCCCCGCTC
>NZ_ANAD01000070.1 GCF_000341245.1 Nocardiopsis halophila DSM 44494
CCGGTGCGGGAAGGCCGCACAGGTCGGTCAGGGCCCAGTCGGGGGCATCGGGGGCGCCGGGCTCCGGGAAGGCCCGGTGCCGGCCCGCGCCGAGGTGGAAGGCGCCGTTGCGGGCGGTGCGCACCAGGGCGCCGAACAGGGCGGGCTCGGGTTCGAGGGTGAGGCGGCCGTCGGCGGCAGCGCTCGCGCGGGCGATGCCGTCCTCGCCTTCGAGCCGGGCGGCGATGCCGCGGGCCAGGCGCTCGGGGCCGGTGCCGGCGCCCTTGGCCAGGCGGAGGGCGAGGGCCGAGGTGAGCCGGAGCGTGCCCTTCTCCCGCCGGGGGTCGGCCGGCGGGAGGGCGCGGGGGTCGGCCCCGAGCGCGTCCGCGGCGGCACGGCGCACGGCCGCGTCGACCTCCCAGGGGGCGGCGGAGGGGAGCGCCATCAGACGGCCCCGGCGAGTTCGCGGACGGTCCCGATGAGCTCGTTCGGGTCGAAGGGCTTGGTGAGGTAGGCGTCGACGCCCAGCTCCTCGCCGCGCCGCAGGTCCTCGCCCTGGGCGCGGGCGGTGATGAGCACGACCTTGGCCTCGCGGGTCCCCGCGTTCTCGCGCAGGCGGGTGGCGGTGACCCAGCCGTCGAGCCGCGGCATCATCACATCGAGGGTGATCACGTGCGGGCGCACCTCCTCGGCCCGCTCCAGGCAGTCGCGGCCGTCGACGGCCTGGTGCACCTCGAACCCTTCGAGCTGCAGGTTCACCGCTATGAGCTGCCTGATGACCTCGTTGTCGTCGACCACCAGCACCCGAGCAACCGCATCTCCCACGCTGGCGAGACTAGCGCCCGCCCCATCGGCCGCGCGGCCGTTTCGCACGATCCACCCTCGGAGTGCTGCTAGAGTTGTCCACGCAGCGCGCCCCCTTAGCTCAGGGGATAGAGCACCGGCCTCCGGAGCCGGGTGCGGAGGTTCGAATCCTCCAGGGGGCACATCGCAGCGGCCGCTCAGGGCCGCACTACGACCAGCGGGAATGCTTCGGCACCCGCTGGTCTTTCTTTTGCCGCCACTGGGACAATCGGGACATGCTCCCCGTCGCCCCCTCCCGGATCCTGCGCAGCGCCGTCGCCAGCGTCCTCGCCCTGGCCTGCGGGCTGGCCATGCTGGGCGGCTCGGCCTATGACCTGGCCGTGAACCTCCCCGACGGGGACCGGGAGAACCGGGCCTACCTGGAGGCCGAGCCCTGCGCCTCCCCGCCCGGGGGGCCGGCCGACTGCCTGTGGGAGCAGGAGTTCACCGCCTCCGACATCGTCACCGAGCGGGGACGGGGGGCCCGGAACGAGCTCACCCTCACCGCCGTGGACGACCCCCGCTTCCAGACGCGCACCCACGCTCCCCGGTCGATACTGCGCCGCCTGGAGGAGGGACAGAAGGTGACCGGCACCGTCTGGCGCGGGCTGCCGCGGGAGATCACCGCCGGGGGCGACCCCGGGCGCACCGGCCACTACCCGGTCGACCAGCGCCGCAACTCCCTGTTCCTCGCGCTCGTCCTCGCGCCGGGCGGGCTGGTGGTGACCGCGGTGTGCGCCCTGCGGCTGGTGCGCCGCCGGGCGCCGACCAGGCCGATGGCGGCCGCCCTGGGACTCGGCCTGGCCCTGCCGGTGGCCGGGCTCATCATGCCGATGTTCCTGGGCGACCTGCAGGACCGGTGGTGGGGCGTGCTCCTGGTCTGGTCGGTGCTCGCCGTCCTGATGACGCTCACGGCCTGGGTCTATGCCACCTACACGCCGCCCGAATGGGTCGAGGAGAGCGCCCCCGGCACGGACCTCAGAGATTGAACCAGTGGATGTGCCGGCACCGGGAGCAGACGTAGCATGTCGCGCTCTGGTTGAGGAAGTCCACGTCGAAGAAGGTCGCACCGGCGGTGTTCAGCTGCCACCGGCGCTCATGGAAGGTGTCGTTCCCGCAGACCAGGCAGGACAGCGTCCCGCCCCCGCGCAGGGCCACCGTGGATCCGGACTCGTCGGTCATCTCTCCCCGTTCCGCCTCGGTAGGGACGGCGGATCACGTTACGCCCTTCGGGGGCGCCCCTTCCGTTCGACGACCATCCGTATACCGTGTACGAGATCACACGAGCGGACGGAGGGACGGCCGGATGAGCGGATTCACCACCAGGCCCGAGGTGCGCGGGACCTTCGGGATGGTCGCGTCGACCCACTGGATCGCCAGCGCCGTGGGGATGTCCGTGCTGGAGCGCGGCGGCAACGCCTTCGACGCCGCCGTGGCCGCGGGATTCACCCTCCAGGTGGTCGAGCCCCACCTCAACGGGCCCGGCGGCGAGGTGCCCATCGTCTTCCAGGCCGCCGGGGAGCGCCCCGCCGTGCTCTGCGGCCAGGGCCCCTCCCCCGCAGCCGCCACCCCCGAGGCGTTCGGGGACGCGGAGCGCATCCCCGGCAGCGGCGTACTGCCGGCGTGCGTGCCCGGCGCGTTCGACGCCTGGGCGCTGCTCGCCCGCGACCACGGCACCCTTCCGCTGCGCGACCTGCTCTGGCCCGCCATCGGCTACGCCCGCTCCGGCTACCCGCTGCTCCCGCAGATCACCGACAAGATCGCCGGGGTGCGCGACATCTTCCTGGAGCACTGGCCCACCTCCGCCCGGGTGTGGCTGGACCGCGGCGGCGCGGTGCCCTCCCCCCGCGGCCTGCACCGCAACCCCGTCCTCGCCGACGCCTACGAGCGCCTGCTCACCGAGGCCGAGGCCGCCGCCCGCGGCCGGGAAGGGGTCTACGACGCCGCCCGCCGCGTCTGGCGGGAGGGGTTCGTCGCCCAGGCGATCGTCGACTTCCTCGCCGACCCGCCGCCCGGCGGCACCGGCGAGCCCCAGCGCGCCCTGCTCACCGGCGACGACCTGGCGTGCTGGAGCGCGACGTACGAGGAGACCGCCTCCCTGGAGTACAACGGCCTGACCGTGCACAAGACCGGCCCCTGGGGCCAGGGCCCGGTCTTCCTCCAGCAGCTCCGCCTGGCCGAGGCCCTGGGCACCGGGGACGCCGACCCGCTCTCCGCCGACTTCGTCCACCTGGTCACCGAGGCCGCCAAGCTCGGCTTCGCCGACCGCGAGGCGCACTACGGCGACCCCCGCTTCACCGACGTCCCCCTGGACGCCCTGCTCTCTCCCGGGTACGCGGCCGAGCGCGCCGCACTGGTCGGGGCCGAGGCCTCCCTGGAGCTGCGCCCCGGCTCCCCCGGCGGCCGCGCCCCGTACCTGCCCGACCTGAGCTTCGAGGCCGCCGCGACCGCCGCCGACCGGGCCGGCGGCGAGCCGACCGTGGACCGCTCCGGCGTGCAGCGCGGCGACACCTGCCACCTGGACGTGGTCGACGCCGCCGGCAACGCGGTGGCGGCCACCCCTTCCGGCGGGTGGCTGGCCAGCTCCCCCGTCGTCCCCGGGCTCGGCTTCCCGCTGGGCACCCGTGGCCAGATGTTCTGGCTCGACCCGCGTTCCCCCAGCGCCGTCGCCCCGCGCAAGCGCCCCCGCACGACGCTCTCCCCGACGCTGGTCACCCGGGGCGGGGAGCCGGTGGCGGCGCTGGGCACCCCCGGCGGCGACCAGCAGGACCAGTGGTCGCTGACGCTCTTCCTGCGCCTGGTGCACGGCGGGGCGCGCCCCCTGGAGACCGACCTGCAGGCGGCGGTCGACGCGCCCATGTTCCACACCAACGCCCTGCCCTCCTCCTTCTATCCGCGCGAGATAGCCTCGGGCGAGCTGGTGGTGGAGGACCGCCTGGGCGCGGACGCCATCGCCGAACTGCGCCGGCGCGGCCACCGGGTCGCCGTGTCGGGGCCGTGGACGCTGGGCCGGGTGTGCGCGGTGGTCCGCGACCCGGGCACCGGCCTGCTGCGCGCCGCCGCCGACCCGCGCGGCGCCCAGGGGTACGCGGTCGGCCGGTAGCGGCCACGCGGGGACGCGTGGGGTCCCCGGGCCCGGTGGGGCATCACCGGGCCGCCGAACGGGTAGGGGCCGGATCGTCGGGCACCGCCCGGGCCGGAAGGAGCGCGCATGCACCTGGACATGGTCGTGGAGATCCCGCAGGGGTCGCGGAACAAGTACGAGATGGACCACGGGTCGGGCCGGATCCGCTTGGACCGGACGCTGTTCACCTCGACCCAGTACCCGGCCGACTACGGCTACTTCCCGGGGACGCTGGCCGAGGACGGCGACCCGCTGGACGCGATGGTGCCGCTGGAGCAGCCGTCGTTCCCCGGCTGCGTGGTGCGGGTGCGGCCGGTGGCCGTGTTCTGGATGCGTGACGAGAAGGGGCCCGACGCCAAGGTGCTGTGCATGCCGGCCGAGGACCCGCGCCTGGAGCACGTGCGCGACCTGAAGGACCTGCCCGAGTTCCAGCGCCGGGAGATCACCCACTTCTTCGAGATCTACAAGCTGCTGGAGCCGGGCAAGAGCTCGGAGGTACGCGGCTGGCAGGCCCGCAGTGCCGCGATCGAGGCCATCGAGGACGCCCGGCGGCGCGCGGGCGCCCCCGTCTAGCGCGTGGCCGGGACCGCGTCCCAGAGCCGCCGGGTCTCCGCCCCGGGGTCCTCCACCAGCGACGAGTACGGGTCGGCGAACCTCCACACCGGCCGGCCCACCGGGTTCCACGGCGTCCACCCCGGGTCGCCGGTGCGGGCGAAGCGCACCCAGGCCGAGCGCACCTCGCCGGAGAGCCGCTCCGGCGGACCGGCGCCGACCAGCCCTTCGGCGCGGGAGAGGGTGCCGAACAGGAACGGCAGCTCGACGCCGTGGCAGGCGCCCAGCTCGCCGCCGAAGCGGGGCGAGCGCCAGGCGAACTCGTAGCCGAAGGCGCGCACGCCCACCCGGGACCGGGCCTCGAGCACCCGGTAGGCCGGGATGCGGTAGAACGCGTCGCCGAGCAGCGCGGCGAGCGCGTCGCCCGCGCAGCCGGGGTGCTCGGCGGCGTAGACCCCGGCGGCCTTGGCCTCCAGCCCCAGGCGGGAGACGGTCTCGCCCAGCTCCCGCTCCCCGGCGGCGCGGTGCGCCCCGGCGGGCACCAGGAAGCGCCGGTACTCCTCGGCAGCGGTGCCGATGAGCAGGTCCACCTCGGCGCCCTCGCCCGCGCGCAGCCCGTCGACGGGGCGGCGGGCGAGCAGTTCGCCGTCGACGACCGGCGCGAACGGCAGGGCCGCCGGGTGGGACAGCCGCTCGCCCCACACCCGCGGGTCGGGGCCGCCCTCGAACTCGGCGGCGATCGCGGACGCGGCCCGTGCCAGCACGTCGGGCGGCACCCGGGACAGCGCGGCGGCGGAGGCGGACCGCGCCCCTGCACGGCGGGCCAGCCGGTCGGCGACGCGGCGCGCGTCCTCGGCCCGCAGGGCGTGGTGCCCGGCGCCGGACTGGGCGATCACCCGGCGGAACAGCCCGCGGGCGCGCGGTGCGGTCATGAGGGCGACCGCGCTCATGGCGCCGCCGGCGTGGCCGAAGACCGTGACCTTGCCGGGGTCGCCGCCGAACCGGTCGATGTTGTCGCGCACCCACTCCAGGGCCTGGACCTGGTCGAGCAGCCCGGCGTTGGGGGTGCCGCCGTCGAGCAGCGCGAAGCCCTCGGCACCGGTCCGGTAGGTCAGGGAGACGGCGACGACGCCCTCCCGGGCCAGCGCCGCGGCCGCACAGACCGGGTCGGGGCCGGCGCCGTCCCGGAGGCCGGGGCCGGGGATCCACACCATGACGGGCAGCCCGCCCGCCCCCGGGTCGGGCGTCCACACGTCGAGGACGAGGGGGTCGCCGCCGGGGGCGGCGGCGTCCCGGACGTCGTCCCAGGGGGCGGGGTGGCGCGGGGGCCGGAACCGCAACTCCCCCACCGGGGGCGCGGCGTAGGGGATCCCGCGGAAGACCGCGACCCCGCCGTCGGACCCGCCGTCGAAGGCGCCCCGTACCCGCCCGGTGACGGTGTCCACCACCGGCTGCATGATCGGCTCCCCTCCCGCGTTCCCTCCGGTCCTCACCCGTCCTACGGAGCCCCCGGAAGGGAGTCAATAGGGCGAAAGCCCTAGGGGTGACCTGTTCCGGACAGGAATGCCGACCCACCGGGGATCATGCGAACGCACGGGACCCTCCGCTGGCGCTACCGGCGGGGGTCCGCCTCCCCGGCCCGTGCCACCGCCGCCTCGGCCGCCGGGCGGGCCGCCTCGCGGTCCTCGGCCACGAGGCCCAGCCGGGTGCGGCGGTCCAGGACGTCCTCCGCGTCCAGCGCCCCTTCCGCCTCGACGGCGAAGCGCATCTCCGCCGGGGTCACCCCCGCCGCGACGGGGCGCAGCATCTCCGGGTCGCCGCCGGCCGCCGCCACGACCGCGGGGGCCTCGGTGCCGTAGCGGGCGATCATCCTCCTGGGGGCGTCCACCGCATCGAGCACGGCCCGCGGCGCCGCGCCGACCAGCGGCAGCGCGCGCGTCCTGCACGCCCCCGCCGCCAGCCCCGCCGCCCCGACGGCCGCGTCCACCGCCTCCTCGGCCATCCTCCGGTAGGTCGTCAGCTTGCCCCCGACGACCGTGAGCACGCCCTCGGCCGACCGGATCACCGCATGGCTCCGGGACAGGTCCGCGCTGGTGCCGCCCCGGCCCTCCAGCAGCGGCCGCAGCCCCGCGTAGGCTCCGGCCACGTCCGCCCGCCCGAGCGCCGTCCCCAGCGCCCGGTTGAGCACCTCCAGCAGGAAGTCGACGTCGCCCTCCGGGGCCTGCGGCACCTCCGGGAGCGGTCCGTCCACCGGCTCGTCGGTCAGACCCGCGAACACCCGCCCGTCCGGCTGCGGCAGCGCGAACACGAACCGGTTGGCCGTCCCCGGCACCGGCACCATCAGCGCCGCCTTGGGCCGCCCCACGGACTCCGCGCGCAGGACCGCGTGCGTGCCCCGGCTCGGCCGCAGCCGCACCTGGGGGACGAGCTCGCCCGCGTAGACGCCCGTGGCGTTGACCACCGCGCGCGCCGCGACCTCGATCCTGCGCCCCGTCCGCAGGTCGCGCAGGACCGCGCCGTCGCCGCCCAGCCGTTCGGCCGCGCAGCGGGTGACGACCCCGGCCCCGAGGCCGGCGGCGGTCCGCGCCAGGGCCACGACCAGCCGCGCGTCGTCGGTGAGCTGCCCGTCGAAGGAGAGCAGCCCTCCGCGCAGCCCTTCGCGGCGGACCCCGGGGAGCAGCCGCAGGGTCTGCTCGACGGTGAGCCTGCGCGATCGCGGCAGCGCGCGGCGGTCGGTCCCGGCCGCCGCGCGGAGCACGTCCCCGACGGCCATTCCGGTACGGGCGGCGGCCGCGTGCGCGGTGTCCACGCCCTCGTGCAGGGGGATCACCATCGGCAGTGTCCGCACCAGGTGGGGTGCGGTGGTCTCCATGAGCACGCCGCGTTCGCGCGCGCTCTCGACCGCCACACCGATCTGCCCCTTGGCGAGGTAGCGCAGCCCGCCGTGCACGAGCTTGGAGCTCCACCTGCTGGTGCCGTGCGCCAGGTCGCCCCGCTCGACGAGGGCGACCCTCAGCCCCCGCGCGGCGGCGTCGAGCGCCGTCCCCGCACCGGTCACCCCCGCGCCGACCACCAGGAGGTCCGGCTCGCCGCCGGAGGCCAGGGCGTCGAGGTCCGCCCGGCGCCGCGCCGCGTCGAGCACCGTCGCCGGGTCCACCCGCGGCCGGTCCGCCCCGCTCATCGGTCCCCCTCCGGCGCCAGGTAGCCGTCGAGGAGCCGGCGCGCCTCGGCGACCAGCGCGTCCTCGTCCAGCACGTCCTCGGTGAGGCGGCGCGAGGTCATCAGTCCCTGCACCGACAGCAGCACGACCCGCGCGAGGGCCTCGGGGTCGCCCCCGCGGATCGACCCGTCGGCCTGCCCGTCCTCGATTCCGGTGCGCAGCAGGTCCAGGGCGGCGAACTGGCTGGTGCCCAGGCGCTGGAAGGCGTAGACGGCCATGGTCTCGGGCTCGTGGTCGATGATCCGGGTGAACAGCGGGTGCCGCAGGGCCCGGCGCATCAGCCCGTCGGCCTGGGCGGTGAGGCGCTCCCGGGCGGTGCCCCCGCCCTGTTCGCCGGCCCGGTCGAGCAGCGCCAGCAGCTCGCGGGTGAGCAGGTCGGCCACAAGGGCGGTGACGTCCGGCCAGCGCCGGTAGACGGTCGGGCGGCTCACCCCCGCCCTGCGGGCCACGTCGGTCAGGGTGGTGCGGCGGATGCCGAAGGCCTCGACGCAGGCGCGGGCGGCGTCCAGGACCGCGTCCTCAACGTTACGTCTTGACGTCATATGTAAAACTGTACGCCATGAGCATGCAGCGACCCACCGCCCGCACCGGTGCGATGTCCTGGTACGCCTGGGGCGATGAGGACCGCGCCGCGCCCCTCGCCCCGCACGTGCGCGAGCTGATCGCCCGGACCCTCGGCGCCGAGCTGCGCGACCTGCCGCCGGTGCCCGAGGAGGAGGTGCGCCTGCCCGAGCCGGAGCTGCCCGGCCCCGCCCGGGACGCCCTGGCCGCCGCGCTCGGCGGGGACGGCTCCCGGGTGCGCTCCGACCGCGCCGCGCGGCTGCGGCACGCCGCCGGCAAGTCCACCCCCGACCTGCTGCGGATGCGCGCCGGGCGCGGCGTTCGGGCGCCGGACGCGGTGGTGCTGCCCGGCACGCACGAGGAGGTGGAGGCGGTGCTGGCCGCCTGCGCGGTGCACCGGGTCGCGGTGGTGCCGTTCGGCGGCGGGACCAGCGTGGTGGGCGGCGTCGCCCCGCTGCGCGGGCCGTTCTCCGCCGTCGTCGCCCTGGACCTGCGCGAGATGGACCGGCTGGTGCGGATCGACGCCGAGTCGGGGACCGCCGTCCTCCAGGCGGGCCTGCGCACCCCGGAGGCCGAGGAGCTGCTGGCGGCGCACGGGTACACGCTGGGCCACCTGCCGCAGAGCTATGAGTACGCCACCATCGGCGGCTACGCGGCGACCCGCTCCAGCGGCCAGGCCTCCTCCGGCTACGGCCGGTTCGACGCCATGGTGCTGGCCCTCAAGGCCGCCACCCCGCGCGGCACCCTGGAACTCGGGCGCGCCCCCGCCTCGGCGGCCGGCCCCGACCTGCGCCAGCTGCTGCTCGGCTCCGAGGGCGCCTTCGGGGTGATCACCGAGGTGACGGTGCGGGTGCGCCCGGTGCCCGCGGCCCGCCACGACGAGGCGTGGGCCTTCCCCGGCTTCGCCGAGGGCGCCGCCGCCCTGCGCGCGCTGGCCCGGTCCCCGCTGCGCCCGACCACGGCCCGCCTGTCCGACGAGACCGAGACCTTCGTCAACGCCGCCCTGTCCGACAAGGAGGCCGCCCCCGGCTGCCTGGCGGTGGTCGGGTTCGACGGGGACGCCGAGGACGTGGAGGCCCGCCGCGCCGCGTGCGCGCGCCTCCTGGGCGAGGCGGGCGGGACCCCGCTGGGCTCCGGGCCGGTCGCCGACTGGCGCGACTCCCGCTTCCACGCCCCCTACCTGCGCGACACCCTGCTCTCGGCGGGCGTCCTCGCCGAGACCCTGGAGACCGCCGCCACGTGGGCCGGCCTCCTGCCGCTCTACCGCGCGACGTCGGAGGCGGTCTCCGAGGCCCTCAAGGGCCGGGAGGGCGACGCGGTGGTGCTCTGCCACATCTCGCACACCTATCCCGAGGGCGCCTCGCTGTACTTCACCGTGGTCACCGCCGCCGGGGACGACCCGCCGGCGCGGTGGGAGCGGGCCAAGCGCGCGGCCGGCGACGCGATCGCGGCCAACGGCGGGACCATCAGCCACCACCACGCCGTGGGCACCGACCACCTGCCGTGGATGGAGTCCGAGATCGGCCCCCTGGGGGCCGAGGTGCTGCGCGCCGTCAAGGAGCGCCTGGACCCCGAGGGCATCCTGAACCCCGGCAAGCTCGTTCCGCCCCGGGCCGACTGACCTGGGCTCTTGACCGGGTGCGGTCACGGCGGTGCCGGGAACGGCCATCCGTATTGCCAGGGGGCGCCCGCGCGGTGAGTGTCACGGGTACCAGAGGCGGGGGGGGGGGGGGNGCCGCCACTCCCGTCCCCGGCACGGCGCCGTGCCGGGAGGAAGCAGGGGCCGCAATGGAGAGCCGCCGAAGCACCACCGTGCCGACCGTGCCCGAACAGCTGCCGGTGGAGGTCACCGGGGCCGGGGACCTCCTCCCGCAGCCGGAGTCGCCCACCCGCACCCACGGGTACGTCCCGCGCGGGCTCGGCTACGTCCCCGAGTCCCGCACCCACGAGGGGCGCTTCGGGCGGATGTTCCGCCGGCTGCCGCCGTTCGTGCCCGGGCCGGACGAGATCGCCGAGATCGCGGCGGTGATGGCCGACCCGCAGCCGCCGGACCGGGCCCGCGACAACCCCGACATCCCGGCCGGCTACACCTACCTGGGCCAGTTCGTCGACCACGACCTGACCCTGGACACCTCCGGGATCCAGGAGCGCCGGGACGACCCGGACGCCCTGACCAACTTCCGCACCCCCCGCTTCGACCTGGACGGCCTCTACGGCCGCGGCCCGGCCGACCAGCCCTACCTGTACGAGGCGGGCGGCTCGGGACGGCTGGCCGTGGACCGCCGCGGCGACCTGCTCGACCTGCCCCGCTCGGCGCAGGGCACCGCGCTGCTGGGCGACCCGCGCAACGACGAGAACATCCTGGTCGGCCAGGTGCACCTGACCATGGCCCTGTTCCACAACCGGGTGCTGGAGCTGCTGGAGGACCTGCCGGGCCTGGAGCGGCGCCCCGGCGAGGACGACTTCGCCCTGGCCCAGCGCACCGTCCGCTGGCACTACCAGTGGATGGTGGTGCACGACTTCCTGCGCCGGATCGTCGGCGAGCGGACGCTGGCCGACGTCCTGGTCCGCGAGCCGCTGATCCGGGGCGGCCGCCCGGTGGAGCAGCCGCGCCTGCGCTTCTTCGGCTGGAAGCGCAACCCGTTCATGCCGGTGGAGTTCTCGGTGGCCGCCTACCGCTTCGGCCACTCCCTGGTGCGGGCCGGCTACAAGTTCAACACCACCGTCCCGCCGCTGCCCACCTTCGTGCCCACGCCCGTCTCCGAGACCGACCCGCTGGCGCACCTGGGCGGGTTCCGCCCGCTGCCGGACCAGTGGCAGGTGGAATGGGACCGGTTCTTCCCGATCAGCGGAAAGGACGCCGAGCGGATCACCCCCTCGCGGGCGGTCGCCCCGCTGCTGGCGCCCCCGCTGCTGGAGCTGCCCCCGGAGGTGGCGCCGACGGTGGCCTCGCTGGCCGAGCGCAACCTGACCCGCGGGGCGCGTCTGGGCCTGCCCTCGGGCCAGGGGGTGGCCCGGGCGATGGGCGCCGACCCGCTCACCGACGAGGAGCTGGACCTGCCCCGGCCGGGCCCGGCCCCGCTGTGGTTCTACGTGCTGCGCGAGGCCGAGGTGCAGTGCCGCGGCCGCCACCTCGGGCCGGTCGGCGGGCGGATCGTCGCCGAGGTGGTGCTGGGCCTGATGGCCGCCGACCCCGCCTCCTACCTCGCGGTCGAGCCGGGGTGGCGGCCCACGCTGCCCTCGCAGGTCCCCGGCGACTTCACCATGCCCGACCTGGTCTCCTTCACCGGCTTCGGGCTGCGCCAGGTCTGAGCTCCGGCGGGCGCGTACAGTGCCCGCGTGGACATCGCATGGGCCTCGCGCCCCGGGGCGGGCGCGCACAACGAGGACGTGGCCGCGGCGGGGGCCGGCTGGGCGTTCGTGCTGGACGGCGCGACCGCCCCGCCGGGGGCCGCCGACGCCTGCCGGCACGGGGTGCGCTGGACGGTGCGGCGGCTGGCCGCCGAGCTGGCGGCGCTGCTGGGCGTCCCGGCGGCCCGGAGCGCCCCGGGGGCGGTGCTGGCCGGAGCGCTGGAGGAGGCCACCGTGCGCACCCGGGCCGCGCACGGGCCGGGCTGCGACCCCGACCACCCGGACGCCCCGTCGAGCACGGTCGCGGCGGTGCGCGCGGTCCCCGGCGGGCTGGAGTACCTGGTGCTGGCCGACTCCGCGGTGCTGCTCCCGGTGCCGGGCGGCCCGCCGCGGGTGCTCACCGACGACCGCCTCGACCGGCTGCCCGGGGGCCGCCCCTACCCGCCGGGGCTGGTGCGGTCGCTGCGCAACGCCCCGGGCGGGTTCTGGGTGGCCGGCTCCCGGCCCGAGGCCGCCCGCGAGGCGCTGACCGGGGTGCACGCCTTCCCCGCCGCGCCGGACGGCGGCGAGGACCGGCGGGTTGCCCTGCTCACCGACGGGTGCCCACGGCTGGCCGAGCGGTTCGGCCACGGCTGGGACCGGGTGTGGAAGTGCGCCGAGGACGAGGGGCCCGAAGCGCTGATCACGTGGGTGCGCGGCGAGGAGGAGGGCGCCCCGCCCTCCCCCGGCAAACGCCACGACGACGCGACCGCGCTGTTCGGGCGGCTCGACCCGGTGCGCGCTTAGGCGGTCTCGGCCTCGCTCCTCAGCGCGGAGTCGACCTGCTCGGCCAGCTCCACGGCGAGGCGGGCCTTCTCCTCGGCCTCTTCGTCGTCGCCGTAGTAGGTCACCCCGACGATGACGTTGGACGTGCGGAAGACCGCCGTCCCGAACTCCCAGTCCTCGCCGAGGAAGGAGTCCTTCAGCACGAAGGCGCGCTGCTCGTCGCCGACGGAGATGGGTTCGGTGCCCAGGATCTCCCGGCTGTGCTCATCCTCGGACTCCGAGGTGCCCGAGGAGCCCGAGCCGCCGTCCTCCTGGTCCTCCAGCTGGTCGTCGAGGTCCTCCACCTGGTCCTCGAAGAAGCGGGCCGGTTTGCGGTAGCCGTCGTCGCGCGTGGCCGGGTCGAAGAGCTCGGCCCACATACCGAAGGCGGGTTCCTCCCCGCCGCCCGCGCCGGTGCAGCCCAGCGCCTGGACGACGTCGTCGTCACCGCTCTCGGGGCCGCCGGGGCTCTCGTCGACCTCCGTGCCCTCCAGGTCGCCGATGCGGGCCAGCGCGTCCTCGGGCAGGAGGTCGTCGCAGCCGGGCAGGCCCGCGTAGGCCGGGCCGGTCCGGGTGGTCAGGATGACGACCGTCACGACGGCGACCAGCACCAGCGCGGCGCCGCCCGCGGCCAGCCCGATGAGCAGCCCCTTGCGGTTCGGGGGCTGCCCGGCCCCTCCTGGCGGCATCCCTCCGGGAGGCATCCGGCCAGGGGGCGTGCCGCCGGGCGGAGGCCCTGCGGGCGGGGGCGTCGGCCCGCCGGGGGCACCGGGGCCGCCGGGGGCACC
>NZ_ANAD01000071.1 GCF_000341245.1 Nocardiopsis halophila DSM 44494
CCGGAGCCGTGCTGACCAGGGTCCTGGGGACCGGACGGGGGGTAGGGGGGACCGGCGGCCATCGTGGGGACTCCTCAGGGGGTTCTCGGGGGAGGGGGGGAGGAAACGCCCGGCTGGGCGGGCGCGATCCACCGTACACACCGGCGGGGTCGCCCCCGGCACGTGACGACCGGCACACCGCCCGTCAGGGGTGCGTTAAGAATCTCCGCTTCCTCCCCGTCACCCCCTTCAATGGCGTTTCGGGCGGGTTCCCGCCCACCGAGGGGCCACCCGCCCGCCGGACGGGCCGATCACGGAAGAGCAGTGGAAGACCAGGCGAAATCACCCACAATGGATGGTGTGACACGAGGACGGCTGCGCATCTACCTCGGGGCGGCGCCCGGGGTGGGCAAGACCTATGCCGCGCTGAGCGAGACCCGCAGGCGCGCCGCCCGCGGCACGGACGTGGTCATCGGCTTCGTCGAGACGCACGGCCGCGGGCGCACCGCCGAACTCACCGAGGGTCTGGAGGTGCTGCCGCGCCGCCGGATCGCGCACCGCGGGACGGAGTTCGAGGAGTTCGACGTCGACGCCGCGCTGCGCCGCGCCCCGAAGGTGGCCCTGGTCGACGAGCTCGCGCACACCAACGTCCCGGGCAGCCGCAACGCCAAGCGCTGGCAGGACGTCGAGGAGCTGCTCAACGCCGGCGTCGACGTCGTCTCCACGGTGAACATCCAGCACCTGGAGTCGCTGAACGACGTCATCAAGCAGATCACCGGCACCCGGCAGGGCGAGACCATCCCCGACGAGATCGTGCGCCGCGCCGACCAGATCGAGCTGTGCGACATGTCGCCCTTCGCGCTGCGGCGCCGCATGTCGCACGGGAACATCTACCCGGCGGAGAAGGTCGACGCCGCGCTGTCCAACTACTTCCGCGAGGGCAACCTGACCGCCCTGCGCGAGCTGGCCCTGCTGTGGGTGGCCGACCGGGTCGACGAGGGCCTGGCCCGCTACCGGGGCGAGCACAAGATCCGGCACACCTGGGAGGCCCGCGAGCGGATCGTGGTCGCCCTGACCGGCGGCCCCGAGGGCGAGACCCTCATCCGCCGGGCGGCGCGCATCTCGGCCCGGCTGCGCGGCGGCCACCCCCAGCCCAGCCACCTGATGGCGGTGCACGTGGCGGCTGGGGACGGCCTGGCGCGGGTGGCCACCGAGCCGCTGGTCCGCCAGAAGCGGCTGCTGGCCGAGCTCGGCGGCACCTACCACCAGGTGATCGGCGACGACGTGCCCACCGCGCTGCTGGAGTTCGCCCGCGGGGTGAACGCCACCCAGATCGTGCTGGGCTCCTCCCGCCGCCGCTCCTGGCAGTACGTGTTCGGTCCCGGCGTGGGCGCCACCGTGGCCCGCGAGTCCGGCGACATCGACGTGCACATCGTCACCCACGAGGAGGTGGGCAGCGGCCGGGGGCTGCCCCCGCCCCTGCGCGGGGCGATCGGCCGCGCCCGCGCCGCCTGGGGCTGGGCGATGGCGGCGCTGCTGCCGCCGCTGCTGGCAGGGCTCCTGCACCTGCCGCCCTTCAACGCCCTGGGGCTCACCACCGACCTGCTGGTGTTCCTCACTGCCACCGTCGGGGTGGCCATGGTCGGCGGCCTGTGGCCGTCGATCGTCTCCGCGGTGTGGGGCAGCGTCCTGCTGAACCTGCTGTTCACCCCGCCGCTCTACCGGGCGACCATCGCCGACGCCGACAACACCATCGCGCTGGCGGTGTTCGTCTTCGTGGGGGTGCTCGTGGCGTTCGTGGTCGACCTGTCCAAGCGCCACTCGCTCGCGGCCGCCCGCGCGCGCTCGGAGGCCTCCACCATCTCCCTGCTGGCGGGGAGCGTGCTGGCCTCGGAGAATCCGCTGCGCGCGCTGCTGATCCGGATCCGCGAGACGTTCACGCAGCGCTCGGTGGCGCTGCTGGAACAGCAGGACGACGGGTCCTGGTCGCTGGTGGAGAGCCACGGCGACGCCCCCTGCGCCACCCCGGACGAGGCCGACGCCCTGGTCTCGGTCAGCGACTCCCTGGCGCTGGCCCTGCGCGGCCGCGTGCTGCCCGCCTCCGACCGGCAGATCCTCAGCGCGTTCGCCAGCCACATCGGCATCGCCCTGGAGCGCCAGCGGCTGGGCCCGGGGGCCGCGNNGCCCTGGAGCGCCAGCGGCTGGCCCGGGACGCCGCGCTGGCGCGGCGCCAGGCCGCCGGGAACAAGATCCGCACCGCGCTGCTGGCCGCGGTCTCCCACGACCTGCGCACCCCGCTGACCTCCATCAAGGCCAGCGTCTCCAGCCTGCGCTCGCCCGAGATCCACCTGGACGAGGCGGACCGCGGCGAACTGCTGGAGAACATCGAGGAGTCCACCGACCGGCTCAACGGCCTGGTCGGCAACCTGCTGGACATGAGCCGGCTGCAGACCGAGTCGGTCACCCCCAAGATCCGCGAGGTGGGGCTGGAGGAGGTGGTCCCGGCCGCGCTCATCGGCGTCCCCCCGGCGGAGGTGGAGGTGGACGTGCCCGACGCGCTGCCGCGGGTGCGGGTCGACGCCGGGCTGCTGGAGCGGGCGGTGGCCAACGTGCTGCAGAACGCGGTGCGCCACTCCCCCGCCGGCGGACCGCCGGTGCGGGTGGCCGCCAGCGCCCACGAGGGGGCGGTGGAGCTGCGGATCGTGGACCACGGTCCGGGCGTGGACGACGAGTACAAGGAGCGCATCTTCGAGGCCTTCCAGCGCCTGGGGGACGCCCCCCGCGGGACCGGAATCGGCCTGGGCCTGGCCGTGGCCCGCGGGTTCGCCGAGGCCATGGACGGCGGGCTGGCCGCCGAGGACACCCCCGGCGGCGGGCTGACCATGGTCTTCACCCTGCGCTCCGCGGCCCGGCCGGGCGCGGGGCCCGAACCGGAAACCGAGGACGCCTGATGCGGATTCTCGTCGTCGACGACGACGCCCAGATCATCCGGGCCATGCGGATCAACCTGCGCGCCCGGGGCTACGACGTGGACACCGCCTTCGACGGGGCCTCGGCCCTGCACGCGGCGGCGAAGAACCCCCCGGACGTGGTCCTGCTCGACCTGGGCCTGCCCGACATGGAGGGCGGCGAGGTGATCGAGGGGCTGCGCGGCTGGACCCAGGTGCCCATCATCGTGCTCTCGGCGCGCCACTCGGCCAGCGAGAAGGTGCGCTCGCTGGACCAGGGGGCCGACGACTACGTGACCAAGCCCTTCGGCATGGACGAGCTGCTGGCCCGGATCCGCGCCGCCCAGCGGCGCTCGGCCCCGGTGGAGGAGGCCCCGGTGGTGGCCGCCGACGCCTTCACCGTGGACCTGGGGGCCAAGCGGGTGAGCCGGGACGGCCGGGAGGTGCGGCTCACCCCCACCGAGTGGCACATCCTGGAGATCCTGGCCCGCAACGCCGGACGGCTGGTGAGCCAGCGCCGGCTGCTGCAGGAGGTGTGGGGCCCGGCCTACCAGAGCGAGACCAACTACCTGCGGGTCTACATGGCGCAGCTGCGCCGCAAGCTGGAGCCGGACCCGGCCCACCCCCGCCACCTGATCACCGAGGCGGGGATGGGCTACCGGTTCGAGAAGAGCGGCTGAGCCGCGGGGCGGGCGCGCCTCAGGCGCGCTCGTCCAGGTACTCCTCGCGCGCCTGGCGCAGGTGGTCGGGGTTGTCGGAGAACACCCCGTCCACGCCGGTGCGCAGCACCTCCACGTAGTAGGTGCGGTGGTCGCCGTAGGCGGTGGGGCCGCCGCCGGTGCGGTACCCCTCGGGCAGGAAGCCGTTCTCGCTGCGCAGGGTGTAGGGGGTGACCAGCAGGCCGCGCTCGTGGGCGTCGTCCACCAGCGCGGTGGGCTCGGCGGCCCGGCCGTCGTCCCCGATGGGCAGCACCCAGCGCAGGTCGGGGCCGATGGCCTCGGCGTACTCGGCGATCCCGTCGAGCGCCCCGGGGGTGGTCAGCTCCTGCTGCCCGGAGCCGATGAGCTGCACCACGGGGGTGTCGACCAGGCCGTCCACCTCGCGCGCGCTGTCCGGCTCGAAGGACTGCACGATGACCGGGGCGTCCTCGCCGTCGAGCCCGTGCCTCTCCAGCGAATCGGCCAGGGCCCTCTCGGTGTCCAGGCCGATGGAGTCGAAGTAGGCCCCGTGCTTGAGCTCGGGGATCAGCATGACGTCCCGGTAGCGGGGGTGCTTGGTCATGATCCTCCACTGGAGGACGACCTGCTCCCAGGTGGGGATGCGGAAGGCGCCGTCGAAGCGGGTGTTGTCGGGGCGGATGCCGGGCACGCGCTCCTTCGCGCGCAGCGTCCTGATCTCCTTGAGCGTGAAGTCCTCGGAGAACCAGCCCGTGACCGAGCGCCCGTCGATGGTCTTGGTGGTGCGCCGGTCGGCGAACTCGGGGCGGTCGGCCACGTCGGTGGTGCCGCTGAGCTCGTTCTCGTGGCGCACCACGAGGCGGCCGTCCTTGGTGGGCACCAGGTCCGGCTCCACCACGTCGGCGCCCATCCGGTAGGCCAGCCGGTAGGCGGACAGGGTGTGCTCGGGGCGGTAGGCGGAGGCGCCGCGGTGGGCGATCACCCAGGGCTCGTCGAGGAGGGACTCCCCCGCGGCCGCCGGGTCCGGGCGCTCGGCCGGCTCGGCGGCGGCGGGGGCCTGCAGGGAGGCGAGCATCGCGCCCGCGGTGGCGGCGGTGGCGGCCAGGGCGATCCATCTGGGGGTGCGCGGCATGGGTCTCCTTATGTCCGCAGGTGGTGCACGGGCATGGGAGGTTTCCGCACCCGCGCGTCGCCGGGCTTCACTCGGCTTGAACGAAAGCCCACGCGCGACGGAAAAGTAAACGGACGGTCCGCTTGTGGCCAGGGCCCCGCGCGCCTCACGCGCCCCCGTCGGCCAGCTCCATGAGGAAGGCGAACTGCGCACCGCCGGCGCGTCCCCGGTCGGCCAGGGCGACGGCGTAGACCGGCGCGAGCGCGCGGCACCACTCCAGCAGCCGCTCCTGGGACACCCCCATGGCCTCGGCCAGGGCCGCGGCCCGCGTGCGGGCCTCGTCGCAGCCCCGGGTCCGCCACAGGACCCAGTCGATGCCGTCGGCGGCGGGGTCGCCCAGGCAGGCCCGGGGGTCGACGGCGACCAGGCCGCGCTCGGGCCCGCCGTCCAGGACGTTGCCGGGGTGCAGGTCGCCGTGGAGCGGGACGCTGTCCTCCTCGCCCGCGCCGTGCGCCAGGGCGCGCGCCCAGGCGTGGCCGTGGTGCAGCAGGGGGGCGGGCACCAGGTCGGCCGCGGGCCCCTCGGCGCGCTGGCGCTCCCACAGGTCGAAGACGAACTGCATGCGGTTGACCAGGGGGTTGAGCTCCATGCGCTCGCGCCGGGAGACGGGGACCGCGTGCAGGTCGGCGATCAGCCCCCCGATCTCGCGCATGGACGGGACCTCCTTGCCCATGGCGACCGTGCGGCCCTCGCCGATGGCCTCCAGCAGGATGGCCCCGCGGGCCTCGTCCACGGCCCACACCCGCGGCACCCGGCGGGTGCCCTCCCACAGCCGCAGGACGCGCGCCTCCGAGGTGCCCATGCCGGCGTCGGGCGAGACCTTGAGGATCGCCGCCGACCCGTCGGAGCGGGTGCAGTGCAGCACCACCGAGGTGCGGCCGTGCGGGGCGGGGCCGGCGACCTTCAGGTCCCAGGCGCGGGCGAGCGACGCCACCAGGTCGGGAAGCTCCTCCAGCCAGGCGGACGCGCCGCCGCCGAACCTGCGCAGCAGGCGCTCTCGCTGCCGGTCGTCGACCAACTGCGCTGTGACGTTGCTCATGGGTCCACCTTAGGGATCGGTCCGCCTCGTGCTCAGGGGTTCGCCGTCGCCCCCGTGCCGGCGCCGTGGGGTTCTCCCGGCCGCCCCCGGTGCCTCCGGCGCCGCGGGGAGACCTACCCACGGGCACCGGTGGTCTATACCCCTGCCCTCCGGGGTGCCGGGCCCGGTGTCCGGACACGCCGCACCGCACCCTTGACGCGTTCATACCCCCTAGGGGTATAAAGGGGAGGGATCGGCGGCACCGCCGGTCCCTCGTCCGAGCAGGGAGGCGGATCACATGGAGGCCGACCACGAGGACCACGGCGGCGGCCGGCAGGGCCACGGCGGACACGAGGGGCACGGCGGGCACGATGACCACGCCGCGGCCTTCCGCAGCCGGTTCTGGCTCAGCCTGGTCCTGGCCCTGCCGGTGGTGGCGACCAGCCCCATGGTCGCCGGGTGGCTGGGCTACACCGTCCCCGGCGCGCTGGTGTGGGTCCCCCCGCTCCTGGGCACGGCGGTCTTCCTCTACGGCGGGTGGCCCTTCCTCAGCGGCGCCGTCGCGGAGCTGCGCCCTCCGCGGCCGGGCATGATGACCCTGGTCGCGATGGCGATCACCGTCGCCTTCGCCGCCAGCCTGCTCTCCTCGCTGGGCGTCGCCGGCCGGGAGCTGGACTTCTGGTGGGAGCTGGTCCTGCTGGTGGTCATCATGCTGCTGGGCCACTGGCTGGAGATGCGGGCGCTGGGACAGGCCTCGGGCGCCCTGGAGGCCCTGGCCGAGCTGCTGCCGGACACCGCCGAGCGGATCGGCGGCGACGGCGCCGCCGAGGAGGTGCCCATCGCCGACCTGCGCTCCGGCGACACCGTGCTGGTGCGCCCGGGCGGGCGGGTCCCGGCCGACGGCGCGGTCTCCGAGGGCGGCGCCGCCATGGACGAGTCGATGATCACCGGCGAGTCGCGCACCGTCCGCCGCGGGCCGGGCGACACCGTGGTCGCCGGCACCGTCGCCACCGACTCCTCCGTCCGGGTGCGGGTGGAGGCGGTCGGCGAGGACACCGCACTGGCCGGGATCCGGCGCCTGGTCGCCCAGGCCCAGGAGTCGCGCTCGCGGGCCCAGGCCCTGGCCGACCGCGCGGCCGCGCTGCTGTTCTGGTTCGCCCTGGCCGCCGGGGTCCTCACCGCCGCCGTCTGGGCCGCGCTGGGCAGCCCCTCCGACGCGGTCACCCGGACCGTGACGGTGCTGGTCATCGCCTGCCCGCACGCGCTGGGACTGGCCATCCCGCTGGTGACCGCCATCTCCACGGCCAAGTCGGCCCGGGCCGGGATCCTGGTCAAGGACCGGCTGGCACTGGAGCGGATGCGGCGGGTGGACACGGTGCTGTTCGACAAGACCGGCACCCTGACCAAGGGCAGCCCCGCGGTCGCGGACACCGCGGCGGTGCCCGGGCGCACCGGGGACGGGGTGCTGGCCCTGGCCGGGGCCGCCGAGGCCGACTCCGAGCACCCGCTGGCCAAGGCGATCGTGCGGGCCGCCGCCGAACGCGGGCCGGTGCCCGGCGCCGAGGACTTCCGCTCCGAGACCGGGCGCGGCGTGCACGCGCGCGTCGAGGGCGCCCGGGTCTCGGTCGGCGGGCCGTCCATGCCGGCCGAGCAGGGGCTGGAGGAGCCCCCGGCGCTGGCGGAGCGCACCGCCGACTGGCGGGCGCAGGGCGCCACGGTGCTGTACGTGATCGCCGACGGGGAGGTCGCCGGGGCGCTGGCCCTGGCCGACGAGGTCCGCCCGGAGTCCGAGCAGGCCGTCCGCGACCTGCACGGGCGCGGGGTGCGGGTGGCCATGGTGACCGGGGACGCGCGCAACGTCGCCGACGCGGTCGCCTCCCGGCTGGGCGTGGACGAGGTCTGGGCCGAGGTGCGCCCCGAGGACAAGGACGCGGTGGTGCGGGAGCTGCAGGACCGCGGGAGCACCGTGGCCGTGGTCGGCGACGGGGTGAACGACGCACCGGCCCTGGCCCGCGCCGACGTGGGCCTGGCCATCGGGGCCGGGACGGACGTGGCGATCGAGTCGGCCGGGGTGGTGCTGGCCTCCGACGACCCGCGCGGGGTGCTCTCGGTGCGCACCCTGTCCGAGGCGGGCTACCGCAAGATGGTGCAGAACCTGGCCTGGGCCGCCGGGTACAACGTCGTGGCGGTCCCGCTGGCGGCGGGCGTGCTCGCCCCGGTCGGGTTCGTGCTCCCCCCGGCGGTGGGGGCGGTGCTGATGAGCCTGTCGACCATCGTGGTGGCCCTGAACGCCCAGCTCCTGCGGCGGGTGCCCCTCAAGCCCGGCGCATAGGGCGCCTCCACGCTACCGCTGCGGGTGCCCGGGAGGCGGCGGAGGCTGGCCGGGCCCCTGCTGCGGATACCCCGGAGGGGGACCCTGCTGCTGCGGGTGGCCGCCCGGACCGGGCGGCGGGCCGGGCTGCTGCGGCGGGTAGGGCGGCGCACCCTGCACGGGCGCCTGGGGCCGGGACCTGCGCGAGGCGATGACCACCGCCGCCACGATCCCGGCGACGACCAGGAGCGCGACCACGACGAACACGATGATGAGGAGCGAGGAGACCATCATGGGGGCCAACGTACCGGAGCGGGCGCCGCGCCCGGCGCGGCACCCGTTCCCGGTGCGGTTCGGGCCGCCTTCAGGCCGCCAGCCGCGCGGTGGCGGCCCGGTGCTTGGCCAGCAGGGTGTCGACCACGTTGGCGCAGGGCCACAGCGGCGGGGTGACCAGTGCGTCCAGCTCGTTCAGCCGCTCGGAGCCGGCGTCGGCCACCAGCCGCCAGGAGGCCACCGCCACCCGGCCGCGACCGGCCCCGCGCAGCCGCTCCACAGCGTCGGCCACGGTCGGCGCCCACGCCCTCACGTAGCCCACCTGGACGGGGGCGCGCAGGCGGCGGCTGAGCATCCGCGCCACCTCGGCCACAGACTGGCGCTCCTCCCGGCTCTCGCCGCCGTCGGCGGCCAGCACCACGCCGTCGCCCGGGGTCCAGCCCCGGTCGGCCAGCCGCCCCGCCAGCTCCCCGACGACGGAGGGCACCGCACCCAGCGGCGCGGTGGCGCACACCCCGCCCCCGGCGTCCGGGCCGGCGCCCAGGTCCAGGGCGGCGTACAGCTCGGCACTGTCCACGCAGCCCCCGGCGACATAGGCGGGCACCACGACCTTGGGCCCGTCGACGGCGTCGAGTTCGCGCTGCACCTCCTCTCGGGCGCCGAACGCCGGGACCACCGGCGCCTCGCCCCGCCCGGCGACCGCTCCGGCCAACTCGTGCAGGGATTCCGCGCGGTGGGCGTCTTTCGCGTCGTCGGCCACGAGGACCATGGTGGGGACCATTACCGCCTCCTCTTCGATCGCCGTGCCGCCGGCCGTCGTTGAATACTAGGGTCCGACGGTTTCACTCCCATGACCTGGTGTTACGCACCGGAAAACTCACCGGGCGCGCCGGGGCGCGGTGAAGGGGGAGCCCCGGCCGCCGCAGATCACGGCGGCGCATGGCGGGGGGCCAGGTCACGAGTGGGCTCAGTGGCGATGATAGGGCGTTCTGCGGATTTTCTCGATTTGGAATTCACGCCTTCCTCTCTACTCTCTCCAGGACGCTTCAGAAGCGTCGGCGACGCGCGCTCCGGAACCACGAAGGCTACTCCGGAACACCGATCCGACAAGCTCTCCAGAGAAGAGCCGGCGCCACACCGCACACGGCTCCGCGAGTTCACCGGGGAAACCCTGAATACCCATGGGAACGCGAACGACAAACCTTTACAAAATTCTTCCGCGACTATCCGCATGCCGAAACGGGAAACGAACGTGCACAAGGGCGTGCACGGCACCGGAACCGCAGATCGGACGCGTGTTGCCGATCTGCAATCCCGCGCAGGCCGCCTCTAGCACGTACCACACTTTGCGTCAAGGGGGAGCGCACCACTTTCGCAGGTCGCCCGCGCACCTCCTGACGTGGGGAGACAGGACGCTGATGCGGCGTGATCACTTGCCATCGGTACGCACGCCGCCCAGACTTGGTGCCGTGACGAGGAGGGACGCGCGGCGCTCGGAGCCGAGCGCCCGGGCCCGCCCGGGCGGCGCGCCTCCCCCCGCCCCGAGCAGACTCTGGAGTACTCCCGATGGTGATCCACCCGCGTGTGCAGGCGCTGGCCGACGAGTTCCTGCGGAACGCGGACGCCGAGGCGCCCGGTCTGGTGCAGGGCCTGTACCTGACCGGGTCGGTGGCGCTGGGGGACTTCCGGCCGCACACCAGTGACGTGGACTTCGTGCTGGTCACCGACGACGCCCCCACCCCGCAGGAGCGCGCGGCGCTGCGCCGCGCGCACGGCGCCACCCGGGCCCGCGTGCACCGCCCCCAGTTCAACGGCATCCACGTCACCTGGGACGACCTGACCCGCGACCCGGCGGCCTGCGGCCCGGTGGCCGCGGTGGTCGGCGGCCGGTTCCGCGACTCCACCCGGGCCGAGGTCAACCCGGCCACCTGGCACGTGCTCGCCGAGCGGGGGGTGGCGGTGCGCGGACCGGTACCGGTGGAGCTGGCCGTCAGCGACCAGCGGGAGAGCCTGCGCGCCTGGTCCCTGGGCAACCTGGAGGAGCAGTGGCGCCGCTGGCGGGCCAAGGCCGGCCGCCTGCTGACCCCGCGCGGGCTGGCCGCGCTGGGCTCGCTCGCCCCCTCGTGGAGCGTGCTGAGCGTCTCGCGCCTGCACTTCACCCTGCGCACCAGTGAGATCACGTCCAAGTCGGGCGCGGGGTCCTACGCGCTGCACGCCTTCCCCGGGCACTGGCACCGCATCGTCAACGAGTGCCTGCGGGTGCGGCGCGGCAGCGAGCAGCCCTCGCTGTTCGAGAACGCCCTGGAGCGGCGCCGCGCCGCCCTGGACTACATCGAGATGGTCATCGACGACGCCCTGGAGCCCACGACCGCCTGAGGCCCGCCGCCCGGCGCCGTTCCCGGAGCGCCCGCACGGCCGTGGCAATAGGCTGGAGGGCATGAGCAAGCGCCCCATCGTCCGCTTCGGCGACCCCGTCCTCGTCTCCCCGACCACCCCCGTCACCCGGTTCGACCGGCACACCCGGGCCCTGGTCGACGACCTGCTGGACACGGTGGACGAGCCCGGCCACGCCGGGGTGGCCGCGCCGCAGATCGGCGTGGGGCTGCGGGTGTTCAGCTACCGGGTGGACGGGGCGGTCGGCTATGTGATCAACCCGGAGATCGCGGAGCTGTCCGAGGAGGTCCAGGACGACGAGGAGGGCTGCCTGTCGGTGCCGGGGCTGTGGTTCCCGACACGGCGCGCGATGCACGCCACCGTCCGCGGCGTGGACCTGCGCAACGAGCCGGTGACGGTGAGCGGGTCGGGCCTGATGGCGCGCGCCCTGCAGCACGAGACCGACCACCTGGACGGCACGGTGTACCTGGACCGGCTGGAGGCCGAGACGCGGCGCCGGGCGCTGCGTGAGGTGCGTCGCTCCGACTGGTTCCTCTCGGCGGACGCCCCCGCCTCCCCGTCGCCCCTGCCGGCGCCCGGAACCGCGCGGCTTCCCGGCGCTTTCGGCGGCACGGGCTGACCGGGGCGCCTGACGTCCGTTCCGCCGGATTCGTGCGGGTCGGACGGGAAACGTGGCGACTCGCTAGGCGGATAACGGCAGGATCACGTATGGTGTGGCGCAGCATCGCGCGGCCCCCGGGTCTCAGCCGCCCCTCCCGCTGAGCACCCTCCCGGGCGGGCCGAACGCAGCCCCTCCCCGACGGAGATCCTTCACGTGACGCGAACCCACAGACTCCCGACCCGTGTGCGCGCGGGCGCCACCGTCATCGGCGCCGCCGCAGCCGCCTCCCTGCTGATGGCGGCCCCCTCGGCCTACGCCGACGACGACGAGCCCAGCCTGGAGGAGCTCAACTCCGAGGCCGACGGCCTGGCGGAGGAGCTCGACGGCGAGCTCGTCGTCTACGAGGAGGCCCAGACCGCCGCCGAGAAGGCCCAGAAGCGGCTGGCCGAGGTCGAGGACCGGTACGACGAGGCCCGCTCGAACGTCACCGAGCTCGCCGCCGCCCAGTACAAGGGCAGCGGCATCGACCCCGCCATGGAGGTCGTGATGAGCAGTGACCCGGACCTGACCCTGGACAGCGCCGCGATGGCGGGACAGGTCTCCTACAACAACGGCGAGCGGCTCCTGGCGCTGTCGGAGTCCAAGGCCGAGCTCGAAGAGGCCTCGGACAAGGCGGACGCCAAGCTCGACGAGGCCGAGGAGATCGTCGACGAGCTCAAGGACCGGCAGGACGAGATCAAGGAGCGCATCGAGCGCTACGAGGCCGAGCAGGTCCCCGAGCCGCCCGAGGACGGCTCCGGCGACGGGGACGGGGGCGGCACCGGCGGCGGGCCGGTCCCCGACCGCCTCAAGGGCTGGGGCTTCGACGGCGCCACCCCGCGCATGGCGGCGATCCGCGACGAGGTCATCGCCAACTTCTCCCTGCCCTACGAGGTGGGCTGCGTGCGCTCCAGCGCCGACGACCACGGCACCGGGCAGGCCTGCGACTTCATGATGAGCGCCGGCGGGGCGATGCCCAGCTCGCAGAACGCGCAGATCGGCCAGAGCGTGGCGAACTACGCCCAGAACAACGCCGACCGGCTGGGCGTGAAGTACGTCATCTGGGAGCAGAAGATCTGGGACTCCCGCAACCCGGGCGCCGGCTGGAAGCCGATGGAGGACCGCGGCAGCGTGACCCAGAACCACTACGACCACGTGCACATCTCGTCCTTCTGACGGACGTGGCGGCCCTGGGCCCTCCCCGCGCGCGGCGCGGGGAGGGCCCGGCGTCATGCGCCCCGGGGGCGGGGGCGGGCGGCCGCGGCGGCCGCGGGCGCGGAGGCCAGCACCACCGCGGCCGCGCCCAGGAACGCCGGGCCGTAGCCGGCGGCGCCGATCGCCGCGCCCAGCGCGACGGCCCCGAGGCCGGTCCCGCCGTCGAAGCCGATGTTCCACACCGCGCTGGCGGTGCCGTAGGAGCCCGGGCCGCCGCGCCGGAACATGGCGGTGATGGTGTCGTTCTGCACCGCCCCGAACCCGGCGCCGAACAGCGTGGCCCCCGCCACCGCCAGGCAGGCGGCCGCCCCCGCGGGCGCGGGGGCCCACAGCGCCCAGGCGGTCAGGGCGGCCCCCGCCGCGCAGGCGGCCACGCCCGGCAGCAGCAGCGCCGGGCGGCCCGTGCGGTCGCTCGCCACCCCGGCGGCCCAGCGCAGCGCGACCGACCCGGCCCCGTAGCCGAGCAGCGCCGCCGCGGCCACCCAGGGCAGGTGCTCCAGGGGGAGGGACAGGAAGGTGAGGAAGCCCGCCGCGGCCGCGGCCGCGGCCAGCATCAGCGCCAGCGGGACCGCCATCGCCGCGGCCTGCTCCCGCCGGGAGGGGGCCGGGGCGCGGCCGGCCGCGTCGCCGGGGGCGCGGCCGGGGCCGATGAAGACCGAGGCGGCGGCGCCCACCAGCGGCAGCAGCGTCGCCGTCCAGAAGGCGGGGGCGAACCCCACCTGGAGGGCGACCCCGACGCCGGTGGACAGGAAGACCACGTTGGGCACGCCCACCGCCAGCCCGTAGTAGCCCGCGGCACGGCCGATCTCGCGCGGTTCCACCAGCCGCGCCGCCAGCGCCGCCCCGGCCACGCTGAACAGGCCGAACCCGGCGCCGCGCACCGCGCTGACCGCCAGGACCGGGCCCAGCTCGCCCCAGACCAGCAGCAGCGGCGTGGGCAGGGCCATCAGCAGCGCGCCGGCCGGGAAGGTCCACCGGTAGCCCCCGGCCCGGCCCAGCAGCCAGGGCATGCCCAGCTGGGTGAGGACGGTGGCCGCCATGAACACGGCGGTGGCGGCGCCGGCCCCGGCCTCGGACGCGCCGTGGCGGACCGCCCAGAGCGGGACCAGGGGGAGCATCAGGACATAGCCGGTGAAGCTGGCGACCGTCGCGGCCACGAGCAGCCGGAAGGGCCGCCCGCGCAGCCCCGGCCGCCGCGGGTCCGCGGGACCGGGCGCGGGCTCGGGCTCGGGCGCGGGCACAGGGTCGGACGCGCTCTCCATGGCGGGGGAATTCATCCGACGATGGTATCCATCACGTCCCGCAGGCGGGCGGCGTGATCCGGTTGTCCGCGATCCACGCGGCGATGCGGGCGGCGCGCTCGGGCGTCACCGCCCGTTCGGCGTGGCCCATGCCGGCCTCGATCCACAGGTCGCCGGGGCCGCGGACGGCCTCGTGCAGGCGCCGGGCGTGCTCCAGCGGGAAGTAGGAGTCGGCGTCCCCGTGCACCACCAGCAGCGGGGTCGGGGCGAGGTGCGCGGCCATCTCGGTGGGGTCGGGCGGGACCGGGTCCCAGTGCCGGTCGGTCACCCGGACGCTGCGCGCGGCCCGCAGGAACAGCCGCCCCGCGGCGCGCTCGACCCCGAAGTGCAGCAGCCGCATCCGCGGGGTGCCCCGGTAGTACCAGCGGCTCGGGCCGCTGACCGAGACCGCGGCGCCCACCCCGCCGTGCAGGCCGGCGTGCCGGACCACCACGGCGGCGCCCATCGAGAAGCCGACGGTGGCGATGTCGGTGTACCCCAGGCCGCGCAGGTGGGCCACGGCGGCCTCCAGGTCGTGGACCTCCTCGTTGCCCACGGTGGACACGCCGCCGGAGCCGTAGTGCCCGCGGAAGTCGAACAGCAGCACGTCCCCGGCGGCCAGCAGGCGCTGGGCGATCATCCGGGTGTCGGGGCTGCGCCAGGACCCGGTGAAGCCGTTGGCGACCACGACCGCACTGGTCCGGCCGGGGGTGCCGCGCAGCAGCACCGAGTCGATGGGGACCCCGTCGGAGGCGGTCAGCATCCGGCGCTCGGGGAGGTTCGGGAAGGCGGTTCGCGAAGGTGCGTCGGTCACCCCACCATCGTGCCCGACCGGTTCGGGAATCGGCGGGAGTGGACCCCTGTGTCCCGGAGGGAGGGCGTGCACCACCACCGCGCCGGCCGGCTCAGTACCGGGGCGGCCACCCGCCCTCCTCGGAGGGGTGGGGCGGCCAGGGGGCCGCGCTCTCCGGCGGCGGGCCGGGGGCCGGTGCGTGTCCGGGACCGGGCGGGGGCGGCCCGGGAGCACCAGGGGGCACCGGAGGCACAGGGGGTACCGGAGGCACAGGGGCACCGGCGGCCCCGGGGGCGCCGTAGGGGACGCCGTGCGCGGGGGTCGGCGCGTGCACCTCTCCGTCCCCGGGGTCCTCGGGCCCGTCCTCCCCGGCGGGCGCCTCATCGGCGGGCGCGGATCCGGCCGGGGCGCCGCGGGAGCGGCGGCCGCTGCGGTGGCCCCGGCGGCCCGCGCGGCCGGCGTGGCGCCGTCCCCGGCCGGTGAACAGCAGCGACCGGGCCTCCACCGCGATGTGCAGCAGGATCGGGACGATCAGGCTGCCGGTGCCCAGGTAGAGCACCATCAGCAGGGCGCCCAGGACGCCCGGGCCGACCAGGCCCCACCACCCCTGGTAGAGGTGGGCCAGCGCGAACAGCGCACAGGAGAGCACCGCGGCCGCCCCCACCGGAAGGCCGAACGCCACCCCGAGGGCGGTGAGCAGCCCGCGGTAGAGCAGCTCCTCACAGATCCCCGCGGTCACCGCCAGGGCGGCGGCCGCCCGCCGCTCGCTCCGGGTCTGCGGCGCCAGTCCGGCGATGACGTCCCCGCCCGGCTCGGCCGAGGGGGCCAGCGACGGGCCGGGGCGGCCGCCGCGGGAGGCACGGGAGAGCACCCAGATCACCGCCAGCGCCAGTGCGAACCCCATCCCGGCGGCCACCAGCGGGCCCCAGGCCGAGGGGGCGCGCAGCCCCAGGTCGCCCCAGGAGACGCCGGGGGACAGCAGCACGGCGGCGGCGGCGACGGCCGCCCAGGCCCACTGGATCCCCAGGGTCAGGCCGTAGAACCGGATGAGGGCGCGCGGGTCCCGCTCCCGCGTGGAGGCGACCCTGCGGTAGGCGAAGCGGCCCAGGACGGGCTCGCCGACCGCCGCGTACAGCAGCAGGACGGCGGCCAGGACGGTCCCGGCCGCACTGAATTCGGGAATGCTCTCGGACCACGGCACGGCCACAGCCTAGGAGATGCGCGCACCGGGGACGCACATTCCGGATCTTTCCGCCCGCCTCTGAACGCCCCCGGCCGACACCCCCGGTTCGACCCGCCGACACCCCCTTGTGATATGGGGCGCCGCGGGCGACCGTGGGAAGTGTCCTGGATCACATCCTGCGGACGAGAGAAGGTTGGGAAGCATGGCGGACAAATCCGGACCGGCGACCACCGGCAGGGCACCCGGGGCCGACCGGCCCGCGGACATCCGCAACGTCGTGCTGGTCGGCCCGAGCGGGGCGGGGAAGACGACGCTGATGGAGGCCCTGCTGCACGCCTCCGGCGCCACCGGGCGCCGGGGCCGGGTGGAGGACGGGACCACCGTCGGCGACCACGACGAGGCGGCGGTCCGGCAGAAGCGGTCGGTGGGGCTGAGCACGGCCCCGCTGTCGGCCGGCGGCCTGAAGATCACCCTGGTGGACACCCCCGGCTACGCCGACTTCCTGGGCGAGCTGCGGGCCGGCCTGCGCGCGGCCGACGCCGCGCTGTTCACGCTCTCGGCCCTGGACGGGGTGGACCCGCGGACCCGGCTGCTGTGGGAGGAGTGCGCCGCGGCGGGCATGCCGCGCGCCGTCGCCCTGACCCGGATCGACCACCCGCGCGCCGACGTCGCGGCCACCGTCGAGCAGTGCCGCCGGGAGCTGGGCGGCGGGGTGATGCCCGCCTACCTGCCGGTCTACTCCGGCGACGGCGAGGACCGGCGGCTGGACGGGCTGGTGGGGCTGCTCTCCCGGACCTTCTTCGACCACCGCCCCGGGGCGCCGGAGCCGGGCGCGGCCGGCGGGCCGGTCCCCGGGCACGTCGCCGCCGAGGTGGAGGAGCTGCGCAACGGGCTCATCGAGGAGGTCATCCAGGAGAGCGAGGACGAGGTCCTCATGGAGGCCTACATGGAGGGCGGCGAGCTGGACCCGGACCGCCTGGTCGCCTCCCTGGAGACCGCGGTGGCCCGGGGCGGCCTGCACCCGGTGGTGCCGGTCTGCCCGGTGAGCGGACCGGGCGTGGCCGAGCTGCTGCGGGAGCTTCCCGCGTCCACGCCGTCCCCGGCCGAGCGGCCGGTCCCGGAGGCCGTGGACACCGGGGGGCGGCCGGTCCAGGGGCTGGAGTGCGACCCGGACGGGCCGCTGCTGGCACAGGTGGTGCAGACCGTCAGCGACCCCTACGTCGGCCACATCAGCCTGGTGCGGGTGTTCTCCGGCACGCTGCACCCGGACGAGCCCGTGCACGTCTCCGGCAGCAGCCCGCAGGGGCGCGACCGCCCGGACCGGGACGGCGAGGAGCGCATCGGTGCGCTGTCGGTGCCGATGGGGCGGCAGCTGCTGCCCGCCGCCAAGGCCGTGGCGGGCGACATCTGCGCGGTCGCCAAGCTCTCCACCGCCGAGACCGGGGACACGCTCTCGGGCAAGGACCGCCCGCTGACGATCCGGCCGTGGGCGTTCCCCGAGCCGCTGCTGCCGGTGGCGCTGGGGGCGGCGGCCAAGNGGCGTCCAAGTCCGACGAGGACCGCCTGGCGCAGGCGGTGGCGCGGCTGTCGGCCGAGGACGCCGCGCTGAAGGTGGAGGTGAACCCCGAGACCCGGCAGATGGTGCTGTGGTGCACCGGCGAGGCCCACCTGGACGTGGCCCTGGACCGGCTGAAGTCGCGCTACGGGGTGGAGGTGGAGACCGGCGAGGTGCGCATCCCGCTGCGGGAGACCTTCACCGTCCCGGCGCAGGGGCTGGGGCGCAACGTCAAGCAGAGCGGGGGGCACGGCGAGTACGGGATCTGCCGGATCAAGGTGGAGCCGCTGCCGTCCGGGGCGGGCCTGGAGTTCGTCGACGAGATCGTCGGCGGCGTGGTGCCGCGCCAGTACATCCCGTCGGTGGAGAAGGGGGTGCGGGCGCAGATGGAGAGCGGGGGGCGGACCGGGTTCCCGCTGGTCGACCTGCGGGTGACCCTGTACGACGGCAAGTCGCACTCGGTGGACTCCTCGGACATGGCGTTCCAGAAGGCGGGCCGGCTGGCGCTGCGGGACGCGGCCGAGCACGGCGAGACCGCGATGCTGGAGCCGGTGGACGAGCTGTCGGTGCTGGTGGACGACGCCTACGTGGGCGCGGTGATGAGCGACCTGGCGGCGCGGCGCGGCCGGGTGGTGGGCACCGAGCCGGTGGCGGGCGGGCGCACGCTGATCAAGGCCGAGGTGCCGGAGCTGGAGACGGTGCGCTACGCGGTGGACCTGCGGTCGGTGGGGCACGGGACCGGGTCGTTCAGCCGCCGGTACCTGCGCCACGAGCCGCTGCCGCCCAACCTGGCGCGCAGGTTCCGCGAGGAGGCCGGGACGAACGGGGGCTGAGCGGCGCGGGTCCCGGCCCCGCCGTGGGAGCGCTGTCCGGTCACGGCCACCACGGACACGGGGCGCGGTGCGTCATAGGGACATGGAGGCGCCGTGCGGACGGCACCGCCGCCGAGCGGGTCCGGCCTCCCGACCCTGTCCCCGAGCGACCGCCGCCCTGCAGCCCCGTGCCCGGGAACCGAAGCGAAAGCCGAGGGCCGCCATGTCCGACGCCCCTGCCACCGCCCCCGACAACGAGACCCCGCGCCGTTTCCCCGGCCAGGAGGGCCCGTCCAGGGCCCCCAACCCCTGACCCGACGCCGCCGGGGCGGCGGGCGGACCGCCCGCCGCCCTGCACCGGGACGGCGGCCGATACGGTCGGCGTGTGCACATCGACATTCCGGCCATGGCCGAGATCCCCCCAGGGCGCGTGGTGCTCTCGGACCGGCGGACGCGGACGCGGTGGCCGGTCGACGTGGCGCCGTTCCTGCTGTCCGCCGCCCCGGTCACCCAGGAGTTCTACGCACAGGTGACGGGAGAGCGGCCCGGCGGCTTCCAGGGCGCCCGCCTCCCCGTCGAAGGCGTGTCCTGGACGGACGCGGTCCGGTTCTGCGCCGCGCTGTCCGAGCACGAGGGCCTGCGCCCCGCCTACCGCCTCCGCCCGGACGGGAGCGGGGCGGAGTGGGACCCCGGCGCGGACGGCTACCGGCTGCCGACCGAGGCCGAATGGGAGCACGCCTGCCGTGCAGGGACGACCGGCCCGCGCTACGGCGAGCTCGGCGCGATCGCCTGGTACCGGGAGAACTCCGGGGGACGGATCCGCCCGGTGGGCGGCAGGCGCCCCAACGCGTGGGGGCTGTACGACATGCTGGGCAACGCCTGGGAGTGGTGCTGGGACCTCTACGACCCGCAGGTCTACGGCCCCTACCGGGTCCTGCGCGGGGGCGGCTGGGCCGACGCGCACTGGAGCTGCCGCGCCTCGGTCCGGCGCCGCAGCCACCCGGCGTTCCGCATCGACGACGTGGGCTTCCGCATCGCCCGCTCCGTGCCCGGAGAGGCCCCCCGACGGCCAGGCGCAGCGAATCCGTGAGGCCGAGGCGCCCAGAGGGCACGGGAGGCGGGCGATGGCGCTGGTCGGCATGGACGACGGGGTGCGGCTCCGCACCGCGACCGACGGGTCGAGCGGCCCGCCGGTCGTGCTGCTCCCCGGCGGGCCGGGGATGTTGGGACTACCTCGCGCCCGTCGCCGGGCTGCTGACCGCGGATGCGGGCACCGCCACCGTGCACAGGTTCGACCAGCGCGGGTGCGGGCGCTCGGACGCCTCCGGCGACCAGCGGACGGACCGGCTCGTCGCGACGGGCGCTCAGTGAGACGCGCCCCGCCGGGTGGATGCGAAGGTGCGGGCGGTCATGGCGGCGAAGGGGGTCAGCACCGCCGCCGTGACCGTCGTCGCCGCGATGGCGAACGCCGGGGCACCGTCCGGGAGCAGGAAGGCGTACAGGGGAGCGGACAGGACCAACAGGAGTCCGGCTCCGGCCATGACCGCCCCGCCCAGGGAGTGGGAGGCGTGCCAGGCCGTTACGGCCTTTTCCGGTAGTGGGCCTCCGGTCGTTCCCGCGGGGACGGCGGGGGTCGCACGGCGGGCGATGGCCGGCATCGCCGCTCCGACACCGAGCAGGACGGCGCCGCACAGGGCCACCGCGGTCGGTGCCACCGGCGGGTCCGCCCCCGCGGCCAGTACGGTCACGACGGCGTGCACCCCCGGGAAGACCGCCGACAGCAGCACGAGGAGCACGTTCAGCCCGGTGGTCCGCGCGGCGGGGGCGACCGCCCTCTCCCCAGGACCCGCCACCGTGACCAGCGTCGTGACCAGCGACGTGACCGTCAGATGCAGGAGTGGTACCGCCGCGGCGACGACCCACCGGGGGACCTCGGTCGCCGCGCGCCGGGCGGAGGCCTCCCGGGTGACGACGGCCTCCGGGATACGGTCCCACCACCCCAGGCTCACCGCGAGCATTCCGACGAGGCCCAGCAGGGCGCACGCCGTTCCGGCGACGGGGACACGGGATCTGCGCATGGTCACTCCTCTTGCCGGGAGCGGCGGACGGGGGACGGCCACTCCCCGACGAGGCTAGGAAGCCGCCCTCGGCCGCACATCCCCCCGGCGTCATGGTGGGGGGACATGCCGGAGGTCATGCCGGGCGGCTCTCGGATCCAGCCGTGGGAGCGCGCGATGTGGGCGGCGATGTGGGCGGCGTTGTGGCGGTTGCCCGCGTTCAGCTTCGCCATGGCCGACGAGAGGTGGTCGCGCACCGTCCCCGGCGCCAGGAAGGCGCGGCGCGCGATGTCGGCGACCGGGGCGCCGTCCGAGGCCAGGGAGAGCAGGTCGGCCTCCCGCGCCGTCAGGGGCGAGTCCCCGGCGGCGATGCCGTCCGTACCGGGCATCTGGAGGTCCAGGACGGCGGCGTCGGGAGGTACCGCCTCCGCCTGCCGGGCGACCGTCCAGGCGAGCACCGCCGCCACGGCCCCCCGGGACGGGGAACGCCCACCGGGTCGCGGTCTCCATCGCGTTCACGGCGCGCCCGGTAGCGGGGCGGCCGGTCGGTTCGTCCTGTCGTGAGGCGCCCATGGGGACGTTGCTCGGTGCCTCGGTGCACGGCCGAGCGGATCCCAGTGTGGTCTGTCACGGGCCGCGGTTGTCACGTTCGCGGGTCCCGGAGTGTCATGGCGGGCATGAAGACGATTCTGGTCACCGGTGGGACGGGAACTCTCGGCACGGCGGTCGTGCGGCGGCTCCAGGCAGCGGGACGGGAGGTGCGGGTGCTGAGCCGGCGGGCGGACCCGGCCGGGGAGCAGGTGCGGCCCGACGGCGGGCCGGTGCGGTTCGTCGGCGACCTGCGCACCGGCGACGGGGTGGACGCGGCGGTGTCCGGCGCCGACACCGTCGTGCACTGCGCGACCATGCTCGGCCGGGACGACGTCCGGGCCACGCGGGTGCTGGCCGAGGCCGCCCGGCGCGCCGGAGGCGACCCCCACCTGCTCTACATCTCGATCGCGGGCATCGACGCCATCCCCCTGCCCTACTACCGTGCCAAGCTCGCGGCCGAGCACGTCGTGGAGAACAGCGGGCTGCCGTGGACGATCCTGCGCACCACCCAGTTCCACGACCTCCTGGCGACGGTCTTCCGGGCGCAGCGCGCGCTGCCGTGGACGACCGTGCTCTCCGGGGTGCGCTTCCAGCCGGTCGACGTGCGCGACGTGGCCGTCCGCCTGGCCGAGCTGGCCGAGAAGGGGCCGTCCGGCAGGGCGCCCGACCTGGGCGGCCCGCGGGTGCGCACCATGCGCGAGCTGGCGCGCGCCTACAGCGGCCGCCCGGTGCTGCCCGTGCCGCTCCCCGGCCGCATCGCCGGCGCCTTCCGCGCGGGCCACAACCTGGTCCCCGGCAACCGGTCCTCCGGACCCGGCTTCGAGGACTTCCTGGCGGATCGGTGAGCGGCCCCGGGGAGGACAGGGGTGTACCGACCGTCCCCGCCCTGCCTTCACCGAGCGCGGAGACAGGGCGGGGACGGAAAAGGCGGAGGGGAGGGAGCGGCGGCCTCAGAACACCCGGCCGGGGCGGGAGCGGTCCGCCAGGGCCTGGAAGCGCCAGGTGTTGACCGGGTGCGTGGACAGGAAGTTCACCAGCATCACGAAAAGCCCGTTGTCGGTGTTCCCGCGGTCCGCGATCGCGTGGAAGTCCACCGAGGGGTACAGGTACTTGCCCGCCGCCAGGACGCGCAGGCCGTACATGCCCTCCGGGCAGAACCGGTAGGCGTGGTTGTCCGCCGTGTACTCCTGGGCGCGGTTCAGCGTCGCCCCGATGCCGGGGATCACGTTGGCCACCGACACACCGAACTGGCGCCAGAACGACCCGTGCCCCGCCGCGATGTGGCCGACCTCGTGGCCGATCACGAACCGCAGCGCATCGGCGTCGGCGAGCCGGCCGCCGACCTCGAACAGGTCGCTGTTGACCGCCACGTACCTCCGGAACCCGTGCCCGGAGGCGAAGGCGTTGATCTGCCCGTTGCCCAGCACGACGTAGGCGTCGGGCACCTTGTCCATGCCGAACGCGCGGGCCGCGTCGGCGACCATGCGGTGCGCCTCGGGGAACTCGGTCTCGGTGATCAGCACCCCGTTGACCCGCTGCTTGGCGTAGAGCTGCCCGCGCGCGAAGAACACGAAGGCCGGGATCGCCAGCAGCATCAGGGGCCGGCCGCCGTCGCCCTCGTACGCCCGCGCCACCGCTCCGAGCACCGCCAGGGCCGTCACCGACACGCACAGCCCCAAGAGCATGTTCTCCCAGGGATGGCGCAGTTCACGGGCGCGCCGCCGGTCCCCCCACAACCACCGCTTGGCCATGCTCCCCATTCTGGGCGCACAGGCCCGGCTCGGCCTGTGGCCGCGCGGATAGAGGGGGATACGCGGGTCTGGAGGGACGGCGGTCCGGCCCGCCCGTGCCGGTGCGCGGGCGGGCCGGGGCCGGGCGCTAGAAGCGCTGCGGCGGGTCCTCATAGCCGTCGTGGCCGTCGCGGCCGTCATCGCCCTGCCGGTCGCGGTCGAACCGGTCCTGGTCGAACCGGTCCGGGTACGGCTCGCCCTGCGGCGGCGGTGCGTCGCCGAAGGGGGCCCCGCTCGGCGGCGGTGCCGACACGGGCGGGCCGGAGGGCGGCGGCGCGGCGATCGGCGGGCCCTGCGGGGGCGGCGGGGCCTGCGGCGGCGCCCCGAACGGCTCGGAGGCGTAGGGGTCGGCCGGGTAGGGCTCGGGCGCCTGCGGCGCGGGCGGCGGGGCCGCGAACGGGTCCGGCTCCTGGAAAGGGGCGCCGTCGCCGATGTGGCCGCCGGGTCCCCCCTGCAGCGGAGGGGCCTCGGGCGCGGCGGGGTCCGCTCCCAGGTCCCACGGCTCCTGCCCGCCGGGGGCGGGCTCGGCCGGCCCCGGCTCCCCCATGGCGAGCAGCGCGTCCATGTCGGCCTGCCGGGTGGAGACCGGGGCCTCCGCGGCCTCGGGCGGGGCGTCGTAGCCGGGCAGGCCCTCCGTGGGCGGCATGGGCGGAGCGGGCGCGTGCAGCGGCGCCTGCGCCCCGGTCGCCGCCGCGGGGGCGTCGGTCCCGGTGCCCAGGTAGGTCAGCGCGGCCACGGTGAGCGAGGCCAGCCCCGCGCGCAGGGTGGGCTCGCGGTCGGGCGCGAAGTACGGGGAGTGGTTGCTGGGCACCCCCGAGAGCTTCTCGTAGGGGGTCTCCCCCGGGGCCTGCTGCCACACGTCGTGCGGCGTGCCGCCGATGAACCAGTACACGTACGGCACCGGCCGGGGGTCGCCCGGAAGGCCGAACTCGCCCACGTCCTCGCTGCCGGTGAACGGCTCGGGCATCTCGATGACGTAGTCGTCGCCGAAGTAGGCCCGGTGGGCGGCCATCACCTCGCCGGTGCTCCCGGGGTCGTTCTCGGTGGTCCCCGCCCGCTGGACGATGTCCACCTCGGGCTCGCGCGGCGCGCCGGAGGCGGCCGCCTCGGCCTTGACGATGCGCCGGATCGCCTCGTGCAGCTGGTCGGCGACGGCCGCGTTCAGCGCCCGGGTGTTGATCTCCAGGTAGGCCTCGTCGGGGATGATGTTGGCCTTGCTCCCCGCGCGCAGTACGCCGACGGTGGCCACGGCCATCTCGCCGGGGCTGACCTCGCGGGCGACCACGGTCTGCAGCCGGGTGACGATGTTGGCGGCGATGACCACCGGGTCGACGGTGGTGTGCGGCCGGGAGGCGTGCCCGCCGACCCCGTGCACGCGCACCCGCAGCACCGCGCCGGCCGCCAGGATCACCCCGGGCCGGTGGGTGACGAGCCCGGCGGGCTGGGGTCCCACGTGCTGGCCGAGCACCACGTCGGGGCGGCCGAAGCGGGTGTAGAGCCCGTCGCGGAGCATGCCCAGCGCCCCGTCGATGGTCTCCTCGGCCGGCTGGGCGACCACCATCAGCGTGCCCTGCCAGCGGTCCCGCGCCTGGGCCAGCAGGTCGGCGGCGCCGACCAGGCAGGCGGTGTGCACGTCGTGCCCGCAGGCGTGCATCACCGGCACGTCGTCGCCCTCGGGGTCGGTGCCCCGGGCGGTGCTGGCGTAGGGCAGGCCGGTCTTCTCCTCCACCGGCAGGGCGTCCATGTCGGCGCGCAGCATGACGGTGGGACCGTCGCCGTTGCGCAGCAGGCCGACCACGCCCGTCCCGCCGACACCGGTGTGCACCTCGAACCCGGAGGTGCGCAGCCACTCGGCGACCGCGCTGGCCGTGCGGTGCTCCTGGTGCGAGAGCTCGGGGTTCTTGTGCAGGTCGACGTAGAACCCCTCGACCGGGGGGAACACCTCGTCGACGAGGCTCATGACGGCGCCGCCGTGCTCGGCGGCGCGGGTGGGTTCGACAGCGTGCGGCACGTACTCCACCGCCTTCCGTTCTCCGTGATGCGCGGACCGGCGGTGGACGGCACAGGTCACCGGCACCTCGCCCGCCCGCCGATTCTCTCGCCCGCCCTGGGCGAACTCAAACGGGGGGTGGGCTCCCGCGGCCCCCGCCCGCCCGGCCCCCTGCTCAGCTGTGCGCCCGATGGGAAATTTGAGAGACCACTCAGGAACGGCTGCGGGCGGACCCGGCGGATGTTATCGTCACGTTATCCGGACGCACGCCCGCCCCGTCCCCGCGGGACTCTTGCGGAAAGCCGCGAGCTGGAATTACTCTCCCCTGCGTTCGGCCGACCACCCTTGGGCACCGCCCTTCGCCCTGTGTACGGGTAGGGTGCCCGCCTGGAATTCTCTCAGGATTCCCAGCTTCGCCGCCCCCGGGCGGCGCCGCGCCGCGTCCGCGGCCGGCCGTTGCGACGACGTCCCTGCCCCGAGAAGGTGACCCGGAGACCCCGTGGCCTCGACGACCCGCCTGCCCGACGAGCCCCCCGCCCCGGACCGCGCCCCCGGCGCGGAGGCCGCCGCGCCCGCGCGCCCGCCGCGGGCCGGGCGCGACGCCCTGCTCGACAACGCCAAATTCCTGCTGATCGTGCTGGTCGTGGCCGGGCACGCGATCGAGCCGACGACCGAGTCGCGCATCGCCGAGGCGGTCTACTTCTGGGTCTACCTCTTCCACATGCCCGCGTTCGTTCTGATCAGCGGATACCTGTCGAAGTCCCAGGACGGCTCGGGGCGGCGCATCGACAAGCTGCTCACCACGATCGCCGCGCCCTACCTGATCTTCTGGGGCGTCTACGCGCTGCAGTCGCTGTCGGTGGACCGCAACCTGCCCGACGGTCCGCTGGAGCCGCTCTGGCTGACCTGGTTCCTGGCGGCGCTGTTCGTGTGGCGCCTGACGGTGCCGCTGTGGAAGCGGATCCGCTTCCCCCTGGCGGTGGCGGTGGCGGTCTCGCTGGCCGGGGGGCTGGTCGCCACCGGCGACGTCCTGGGGATGTCGCGCATCGTCAGCCTGCTGCCGTTCTTCGTGGCCGGGCTGCTGATGGAGCAGCGCCACCTGGACCTGCTCAAGTCGGGCTGGGTGCGCGCCTGGTCGGTGGGGGTCCTGGTGGTCACCGCCGCCATGTCCTACCTGTACCTGGAGCAGCTCAGCCGCGAGTGGATCTACTGGCGGGAGAGCCTGGCCGACCGGGACATGGACATCCTCCCGGTGGGCATCCCGGGCCGGATCCTGTTCATGCTGCTGGCGTTCTCACTGACGGTGGCGGTGCTCTCGCTGACCCCGCGCGCCAAGACGTGGTTCACCCGCTACGGCGCCCTGACCATGTACGCCTTCCTGCTGCACGGCCTGGTCATCCGGATCGCCGAGCAGTTCGGCTGGTACGAGTGGGCCCTGGGGACCCTGGGCGACATCGGCGCGTTCGCGGTCACCGGCGTCCTGGGCGTGGGCCTGACCTTCCTGCTGATGTCGGCGTGGGTGCGGGCCGGGACGCACTGGCTGGTCGAGCCGAAGCTGGACTGGATCCTGCGGCGCGACCGCGACCTCCGGCCCGCCCCGTCCCTCCGGCTCCCCGACCTCCGGCTCCCCGGCCGGCGCTGAGGCCGCGGCGGAGGCGGCGCGAACCGGGGGAGGGAACCGTCGGCGAAGGGCGTCGAAGAGGGGCGGGGCCGTGCGGCCCCGCCCCTCTTCTTCCCCGCGTTCCTCTCCGCGCCGTGCGGGCGGTGTGCGCAGCGGCTCAGCCCCGGTTCCCTCCGTGGTCCCGGCGCAGCCGCTCCAGCTCCTTGCCGAAGTCGCGGGTGGCCAGCCACAGCTTGGCGACGATGGCCAGCTCGAAGGCCAGCAGCGCCGCGCAGGAGAGCACGGTGACCGCGACGACGAGCGTGGTGCCCGGCCACACCGCCGAGAGCACCGCGGTCAGCGGCGCGACCACGCACACGAACATCTCGAACTCGATGCCGCTGAACAGGTGCGGCCGCACCCGGCTGCGCAGCAGCCACCGCCGCAGCCGCTCGTACCAGCCCATCCGCTCGCTGAACCCGGCGTGCACGTCGACCACCCGGGCGCCCTCGGCCTTGGCCCGGGCGTAGACCTGCTCGCGGTCGAGCGAGGGGTCCTCGCGCAGCGCCTCCTCCATGAACACCACGCGCTCGCCGCTCTCCTCGCCCTCGGCCTCGGGGACCCGGCCGGCGGTGGTCTCGGTGCTCTCCGGGTCGGCCACGCCGGCGTCCACGTCCCGCCCCGCGGCGGCCTCGCGCAGCTTGTCCCGCATGGCCTGGCGGGTCTTGGCGACCTGGGCGCCGTTGAGGTAGCGCAGCAGGTCCACGAAGACCGCCACCGGCGCCAGCAGCAGGTAGACCGCCTCCCCGGTGGCCGCCCACTGGCCGACGAGCAGAGCCATCATGCAGCCGAAGAAGCGGATCCGGTCGAAGACGAAGTCGACCCAGGCGCCGAAGACCGACCCGTTGCCCTTGAGCCGGGCGATCTTGCCGTCCATGCAGTCGAGCACGAAGCTCAGGTGGAACAGCACCGCGCCCAGAACCAGCCACGGCCAGGTGCCCAGGGCGAACGCCACCGCCGACCCCAGCCCCAGCACCCCCGCGCCGAAGGTGATCTGGTTGGGGGTGGTGTTCGTGCGGTTGGCGGTCCACACCACCAGGCGGGAGGCGAGCGGATCCACCAGGAAGACGGTCCACCATGCGTCGCGGCTCTTATAGGTCCGCTCGCGGACGTCGGCGAGGGTAAAGGTCGTCATCTCTTCTCCTGCGGGCCTCCCCCGGCGCCGCGTGTCGGCTCCGGCGGGCGGTGCGTCCGCGGGGAGGATCGTCTCCAGGAGGGCGCCTGCGGGAGGGGAGGATGGTCGGGACCGGAAGATCATCCCAGACGGGATGTCGGGTATTCCAATCGGCGCGGTCATAATTGACAAGTAAGAACGGGCTTCGGCCGGGCACTGACCCGACCGGCCGGCCCGGACGGCATCGACCGAGGTAGTGGCGTGCGCTTTCTGAACGACCAGGTCCCCCAGCATGACCTGACCTACAGCGACGTGTTCATGGTCCCCCGGCGGTCCGCGGTGGGCTCGCGCCTGGGCGTGGACCTGTCGACCGGCGACGGGACGGGGACGACGATCCCCATCGTAGTCGCGAACATGACCGCGGTGGCCGGGCGGCGGATGGCCGAGACGGTGGCCCGGCGCGGCGGCATCACCGTCATCCCGCAGGACATCCCCATCGACGTGGTGACCGACGTGATCACCTGGACCAAGCGCCGCAACCTGGTCCACGACACCCCGCTCACCCTGGGGCCGACCGACACCATCGGCGACGCGCTCAACCTGCTGCCCAAGCGGGCGCACAACGCCGTCATCGTCATCGACGGCGAGCGCCGCCCGCTGGGCGTGGTGACCGACGCCGACTGCGTGGGCCAGGACCGCTTCACCCAGCTGCGCGAGGTGATGTCGGGCGATGTGCTCACCGTCGCCGAGGGCACCGAGCCCAAGGAGGCCTTCCAGACGCTGCACGACTTCCGGCACCGGCTGGCGCCGGTGGTCGACGCCGACGGGGCGCTGGTGGGCGTGCTCACCCGCACCGGCGCGCTGCGGGCGACCCTGTACTCCCCGGCCGTGGACCACGACGGCGACCTGCGCATCGCGGCCGCGGTGGGCATCAACGGCGACGTGGCCGGGCGCGCCGCGGAGCTGCTGGAGGCCGGGGTGGACACCCTGGTCATCGACACCGCCCACGGCCACCAGGAGAAGATGCTGAGCGCGCTGCGCAAGGTGCGCGGGCTGGACCCGCGGGTGCCGCTGGTGGCCGGCAACGTGGTGACCGCCGAGGGCACCCGCGACCTGGTCGAGGCCGGCGCCGACATCGTCAAGGTCGGCGTGGGGCCGGGCGCCATGTGCACCACCCGGATGATGACCGCCGTGGGCCGGCCGCAGTTCTCCGCGGTGCTGGAGTGCGCACAGGCCGCCCGCGAGCTCGGGGCCCACGTGTGGGCCGACGGCGGCGTGCGCCACCCGCGCGACGTGGCGCTGGCGCTGGCCGCGGGCGCCTCCAACGTGATGATCGGCTCCTGGTTCGCCGGCACCTTCGAGTCGCCCGGCGACGTGCTGCGCGACGCCCAGGGCCGGATGTACAAGGAGAGCTTCGGCATGGCCTCGGCGCGGGCGGTGCGGCTGCGCACCGCCGAGGACTCGGCCTTCGAGCGGGCGCGCAAGGCGCTGTTCGAGGAGGGCATCTCCTCGGGCCGGATGTACCTGGACCCCGAGCGCCCCAGCGTGGAGGACCTGATCGACGAGATCGTCGCCGGGGTGCGCAGCTCGATGACCTACGCCGGCGCGTCGAACCTCCAGGAGTTCGCCGAGCGCGCCACCATCGGCCTGCAGAGCACCGCCGGGTTCACCGAGGGCAAGCCGGTGCCGACCAGCTGGTAGCGGCCGTCCGGCGGGGGCCTCCCCCGTCGCGGGCCCCGGCGGGAGAACGCTCCCGCCGGGGCCCGCCGCATGTCCGGGGCCCTCAGGCCCGGCCGGGCTCCTCCAGCAGCACGACGGGGATCTCGCGCTCGGTCCACGACTGGTAGTCGGCGTACCGGGGATAGAGCGCGACGAGCCGGGGCCACAGCCGCTCCCGCTCCTCGGGCCCGGCGGTGCGGGCCCGCCGCAGGCTCAGGTCGGCGCCGGTCTGCAGCACCGCACGCGGCTCCTGGAGGAGGTTGCGGTACCACATCGGGTGGCGGTCCATGCCGCCCTGGGAGGCCACGACCGCCACCGAGCCGTCCTCCAGGCCCAGGTAGAGCAGCGGCGCGGTGCGCAGCCGCCCGGTCTTGCGCCCCCGGGTGGTCAGCAGGCAGACCGGGACCCCGTGCGGGCGGTCCCGGTTCGCGGGCAGGCGCCCGCCCAGGCGCCCGTCGGTGGCGCGGTAGAGGACCGCGTTGATCCGGGACACCGCCTTCACGGCGCGCCGGGTCGCGGGCGCGTCCAGCCTCGGGGGCCTGCTCGGGGTCATGGGTCCTCCCATCGGGGTCGCCCGAACGCTACGCCGCCTCCCCCACCTCTGGTCAAGATGTCCCCGATGGCCCGATTCGGCCGCATTTCGGGGAACCGGCGCCGCCACCCCGTGACCGATCCCACCGCCGCACAGTGCCGCACAGGGCCGCACGCGCTCCACTCCTGGCGTACTTTTGTACTGACTGGTCAGTTCAAAAGATGCGGGCGAGCACGAGCGAGCGGAGGACGAGCGCATGCGCACGGCGACGGGGGCGCGGGTCAGGGCCGAGGACCTGGGACTGCGGACCGGCCAGGGGACCGTCTACGCGGGGGTGGGGCTGGACGCCGCCCCCGGATCGCTGACCGTGCTGCGGGCCGACTCCGGCGGAGGGCGCACCTCCCTGCTGCTCACCCTGGCCGGGCGGATGCGCCCCACCTCCGGCACGCTGGCCGTCGACGGCCACGAGCTGCCGCGCGCCGCCCGCCGGGTGCGCGGCACGGCCGCCCTGGCGCTCTGCGAGGGCGTCAACGACCTGGACGAGCGGCTGCGGGTCGAGGAGCACCTGCGCGAGCGGATGCTCATGCGCCTGCGCCCGGCCCCGCGCTCGATCACCGGCCCCGCCCTGGCCGCCGCCGGGCTGGACGGCCTGGACACCCGGTGCCTGGTGGGCGAGCTGAGCATGGCCGACAAGCGCCGCCTGGGGGTGGCGCTGGCGCTGCTGGACGAGCCCCGCCTGGTCCTGGTGGACAACGCCGACACCGGTCTGGGCCCCGAGCAGCAGCGCGCGTTCTTCAAGCGGCTGCGCACCGTCGCCGACACCGGGCCGACCGTCATCGCCGCCTGCGCCGACGCCGAGGCGGCCCGCGGGATCGCCGAGGTGGTCGAGATCGGCGGACAGGGCCCGCCCCCGGAGGGGCGCCACCACGCCGGCCGCGCGCCCGCCGACTCCCCGGCCGACTCCCCCTCCGAGTCCCCCGAGTCCCCGGCCGAGTCCCCCGCACCGACCGCCACCCCGAACCGTTCCGAGAAGGAGAACGCGTGAAGCTCCGGAGGCCCCGGGCCCTTCCCTCGCTCCGCCTGGGCGGCCTGTCCGTCCGGTCGTTCTTCCGGGCGCGGCTGACGACCGCCGCGATCATCGCGCTGACCATCATCCCGCTGCTCTACTCCGGCCTGTACCTGTGGTCGTTCTGGGACCCCTTCGACCGGATGGACAACCTGCCGGTCGCCCTGGTCAACGAGGACCGCCCGGTCGAGGTCGGCGGGGAGGAGCTCAGCGCCGGCGACGAGATCGCCGACGAGCTGCTGGAGGGCGGCGACCTCGACTGGCGCCTCGTCGAGGCCGACGAGGCCGCCTCCGGCGTCGCCCAGGGCCGCTACTACGTGTCGCTGACCATCCCCGAGGACTTCAGCGAGCGCCTGGCCTCCCCCGACGAGGACGGCGCCGACCCGGTGCCGGCCATGCTGGAGGCCGACTTCAACGACGCCAACGGCTTCACCGTGCGCCAGCTGCTCACCTCGGCGTTCAAGGAGGTGCGGTCGGCCGCCGCGAGCACCGCGGTGGCGGACTACCTGGACAAGATGTTCGTCGGGTTCAACGACGTGCACGAGGCCACCGAGGAGGCGGCCGACGGCGCCGGCAAGGTCGCCGACGGCACCGCCGACGCCAAGGACGGCGCGGACCGGCTGGACGACGGGCTCGACGACGCCAAGGACGGCTCCTCGCAGCTCTCCACGGGCACCGGGGAGCTCAGCTCGGGCATCGACCGGCTCTACGACGGATCCAAGACCCTGACGGCGGGGCTGGAGGAGGCCTCCGGCAAGGTCTCCAGCGCCGCCGACGAGCTCAACCCCAAGGCCGACAAGGCCGTCCCGGTGCTGCGGGAGAACGAAGAGGAGATCACCACCGTCGCCGAGGAGGCCGAGACGGCCGCCGACGCTCTGTCCGAGGCGCTGGGCAAGCTCCCGGCGGAACCGACCCAGGTGCGCCAGGACGCCGAGGACGCGCGCGCCCTCTCCGAGGAGATCGGCGACCACCTCGAAGCGAACCCGGACATGGAGACCACCGACCCCGCCGCCTACCGCCTGTTCACCAAGGCCCAGGACCGCCTGTCCTCCGGCGCGGACTACGCCGACTTCATCGCCGACAACTGGGACCGCATCACCACCGTCAAGAACAAGGCCGACAAGGTCGCCGACATCGCCGGGACCGTCGCCGACACCGTCCCCGGCCTCGCCGACGAGGCCGAGGACGCGCAGGACAAGCTCAACGAGCTGGACGAGGGCCTGGGCGAGCTGGCCGAGGGCAGCCGGACCCTGCGCGACGGCCTCGAGGACGCCTCCGGCGGCGCCGAGGAGCTGGACGAGGGCGCCGGCTCCCTGGACAGCGGCATCGGCGAGCTCAACGACGGGGCCGGGCAGCTGGGCTCGGGCCTGGGCGAGCTCAAGGACGGCTCGAACGAGCTGGCCGGCGGCCTGGAGGAGGGCGTCGACCAGATCCCCACCTTCGGCTCCGACGAGCGCGACGCCCGCGGCGACATGATGAGCGAGCCGGTCCGGCTCTCCTCGGCCGTCGACAACGAGGCCCCGCAGTACGGCACCGGGTTCGCCCCGTTCTTCATCCCGCTGTCGCTGTGGGTGGGCGCCATGATGATCTACATGGTGCTGGCGCCGATGTCCTCGCGCGCGCTGGCCTCGGCCGCCCCGTCGTGGCGGATCGCCCTGGCCGGGTGGGTCCCGGCCGCGGCCATCGGCGCCGTCCAGGTCGCCATCAGCCTGACCGTGCTGCACCTTTCGCTGGGCCTGGAGGCCGAGCGCTGGGCGGCCACCACCGGGCTGCTGCTGCTGACCGTGGCCGCCTACACCGCGGTGGTGCAGTGGGCCAACGCCCGCTTCGGCTCGGCCGGGCGCATCCTGGCCCTGGTGCTGCTGATGCTGCAGCTCACCTCCGCCGGGGGCACCTACCCGATCGAGACCAGCGACGGGTTCTTCCAGGCGATCTCGCCGTACCTGCCGATGAGCTGGGTGGTCTCCTCGCTGCGGGTGCTGATCAGCGGCGGGGACACCACCGTGGTGCTCCAGGCCTGCGGGGTGCTGGCCGCCTACACGGTGGTCTTCGGACTGCTGACCTGGCTGGCCGTGGCGCGCAAGCGGATGTGGACGATGAGCGCCCTGCACCCGGCGCTGAAGCTGTGAGCTGGGCCCGGGGGCGCCCGCGCGGCGCCCCCGGGCCGGAAAGGCGGGATAATGGCAGGTGCGACCATCCCCCGTACGCAGGAGCGACCCGTGAGCGCGCGACGCGAGGCCACCCGGCAGCGCCTCTTCCAGGCCACCCTGGAGGAGGTCTCCGCGAACGGCCTGGACGCCGTGACCGTGGACCAGATCGCCGAACGCGCCGGCCTGGCCAAGGGCACCGTCTACTACAACTTCGGCGGCAAGGCCGAGCTGTTCACCGCCTTCATGGAGTGGGGCGTGGACCGGTTCGCGGCCATGCTCCGCGAGGGCGCCTCCGGTCCGCCCCGTGCGGCGCTCTCCGGGCTGGTCCGCGCCGAGCTGCAGTTCATCGCCGAGTACGAGGACCTGGCCCGGCTGCTGCTGTCGGAGTCCTGGCGCACCCACCAGGCCTGGGAGGCCACGGCGCTGCGCATCCGCCGCCAGGCCATCGACGTGTTCAGCGGGCTGCTGGACGCGCTGGCGGCCGAAGAGGGGATGCGCCCCGGACTGGACACCGCGGTGGCCGGGTCGGCGCTGTTCGGGATGGCGCTCACCGCCGCCCTGGAGTGGCGCACGCTCGCCCCCGAGCGCCCGCTGGAGGAGGTCCACGCCGTGCTGATGCGGCTGATCGACGACATCCTGGAGGCCGAGGGCCGCCCCTGACGGCGCCCCCGCTTCCGCCCGTTGGTTCGGGCTTCGTCCCGGTATCGCCAAGTCCGAGCGTGGCGCGTTGCCCCGCCGCCGCCGGACCCCGCACGCTCGTGACCAGGAGGCGAGCCGAGGGGGGGCGGATGCGCCGTGCGACGGGGGCCCGGGTCGAGGCCGAGGAACTGGAGCTGCGCACCGGGGAGGGCCCGGTCTACTCCGGGGTCGCCCTGCGGGCCGCACCGGGGTCGCTGACCGCCGTCGCCGGGGACGCCGGGAGCGGGCGCACCGCGCTCCTGCTCACCCTGGCCGGGCGGATGCGGCCCTCCGGCGGGCGGCTGGTGGTGGACGGGCACGAGCTGCCCCGGCGCGCCCGCCGGGTGCGCGCCATCACCGCCCTCGGGCTCTCCGCGGGCGTCAACGACCTGGACGAGCGGCTGCGGGTCGCCGAGCACCTGACCGAGCGGATGCTGCTGCGGTTCCGGCCCGCCCCCCGCTCGGCGGTCGACCCGGCGCTGAAGGAGGCCGGCCTGGACGGGCTGGACACCCGGACGCTGGCCAAGGACCTGACGGCGCTGGAGCGCCGGAGGCTGGGGGTGGCCCTGGCGCTGCTGGAGGAGCCGCGCCTGCTGCTGGTGGACGACGCCGACGAGGGCCTGGGCGAGGAGCACCGGCGCGCGTTCTGGGGGACGCTCCGCGCCCTGGCCGACTCCGGGCTGACCGTCGTCGCCGCCTGCGGCGACGCCGCCGAGGCCGACGGGGACACCGCGGTGGTCCGCCTGGAGCGGGCCGCGCGCGGCACGGACCCCGGCTCCGGTTCCCGCGACGGCGACGGGGGCGAGGGCGGCCGCCGGCGCTCGGTGCGCCTGTCCGAGCTGTTCGGGCGCAAGGAGGCCGGATGAAGGCCCCGAAGATGCGCTTCCTGCCCACCCTGCGCCTGGGATGGCTCTCGGCCCGCTCCTTCCTGCGCCACCCGCTGACCATCGCCGCGCTGTGCGCCCTGACGATCGTGCCGCTGCTGTACACCGGCATGTACCTGTGGGCGTTCTGGGACCCCTTCGGCAAGCTGAGCAACCTGCCGGTGGCGCTGGTCAACGAGGACGAGCCGGCGACCGCGGACGGCGAGACCGTCACCGCCGGGGACGACCTGACCGAGGAGCTGGTCGAGCGCGGCGACCTCGCCTGGCGGGTGACCGACGCCGACGACGCCGCCTCCGGGGTCGCCGACGGGCGCTACTACGCCTCGGTCACCATCCCCGAGGACTTCAGCGCCGACCTGGCCTCCCCCGCCGACACCGGGTCCGACCCCACGCGCGCGCGGCTGGAGGTCCACTACAACGACGCGACCAACTACATCGCCTCGGAACTGCTGTCGATGGGGCTCACCGAGATCGAGAAGGCGGTCGACGCCACCGCGATCTCCCGGTACCTGGACACGATGTTCGTCGGCTTCAACGAGATCCACTCCCGCACCGAGGAGGCCGCCGACGGGGCCGGCGAGCTGGCCGGCGGCGCCTCGGAGGCCAAGGACGGCTCCGGCCGCCTCTACGACGGGCTGACCGACGCCGAGGACGGGGCCGGGGACCTCGCCGACGGCGCCGCCTCCGCGGAGGAGGGGGCGGGCGACCTCGCCGACGGCGCGGCCACCGCCGAGGAGGGCGCCCAGGACCTGGCCCAGGGCGCCTCCACCGCCCACGACGGCGCCTCCGAACTGGAGTCCGGGCTGGGCGAGCTGCACTCGGGGGCGGCGGAGCTGGCCGAGGGCGCCGGCTCGGCCTCGGAGAGGGTCAACGCCAAGGCCGAGGAGGTCGATGCGCTCGCCGACGAGTGGATCCCGCTCGTCAAGGAGCACTCCCCCGAGATCGAGGAGGGCGCGGGGGACGTCGCCGACGCCGCCGACGCGCTCGCGGCCGCCCTGGACGAGTGGCCGGAGATCTGCCACAAGGACACCGCGCGGCTCAACGCCTTCGAGGAGGAGCTGGACGACCCGGCGCTGCACCCCGACATCCCGCCGGAGGTCCGGGAGACCCTCAAGGAGGCGATCGACCTCGCGCTGAAGGCGGACCGGTACGTGGAGGAGCACCGGGACCGCATCGACGCCGTCGCCTCGGACGCGCGCGACGTGCGGGACCTGGCCCGGGAGCTCCAGAACGAGGCCCCGCACCTGGCCGACGACGCCGAGGACGCCCGGAACCAGGTCGACGAGCTCGCCTCCGGGCTGGAGGAGCTGGCCTCCGGGGCACGCGGGCTGCGCGACGGACTGGCCACCGCCGAGGACGGCGCGGGCGACCTGGACGACGGGCTGGGCGACCTGGAGGACGGGGCCGACGACCTCTCCGGCGGCCTGGGCGACCTGCGGGAGGGCGCCGACGAACTGGACGCGGGCCTGGGCGAACTCGCGGGCGGGGCGGGGACGCTGGACGAGGGCGTCACCGAGCTGCGCATCGGCGCCGGCGACCTGGACGACGGGCTGGGCGACCTGGAGGACGGCTCGGACGAGCTGGCCGGGGGCCTCCAGGACGGGGCGGAGCAGATCCCCACCTTCGACGAGGACTCCCGCCAGGCCCGCGACGCGATGATGAGCTCGCCCACCCGGCTGGACTCCACCACCTCCAACCCCGTCGCCGACTACGGGACCGGGTTCGCCCCGTTCTTCCTGGGGCTGTCGCTGTGGGTGGGCGCCATGGTGGTGTACATGGTGCTGCCGACCGCCTCGGGCCGGGCGCTGGCCTCCACCGCCCCCTCCTGGCGGGTGGCGGTGGCCGGGTGGCTGCCCGGACTGGCGCTGGGCGCGGCGCAGGCGGTGGTCATGGTCGGCGCCCTGCACCTGCTGCTGGGGCTGGACGCGGTGGACTGGCCGGGGCTGATCGGCTTCCTGGTGCTGGTCGCCGCCGCCTACACCTCGATCGTGCACTGGGTGGACGTCCAGTTCGGGGCGCCGGGCAAGGTGATCGTGCTGGTGCTGCTGATCGTGCAGATCGTCTCGGCCGGAGGCACCTACCCGCTGCAGACCAGCCCGGGGCTCCTGCAGGCGATCGCCCCGTACATGCCGATGTACTGGGCGGTGACCGCGAGCCGCCACCTGATCAGCGGCGGGGACCCGCAGACGGTGCTGCACGCGTGCCTGGTGCTGGGCGCCTCCACCCTCGGCGGGCTGCTGCTGGGGTGGGCGGCGGTGGCCGGCAAGCGGGTGTGGAGCATGTCCCGGCTGCACCCGGCGCTGGAGATCTGAACGGTGAGGGGCCGGGTCCCACCACGGACTCCGGCCCCCGCCGTACGGGCCCGAACGCGCCCGGCCGGGCCCCGTGCGGCCTGACGGCGCGGCCCCGTATTCCCCGCCGCCGGCTGCTCCCGACGCTATCGGCGCCGCCGGCCGGGCCGCATCGCCCCGGGAGCGTATCCCCGTCTACGACGAAAGGCGGTCCCCTGCTCGTCCAGGAGGAGGGCGGAGCGCCCGAGGCGTCATGGGGCACCTGTCATGGGCCCCGGACGCGTGGCCCGGCGCGCACGCAGCGTCAGAGTGCGGCAGGGCACCTACCCGCGGCCCACCGGGTGTTCTAGCCTGTGCAGCGGTATCGCCTGACCCTGTGGAGCAGATCCGCCGTGGCCGACTTCTATCCTCTCCTGCCGATCGCCGCCGGCGTCGGGGTGCTCTACGCCTACTTCCGCCACGCCCTGTGGACCGGGCTGCTGCTGCGCAACGGCCTGCGGGCCGAAGGCGAGATCGTCGGATACGCCGAGTCCAACACCACCGCCCGGATGATCGTCCGGTTCACCACGCACCTGGGCGAGGAGGTCCACGCCCAGCACGAGAGCACGGGGTGGACCGCCTCCAAGCACGGCGACGCGGTGACGGTCACTTACCACCCCAACCGCCCCGAGGTCGCGCGCATCGTCGACGCACCGTGGCTGAGCAACTGGGTGCACATCATGTTCGCCCTGGTCGGCATGGTCCTGGTCGGGGTCGGCTGCTTCCTGGGCTACCTGCACTGGATCGCCTGAGCCCGGCCGCGGCGCCCGCTCAGCGGTAGCGCACCGGAAGCCGCTTGACACCGTTGATCCAGGCCGAGCGGAACCGCTCGGGCGGGCCCTCGGCGCGCAGGCCGGGCATCCGGTCGGCGATCGCGTTGAAGATCAGGTCGATCTCCATCCGCGCCAGGTTGGCGCCCAGGCAGTAGTGCGCCCCGGTGCCGCCGAACCCCAGGTGGGGGTTGGGGTCGCGGCCGATGTCGAAGGAGAACGGGTCGGTGAAGACCTCCTCGTCGAAGTTGGCCGAGCTGTAGTAGAGCCCCACCCGGCTCCCCCGCGCGATCGGCGTCCCGCCGATCGCGGTGTCGGCGGTGGCGGTGCGCTGGAAGGCGATCACCGGGGTGGCCCAGCGCACGATCTCGTCGGCGGCGGTGGCCGGGCGCTCGGTGCAGAACCGCTCCCACTGCCCGGGGTGGTCCAGGAAGGCGAGCATGCCGTGGGTGATGGCGTTGCGGGTGGTCTCGTTGCCGGCGACGGCGAGCAGGATGACGAAGAACCCGAACTCGTCGTCGTCGAGCCCGCGCCCGTCCACGTCGGCCTGGACCAGCGCCGAGACGATGTCGCCGCGCGGCTCCTCGCGCCGCTCGGCGGCCATCGCCATGGCGTAGGCCAGGATCTCGGCCGAGGCCACCGCCGGGTCGAGGGCGTACTCGGGCTCGTCGTAGCCGAGCATCCCGTTGGACCAGGCGAACAGCCGCCCCCGGTCCTGCTGGGGCACGCCGAGCAGGTCGGCGATGGCCTGCAGGGGCAGCTCCATGGCGACGTCGGCGACGAAGTCGCCGACGCCCTTGCCGGCCGCGCGGGCGACGATGCGGTCGGCGCGCTCCTTGAGGGCGTCGGCCATCCGCCCGATCGCGCGCGGGGTGAACCCGCGCTGCACGATCTTGCGGAGCTTGGTGTGCTCGGGCGGGTCGGTGTTGATGAGCAGGTGGCGCCGCTGGACGTCCATCGCGTCGGGGTCGATGCCCTCGAAGTAGCGGACGATGGCGGTGTTGGCGTTGGTGGAGAAGAGCCGGGAGTCCACCGAGGCGGTGCGCACGTCCTCGTGGCGGCTGAGGATCCACAGGCCGCCGTCGTCGAAGCCGTGCCCGGGGGGCTGGGGGTTCCAGTACACCGGCCGGGTGCGGCGCAGCCCGGCGAACTCCTCGTGCGGCACGCGGGCGGCGATCAGGTCGGGGTCGGTGAAGTCGAACCCGTCGGGGACGGGGCGCGGGGGCGGTGCGGTCATGGCGGTGCGTCCTCTCGCGACTGGTGCGGGGCGGGACCGCGGCCTTCGGCGGCCGTCGCGCGCGCCCAGCGGTAGTCGGCCTTGCCGCTCGGCGAGCGCTGCACCCGCGGGACGACCCGGTACAGGCGGGGCGCCTTGTAGCCGGCCAGGCGGGCGCGGACGTGGGCGTCCAGGAGCTCGGGGGCGGGGGCGTGTCCCCCCTCGGGGGCCGAGACCACGGCGGCCACGCGCTCGCCGAAGCGCGCGTCGGGCAGGCCGACGACGACCGCGTCGCCGACGCCGGGGGCGCCCTTGAGGACGGCCTCGACCTCTTCGGGGTAGACCTTCTCCCCGCCGGTGTTGATGCAGACCGACCCGCGGCCGCGGAGCACCACGGTGCCGTCGGCCTCCACGGTGGCCATGTCGCCGGTGAGGGTGTGGCGGACGCCGTCGACCTCGACGAACACGGCGGCGGTCTTGTCGGGGTCGTTGAAGTAGCCCAGCGGGACGCGGCCCGAGCGCGCCACCGTGCCCACCTCGCCCGACCCCGGTTCCACGGGGCGCAGGCCGGCGTCGAGGACGGTGATGCGCTCGTCCTCGAACCGGTAGCGCAGCCCGGTCTCGGGGGTGGAGCCGGGCACGCCCCAGGCGACCAGGCCGGTCTCGGTGGAGCCGTAGTTGTCCATGATCATGCGGTCGGGCAGGGCCTTGTGCAGCCGCGCCCGCACCGATCCGGAGAGGATCGCTCCGGTGGAGCTGACGACGAGCAGCGAGGAGAGGTCGCGGCCCCCGCGCTCGACCTCCTCGGCCAGGGGTGCGGCCATGGCGTCGCCGACGATGCTGATCGTCATCACCCGCTCCCGCTCGACCGCGCGCAGCACCTCGGCGGCGTCGAAGGAGGGGACCAGGACCAGGGTGCCCCCGGCCCAGAAGGTGATGAAGGAGGCCAGCTGCGCGGCGCCGTGCATCAGGGGCGCGGCCGGCATCATCACCACGCCCTCGGTGGCCGCCGCCCGGTCCGCCACGTCCCCGGGGGCCGCCGCGGGCTCTCCTCCGGGGTTCCCGCCGCCGTGCCCGGCGAAGAACAGGTCCTCCTGGCGCCACATGACGCCCTTGGGCATGCCGGTGGTGCCGCCGGTGTAGATGATGTAGAGGTCGTCGCCCGAGCGGGCGGGGAACGGGGGCCCGTCCGGAGCGGCGTCCAGGAGCGCCTCGTAGCCGTCGGGCGCCCGCACGGTGCAGCGCAGCGACGGGGCGGCCGGGGCGGCCTCGGCCGCCCGGGCGTCGAAGGCGGCGTCGTGCACCAGGGCGGCGGGGTCGGCGTCGGCCAGCAGCGAGCGCAGCTCGCCGGCGACGTAGCGGTAGTTGACGTTGACCGGCACGGCCCGGATCTTCAGGGCCGCCAGCAGCGCCTCGATGTAGTGCGGGCCGTTGTAGAGGTACTGGGCGACCCGGTCGCCGGGGCGCACCCCGTTCGCGGCCAGGTGGCGGGCCAGCCGCCCCGCGCGCGCGTCCAGCTCGGCGTAGCTGCGGCGCTCGTCCCCGCAGACCAGCGCGGTGCGGTCGGGGACCCGGGCGGCGACGGCCTCGAACAGGTCGGCGAGGTTGAACTCCATCAGGGGCCCTCCGATCCGACGATCCACATGGCGAAGAACTGCGCGCCGGCCCCGTAGGCGTGGCCGAGGGCGGTGCGGGCGCCCTCCACCTGGTGGCCCTCGGCGCGGCCGCGCACCTGCTGGGCGGCCTCGGCGAAGCGGATCAGCCCGGAGGCGCCGATGGGGTTGGTGGACAGCACCCCGCCGGAGCGGTTCCAGGGGGTGTCGCCGTCCGGGGCGGTGGCGCCCTCCTCGGTCAGCCGCCAGCCCCGGCCCGGCTCGGCGAAGCCCAGGTTCTCCAGCCACATCGGCTCGTACCAGCTGAAGGGGACGTAGACCTCGGCGGTGTCGATGTCGCGGCGCGGGTCGGCCACCCCGGCCTGGGCGTAGACGTCGGCGGCGCAGTCGCGCCCGGCCCGGGGGTCCACCGCGTCGCGCCCGGCGAAGGCGATGGGCTCGCTGCGCACCGCCGCCCCGCGGATCCAGGCGGGCGGCCCGGGGGCGGCGCGGGCGGCGCCGGCGTCGCCGATGACCATGGCGCAGGCCCCGTCGGAGGAGGGGCAGGTCTCCAGGTAGCGCAGCGGCTCCCAGAGCATCGGGCTGGCGGCGACCGCCTCGGGGGTGATGCCGGGCATGCGCAGGTGGGCGTAGGGGTTGCCCAGGGCGTTGCGGCGGTCCTTGGCGGCGACGGCCCAGCCCACGTGCCCGGGGGCGCCGGAGCGCTCGATGTAGGCGCGGATAAAGGGGGCGAAGTAGCCGCCGGCGCCCACCACCAGCGAGGCGGAGAAGGGCTGGCCGACGGTGAGCGCCCAGGTGGCGTTGGACTCCGACTGCTTCTCCCAGGCCAGGGCGAGCACCCGGCGGAAGGCGCCGGAGCGCACGTGGCTCGCGGCGACGATGGCGGTGGACCCGCCCACCGACCCGGCGGTGTGCACGCGCAGCAGCGGCTTGCCGCGGGCGCCCAGGGCGTCGGCGAGGAACAGGTCGGGCATGGCCACGCCCTCGAACAGGTCGGGGGCCTTGCCCAGCACCACCGCGTCGATGTCGGCGAAGCCGAGCCCGGCGTCCTCCAGGGCGCGCAGGGCCGCCTCGCGCACCAGTCCGGGCATGGACACGTCGGTGCGCCTGCTGCGGTGGTGCGTCTGCCCGACGCCGACCACCGCGGCCGCTCGGCTCATCGCGGGCCTCCTTCCTCCGGGTCGGGACCGGCCTCCAGGACCGCCACGAGGTTGTGCTGCAGGCAGGGGCCCTGGGCGGCGTGGGCGACGGCCCGGTCGGCGCCGCCGGCGGCGACGCGGCGCGCGGCCTCACCGATGCGGATCAGGCCGGTGGCCATGACGGGGTCGGCCGCCATGGGGCCGCCGGAGGGGTTGACGCCGGTCCCCTCCCCCAGCCCGAGCGCGGCGCGCAGCAGGACCTCCTCGTGCGGGTGGCGGGCGTGCAGTTCGGCGACGTGCACGGGGCCCTCGTCGACCCCGGCGGCGGCCGCGGCCTGCTCGGCGGAGGCGCAGCGGGACAGGTCGCGGGCGGCGGGGCTGTGCACGTCGATGCGGTGCTCCAGGCCCCGGATCCAGACGGGGCGGACGCCGCGCGCGCGGGCGATCCGGGTGGCGGCGGGGCCGGTGGCCAGCAGCACCGCCGCGGCGCCGTCGGCGGGCAGGGCGGTGTGCCCGGGGCGCAGGGGCAGGGGCGGCACCCGGCCGCCGGTCTCCGGCGGGCCCGCCCGTTCGGCGATGCGGGCCAGCTCCGCCTCGCCGGCCCGGCCGGCGTCGATGACGGCGCGCGCCTGCAGGGCGGCCAGGTCCTCGGCGTCCAGGCCCAGCGGCGCCAGGTAGTAGGGGTCCAGGGTCCGGGCGAGGATGTCGGGCAGCGATCCCTGCGTCGCCTTGCCGAAGCCGTAGGCCAGGGCGATCCCGCCTCCCCCTCCGTCGTCGTCCCCGTGGCGCAGGCGTAGCCAGGCCTCGTACAGCGCCCAGGCGGCGTCCATCTCGACGTGGCTCTCGCTGATCGGGGGCCAGGCGCCGAGCGCGTCGAGCGCGCCGACGAAGGAGAAGGGGGCGCCGGCGAGGTAGTCCAGGCTGCCCGAGACGGTGAAGCCGACCTCGGAGCGGTCGGTCCCGGCCTGCTCCAGCACGGCGGTCACCACCCGGTGGACCAGGGCGGGCTCGGGCGCGCCGGTCCCGCCGGGGTGCACGTCGCGGGCGTAGGCGACGACGGCGACGTCCGGGGCGGGGGCGCTCATCGCTCCTCCTGTTCCGGGGCCGGCTCCCGGAGCGGGTCCGGGGGCGGGTCCGGGACGAACCAGCGGATGCTCGGGCGCGTGCGGCTGCGCTCCTCGGGCGGCAGCCACTCGGCCCGCACCCGCATGCCCGGGCGCACCCGGGCCGGGTCGACGCCGCTGACCAGGGCCAGCAGGTCGACGTCGGCGCCGTCGAGGCGGACGTAGCCGGTGACGAAGGGGACCTCGGGGGCGCGCGGGTCGGGCACGTGGTTGACCGAGAAGGTGGTGAGCGTGCCGGTGGGCGGCAGCTCCACCTCCTCGGTGACGGGGGTGCCGTCGGCGGGGTCGACCTCGCGCGGCGGGACGTACACCGCGCCGCTGCGGGCCCGGCTGCCGAGGATGCGCCCCTCGGTCTGGGCGTCCAGGTAGCGGGCCAGGGCGGGGTCGGCGCGCACGGTGTAGTCGAGGCGCCCGGTGTCGCGGACCTCGGTGACCTCGGGGCGGAAGCAGGCGATGTCGGTGACGGCGCCGGTGCGCTCGGCCTCCGGGCGCAGCCGGGGGCGGACCCGCAGGCCGGCGCGGAGCGCGCGGGGCGGTTCCGCGCCCGCCGCCTCCCCCATGTCCAGGGCGTGCAGCATCGCGGTGTCGGCCCCGTCCAGGAGCACGGCGGCCCAGGCGAAGGGGCGGTCGAAGGGGTGGCGGGGGCGGGGCTCGGCCACCCAGCACCAGGTCTGCACGGTCCCGGCGGGTCCGACCCCGGGGTGGTCGCCGGTGACCGGGGATCCGTCCAGCGGGTCGTACTCGGTGGGCGGGACGAGCACGCGTCCGGAGGCGGTGCGGACCCCGACGAGGCGGCCGTCGCGCAGCTCGGTGAGGAAGCGGCCGATGACGGGGCCGGTGCTGCGGGTGTAGCCGCCGGGGAAGGCGACGCCGTGCGTGCCGATGAGGGGTTCGGGGTCCGCCGGTCCGGGGGCGGCCGGTTCAGGGCCGGTCGGTGCAGGGCCGGTCGGTTCAGGGTCGGTCGGCATTCTTCTCACGGTTCTCCCAGTAGGGGTCCCTGAGGCGGCGCTTGGGGAGCTTGCCGTTGGGCTCGCGGGGCATCTGCGCGATGAAGTCGATGGAGCGCGGGTGCTTCATGCGCGCGAGGCGGCCCTGCAGGTGGTCCATGAGGCGCGCGGCGAGGGCGGGGCCCGGTTCGGAGCCCTCGGCGGGCTCTACGACGGCCTTGACCTGCTCTCCCCAGTCGTCGTCGGGGACGCCGAAGACGGCGGCGTCCATGACCTCGGGGTGGGTGAGCAGCTCCTTCTCGATCTCGGCGGGGTAGATGTTGGCGCCGCCGGAGATGATGACCTCGCTGGTGCGGTCGCTCAGGTAGAGGTGGCCGTCCTCGTCCAGGCGGCCGATGTCGCCGAGGGTGAAGAACCCGTCGAGGCGGGCCTCGTCGGTCTTGCGGCGGTCGCCCTTGTACTCGAAGTCGGGGCCGAGCATCCGCATGTAGACGGTGCCGGTCTCGCCGGGCGGGAGCGCCCGGCCGTCGGCGCCGACGATGCGCAGCTCGGTGATGGGCCAGGGCCGGCCCACCGACCCGGGGTGGGCGTGCCGGTCCTCGGGGCGCTGCACGGTGCCGCCGCCCTCGGTGGCGGCGTAGTACTCGAAGACGCACTCGCCCCACCAGGCGAACATGGCCTCGCGCACCTGCTCGGGGCAGGGGGCGGCGCCGTGCACCAGCCACCGCATGGAGGACACGTCGTAGCGGGCGCGCACCTGCTCGGGCAGATGGAGCAGGCGCTTGAAGTGGGTGGGCACCATGTGGGTGCTCGTGATGCGGTGGCGCTCGACCAGGCGCAGGAACTCCTCGGCGTCCCAGCCGTCCATGTACACCACGGTGTGGCCCATGTGCAGGGCGGTGGTGCTGAACTGGGTGACGGCGGTGTGGTAGGTCGGTGCGGTGACCAGGTGGGCGTTGCCGGGGCCGGGCTCGATGCCGAAGAACCCGAACAGGGCGGTGCCCAGCTCGGCGGCGTCGTCGGGGTCGAGCCCGCTGAGGGCGCGGCGCACGCCCTTGGGGCGGCCCGTGGTGCCCGAGGTGTAGTGCATGGTCTGGCCCGCGGTCCGGCCCTCGGGCAGGTGGTCGGGGCGGCCGCCGATGAACGCGTCGAAGGGGACGAAGCCGGGCACGTCGCCGAAGCCGATGCGCGCCTCCTTGGGAAGCGCCGCCTCCTCCGCGCCGCGCGGGCCCTCGGCGGCGAAGCGCTCGTGGACGAAGAACGCCTTGGCGCCGCTGTCGGCGGTGATGTAGCCGATCTCGGGTCCGGTCAGGTGCCAGTTCACGGGGGTGTAGTAGAGGCCGGCCTGGAGCGCGGCCAGGTAGAGGGTCAGGCCGTCCGACCCGTTGGGGGTCAGGCCGCAGATGCCGTCGCCGGTGCGCAGGCCCAGCGCGCGCAGGGCCTGCACGAGGCGGTTCGCGCGGGCCAGGAGGGCGCCGGCGGTGTGCTCGGCTCCGTCAGGGTCGACGCAGGCGAGGCGGTCGGGGTGGGCGCGGGCCGTTCTCCAGAAGCCGAGGGGGGCGGTGTCCGACATGGAGACCTCCGTCACACCGAAGCTCACTCCCCGGTAAGTAGAGCACGTTCTCTTTTTTGTGACTAGGCCGTGTTCTGCAGCGCATTTCCGATCTAGAATCAGTTCTCACCTCTGCCCCGACACACACCGTTGGAACAGCGCGCCGGCACGGCCGGCGGACCGGGAGGCGAGCGATGGAGGAGAGCACGCGGCTGGACCTGTCCACCCCCCACTGCGAGGTGCGGCGCCACGGCCCGGTGGTCACGGTGGAGATGCGCAGGCCCGAGGCGCGCAACGCGCTGTCCACGGACATGCTGGTGGGGATGGCCGACGCCTTCGCCTACATCGGCGCCGAACCGGGGGTGCGGGTCGGCGTGCTCACCGGCGCGGACGGGGTGTTCTGCGCGGGCGCGGACCTGAAGGGCATGGGGCGGCCGTCGCAGGACGCGCGGGTCAACGCCCGGGCGGCCGGGATCGCCGACTTCCACTGGAAGGGCCTGCTGCGCCAGGACCGCCCGCCCAAGCCCCTGGTGTCGGCGGTCGAGGGCCCGGCGGTGGCCGGGGGCACCGAGCTGGTGGTCGGCACCGACGTGCGCATCGCCGCCGAGGGGGCGGTGTTCGGCCTGTACGAGGCGCGCCGGGGGCTGTTCCCGATGGGCGGCTGCGCCGTCCGGGTCCCGCGGCAGATCCCCTACGCCCGCGCCATGGAGATGCTGCTGACCGGCCGCTCCTACACGGCGCGGGAGGCCGCGGACATCGGCCTGGTCACCCGCGTCGTCCCGGACGGGACGGCGCTGGAGGAGGCCCTGCGCACCGCCCGGGAGATCGCGGTGTGCGGCCCCCTGGCGGTCCAGGCGATCCTGCGCGTCCACCGCGAGAGCGAGGGCCTTCCCGAACACGAGGCGCTCAAGGTCAGCGACGCCGCCGGCTGGGAGGTCCTGTCCTCCCAGGACGCCCGCGAGGGCGCCCGCGCCTTCACCGAGAGGCGCGAGCCGCGGTTCACGGGCGAATGAGCCCTGCCTTGAGCCCGGCAGTGAGCCCTACAGCCCCGACAAGGCGAGGATCAGGAGCAGCAGGGCGAAGCCGATGAGGACGTGCGTCGGCCACGCGGAGAACCTGCCGGACGGGCCGCGTGCAGCCACCGGACCTCCTCGGATCGATCGAAGGCGCCCAGCGTGCCCGCGCCCTGCGCGGGAGATTCCGGAGCGGTCGGCCATTGGCCGGTGGCGGCCGCGGCGAGGCGCGCGACGAGACGGACCGCCGGCTCGGAGGACGCCGTCACCCCCCGGTCGCGTCCTGGCAAAGACACGGCCATAGGCCATGGCGGCGGTCGCGCCTCCGGGGCGGCGTGCCTACGTTGGCCGGACCATGCCGCAGCTCATCCGCACCGCACTGGGGACCGCGACGGCGGTCTCGGCCGTCGTCGTCTCCGTCGCCGCCTCCTCGGCGCTGGCCCAGGAGGGCGCCGACCTGCTCAACGAGACGTTCACGGGGGACTCCGTCCAGGACCCCGGCTTCGTCCCGCTGGACGACGCCTGCCTGTCCGGCGCCGAGCAGCCGCCCGGACCGGACGAGTCCGCGCTGGGACCGTGCCCGGAACCGCAGCGGGGCCCCGTCCCCGAGCGCGGGAGCACGCCCGGGTACCTGCAGATCACCGACGCCGACTACGACCGCAAGGGCGGCGTGCTCTACGACCGCCCGCTGCCCGCCAACGGCGGCCTGGAGGTGGAGTTCGAGCAGTACCAGTACGGCGGCGAGCCCTCGCCGGCGGGCGACGGGGGCCGGGGCGGCGACGGCATCGCCTTCTTCCTCGTCGACGGCGCGGTCTCGCTGACCGAGGCGGGGTCGCAGGGCGGCAGCCTGGGGTACGCCCAGCGCATCGGCGAGCCCGGCGTGCACGGCGGCTACCTGGGGCTCGGCCTGGACGCCTACGGCAACTACGCCAACGACGCCGAGGGGCGGGGGTACGGCTGCGACCAGGCCTCGCCGCTGGGCCGCGACTACACCTTCGCGCCGGACGCGGTGACCCTGCGCGGGCCCGGGAGCGGGGAGCGGGGGTACTGCTACGTCGCCGGTACCGCGACACCCCCGCAGACCGAGGGCGAGGACTGGGGCGGCGGCCTGCCGGGGTCGCTGCGGGCCGGGGCGCTGGCGGACGCCGTGCGCACGGTCCGGCTGACGGTCAGCCCCGACCCGCGCCCGGTGGTGACCGTGTCCATCGACTTCAACGACGGCAACGGTTTCCAGCAGGTGCTCCAGGAGACGATGCCGCAGGCGCCGCCGTCGACCTACAAGTTCGGGTTCACCGGGTCGACGGGGTCGGCGACCGACGTGCACCTGATCCGCAACGTCCACGTGCGGTCGCTGACGACGCTGGACGAGCTCAACATCGTCAAGCAGGTCGACCGCTCGGAGCAGCAGCCGGACGCCTACCGGCCGGGGGACACGGTGCCGTACGAGTTCGTCGTGACGAACACCTCCACCGGGACCTTGAACGATGTGCGGGTGGAGGATCCGCGGATCACGGACATCGACTGCCCCGGCACGGTCCTCGGCCCGGCGGGCACCCCGACGGCGAGCATGACCTGCACCGGGACCCACACGGTGACCGCCGGGGACGGCACCGCCGGGGAGTTCGCCAACACGGCGCAGGCGACCGCCGTCGACGGCAGCGGAGGGCGGCTGACCTCGAACGAGTCGACCGTCACGGTCCCCGTCGAGCCCGGCCCCGACCCGACGCCGAGCCCATCGCCGAGTCCGAGCCCCAGCCCGTCGCCTTCTCCGACTCCGTCGCCCTCACCGAGCCCTTCTCCCAGCCCGAGCCCGTCGCCGAGTCCTTCCCCCGACCCCAGCCCGTCGCCCTCACCGTCACCGAGCCCTGATCCGAGCCCGACGCCTTCGCCCGAGCCGAGCCCATCGCCCGACCCGAGCCCCACCCCGTCGCCGAGTCCGGAGCCGAGCCCTTCTCCCAGCACGAGCCCTGACCCGGGGCCGTCACCGGAGCCGACTCCGTCCAAGGGCGACGGTGGTGAGACCGGCCCCGCAGAGCCCGGTGACGGCACCGGCGGGGGCGGGAGCGGAGGCGTCCCCGGCCTGCCCTTGACCGGTCAGGCGCTCACCTCGCTGGTCGCCATCGGCGGGGCGCTCGCGGTGATCGGGATCGTCACGGCCTGCCTCTTCCGTGAACGCACGCGGAACCGCTGAGGCCCTCGGCTCGTCCGCCCGGCGGGTGCGGTCACCGCAGGCCGCTGCGCTCCCAACGACGCTGTGTTCCCCAAGACGGAGCTGAGACCGGCCTGGGGGCGCCGGCGACTGAGGAGAACGCGGCGAGGGGGAGCCGACCGGCCTGAGCGGGCAGCGCTTCGCCCGGGTCTTCCGCAAGGAGACCGGAAGCGGGCCGGCCGCCTACGTGGAATCGGTGCGGGTCGAGGCCGCCCGCCGTCTTCTGGAGTCCACCGACATTCCGCTGGGACGGGTCGCCGCCCTCTGCGGCCTCGGCACGGTGGAGGCCCTGCGCCGGGTGGTGCGCAGGCGGACCGGATCCGCCCCGGAGGCCTACCGGCGGAGCTACCGCACGGCGCCCTGACCGGCCGCGCCGGTCGACGGCCGCCGCAGCCCGTCCGCCGGGGCACGACGGCGGACGGGCGGACAACGCGAACGCCCCGGCCGGAGCGCGGGGGTCAGCCCGAGGGCTGCTCGTCGACGACTACGTCGAAGTCCACGTTCGTGCCCTCGACCGCGGTCGCGGTGATGGTCACACCGAGGGTCTGGCCGCCCGCGGTGAGGTCGCAGCGGATGGAGGCACCGACCTCGGCCGGCAGGTCCTCGGGGCAGGTGAGGTCGTCAGGCGTCTGCCCGACCTCCTCTTCGAGGACCGCGGCGGCCTGCCGGGCGACCTCGTCCGCGGGGACGGCGCCGGCCTCCCCGCCGGAGTCGGGCGCGCCGGACTCCCCGCCGGTCCCCCCGCTCTCCTCGGCCCCCTGCTCCTGGCCCTGGCTCTCCTCGACCGGCTCCATGTCGCCGATGCTTGCGTTGAACGAGCAGCCGGCGGTGAGGAGCACGGCCAGCGCTCCCAGCCCGGTCGCCGCGGCGGCCTGTCTGCGCCCGGTTCCTCGCATCTCGTTCTCCCTGCTCTCACTCGTGGATGGGGTATCCAGCGTGAGACGCCGGGACCCCGCCTCGCGTTCCGTCCGCAGAGATCACGATCGGGCAGCGCACACAGCACCATCCACGGCACCTCAGGCCGGTCAGGCCTGGAAGCGCCCGCATCGGAGGGATCTCAGGAAGGCCGACCACTCCCGGTTGCCGAAGGCCAGGTGCCCTGGGGGCCCGGTTCTTCGTGTCTCGGACCAGGACTTCCCTGCGCTTCTCAGCCAGCTCGACGCAATCGGCGTTCGCACCGCTGCGGCTGCTCTTGTACCAGTGGACCGGCCCCATGGCCGCCCCTCACTCTCGCCTGTCCCGGCTTCTGATGGCACCTGGATCTCGGCCGGTGAGAGCAGGTGGCCAGGAAGGGGATGCATCGCATCTCCGCAGGTCCGGTGCACGGGATGCGCGTGAGGCAAACAGAGGCCACGGCGGTGACCAGGGCGAGCGTCGAGGAGGTGTGGCCGTGGTCGGTCAGGGCGCGCAGGGCGTCGCGTTCGCGGAAGTGCCGGTGGCCCCGTGCGCGGCGGATGCGAGGTCGGGCGGGAGCGAGTGCCGGGGCTTGCGCATGCACCGCACGGTGAGCAGACAGTGGGGGCCGCGGCGGTGGCGGCGGGGGACGGCAGCCGGGACGCGAGCACGCCCGCCGCCATGACCGGCGCCGTTCCCACGGCTCGGGTCTCCATGGCCACCGTTCGCATTCGCCGCCCCCTGATCGCCCGTTCCCGCCCGGAGGGAGGAGAGAGGCCTCTCGCCTCAGGAGACGGAGCGCGCCTCCCCAGCCTCCCGGTCGACGGCCGCACGGGAGCGTGACGCTGTGAACGCGCGGCGGTAGGCGAGCGGGGCGACCCCCACGTGGCGCGTGAAGTGCCGCCGCAGGTTGGCGGCGCTGCCCAGGCCGCTCTTATCCGCCACCTGCTCGACGGGCAGCCCGGTGGTCTCCAGCAGGAGCTGTGCGTAGCGGACGCGCTCCTGAAGGAGCCAGCGCAGCGGCGGCATCCCCAGCGCCTCCTCGAACCGGCGGGCCAGCGTGCGCCTGCTCAGGTTGGCGCGGCGGGGGGGGGNNNGGGCCAGGCCGGTGCCTCCGCCGCCGCGCACGGCCGCGGGCGCCTCGACGTACTGCGCCTGGCCGCCCTCCCGGTGGGGCGGGGTCACCAGGCGGCGGGCCAGGGCGTTGGCGACGGCGTTCCCGTGGTCGGCGCGGACGAGTTCCAGGCACAGGTCGATCCCGGCGGCGGTGCCCGCCGAGGTGAAGACGCCGCCGTCCTCGACGTAGAGCACCGCCGGGTCGACGCGCACCTTGGGGTGGGCCGCGGCCAGCTCCTCGGCGTGCATCCAGTGGGTGGTCGCCCGGCGGCCGTCCAGCACCCCTGCGGCGGCCAGAACGAAGGCGCCGGTACAGATCGAGGCGATCCGGGCGCCCACGTCGTAGGCGGCGCGGACCGCGTCGACCAGGTCGCGGGGCGCCCGGTCCCCCTCGGTGCAGTTCGGCACGAGCACGGTATCGGCCTCGACGAGGCGGTCCAGGGGCCGGGCCTGCTGGAGGGCGAGGCCGTGCGCGAGCGGGGTGTCGGGGCGGGCGGCGCAGATCCGCATGTCGTACCAGGGGTCGGCCAGGTCCGGCCGGTCGATTCCGAAGACCTCGCACGCCACGGACACCTCGAAGACCGGCGCCCCCTCGACCACGGCGATCGCGACACGGTGGGCGGAGGGGCTGGCAAGATCCATGCGCATATCGGCAAGTTTGCCACTGGTTCGGGGGCCACGGAAGCACAACGCTGTTACGTGCCGCCGGGACCCCTGCGGTTCCGTCCTCGAAGGGAGTGATGTGGGTGGGCACCCGAAGCCGCGTCGCACATGCACCGGAGCCGAAGGGGCCGCACGGCACCATCGGCTACGGGCAGTCCGTGGCGCTCTACACGGGGGCGGTGCTGGGAGCAGGGGTCCTGGTGCTCCCCGGGCAGGCGGCGTCGATGGCGGGGCCGGCGTCCCTACTGGCGTGGCTGTTCATGGGGCTGCTCGGTCTGCCGCTGGCGACGACGTTCGCCGCCCTCGCCACCCGCTTCCCCGACGCCGGCGGGATCGCCACCTACGCCGCGAAGGCCTTCGGTCCGACGGCCGGAGGGCTGTCGGGCTGGTTCTACTTCACCTCCGGGGTGCTCGGGCACACCGTCGTCCCGCTGACCGGCGGCTACTATGTCGCGGCGGCACTGGACGCGGACCCGTCCGCGGCCTACCCGATCGCCGCCGCCATCCTCGCCCTGGCCATGGCGGCGAACCTGGCGGGGATGCGCCTGAGCGGCCGGGTGCAGCTGGCGCTGGCCGCCGGTGTCGCGCTGATGCTCCTGACCGCCGCCCTGGCTGCGCTTCCGCACGTCACCCTGGAGCCGTTCACCTCCGCACGCGCCTTCGCCCCGAACGGGGTCCCGGGCGTGGCCCGAGTCGCCGTGGTGCTGTTCCTCGCGTTCGCCGGGTGGGAGGCGGTGGCGCACCTGGCGGGCGAGTTCCGGGACGTGCGGCGGGATATGCTCCGGGCGACCGTGACGACGGTGGGGATCGTCCTCGTCCTGTACACGGGCATCGCGTTCGCGGTGGTGGGGACGGCGGCCTACGGCGACCCCGCCGTGGACCGGGTCGCGGTCGGCCGGGTCCTGGGCACGGGCCTGGGTGTCGGCGCCGAGGGCACCGCCGCCGTGCTGGCCACGGTGATCACCCTGGGAACGACGAACACCTTCATCGCCTCCACCTCGCGGCTGGGGTACGCGCTCGGCCGCGACGGCTGGCTCCCCCGCCGGCTCGGGCACCTGAACGCGCGCGGAGTCCCGGTGGCCGGCGTACTGACCGTGGGCGCGGGAGGTGCGGCCGGCCTCGCCGCCGGCTTCGCGGGCGGCTGGGGTACCGAGACGCTCGTGGGGATCCCCGCGTCGCTGGTGCTGGTGACCTACCTGGTGGGGATGGCCTCGGGCCTGCGCCTGCTGAGCGGGCGCCCCCGCGTGCACGCGGCGACGGCGCTGGTGCTCACCGCGGTGATCGCCCCGTTCGCCGCCGAGTACATCGTGGTCCCGATGGTGGTCGCCGCGGTGGCCCTGGCGTTCCGGTGGGGATCGGGCCGGGGGCGTGCGGCGCGCAGGGACCCCGGTCCGGAGCCGCGGCAGGAGGCCGGCGCGCTCCGCCCTTGACGGCGGACCCGGGTCAGCTGCCGACGCGCTGTTGCGGGGGGCCGGTGCGCAGGGAGGGGAAGTACCGGATCAGCTTCGTCGGCATGCGGCCCGTCACCGCCGCGGTCGTGGTGATCCTGGTGCCCGCGATCAGGTCCGCCGTGCCCGCCTGGTCCCGGCGGACCAGCTCCGGGGCGCCGTGCACCAGGGCCACCAGCAGCGCCCACGGCTGCAGGCCGAGCACGAACAGCACCACCACCGGGGTGTACAGCAGCGCGGCCCGCAGGGTCGTCCTCCACCGGGCCGCCGGGCCGGACTCCCCCGGGGACGAGACCGCCAGGCGCATGCTCGCGCGCCCCGGGGTGCCGCGGTCGGTGCGCAGCAGCGGCACCAGGAGGCCGACGACCACCGCCGTCGCGACCAGCGCGATCCGGTGCGCCTCGGGCGCGCGCACCAGGGTGATGGTCCCGGTGTCGACGAGCACGGCCACCGCCAGCAGCGTCCCGTTCCACCAGAGCACCAGGTCGAGCACGTGCCCGCCCAGGCGGCGGGAGAGCCCCGGCGGCATGGTGTCCATGACGGCCCCCGGCCACGCGCGCGGCAGGAGCCGGACGGCGGCGCAGCCGATGAGCCACCCCGCGGCGCCCCCGGCCGCTCCGAGCAGCACGTCGTCCACGGCCGCCACCCGGTAGGCGCAGGGGTACAGCCCGAGCACGCCGGTGTACTGGACGGCCTCGACCGCCAGGGCCAGCAGCGCCGCCAGGGCGGCCGTGAAGGGCAACCCGTGCCGGTAGCGGTACCGGAGCAGGGCGCCGACCAGCGCGAACACCCCGGACGCGGCCCCGGCGTGCAGGGCGGCGGTGCGCCAGGACCCGGGCAGTTCCCCCAGGGTGAGGGGGTGCGGCAGCACCGGGGCGCCGCCGTCGATGGCGCACAGCCCGTCGGCGCCGCGCGGCAGCGGCCACACCGCCAGCAGCCCCACCGCCAGTCCGGCCGCCAGCACCGCCAGGGTGACCTGCCCCTGCCAGCCGGCGATGCGCCCGTAGCGCCCCAGGTGGACCCGGAAGAACAGGGCCGCCCCCACCGCCGCGGCGAACACGACGGCCGGCACGGCGGCCACGGCCCCTCCCGGTCCTGCGCCGAGAATCCCTCCCATAAGGCCCCAAGGCTAGCCGCGGCCGGTGCGGCCGCGCGGGCGAACGGCCGAACCCGGGGCGGAGGGGCCGCGGCGGGGCCGGAGGAGGGGTGCATCCGCGCACGTCTGTAACTATTCGATAATTCTTGGTCAGGCTACGAACGCGTAGCGCGGTCACCGCGATCCAGACAAACCGCTACATCGGCATCGCGGTTGCCCAGTTAAGGACCAAAGTCATCCCCGCCCCAACCCGCCCGTCAGGCCCAGGAGGCCCCACCCCCCTGCGATTCCGGCCCTTCCCGGGCGAGATACGATCCCTGGGCCGAATCCCCGCGCCTTCCTCCGCGTAGCGCGGACAGGTCGGCCCGGCCGGAGGGCGCCACGAGCGCGCCGGCAGCCGGTCCTCCACATCCGAAGCACCTGGAACGCCCCTTCGCCGTTCCACCGCGTCCATGTGTGCTCAAGGCACGGGCCATAGGAGAGCAGTGCAGGAAGCAGAGAAGCGGCGGGTCCCGAGCATCCGCACCCGGCTCCGCAGGATCGTCATGACCCCCACTGCGGCCCTGGTCGCGGTGTGGCTCGTCGTCAGCGGGGTGCTGTTCTACAACGCCGCCATGGAGCTCGCCCTCAGCAAGGGCAACGAGCGCTACCTGACGCCGTCCGCGGTCGCGCTCACCACGGTGATGAAGGAGCGCACGATCACCGTCGGCTACCTGGAGCACCCCGAGGAGCTCGGCGACGAGCTCGACGAGGCCCAGGCCGCCTCCGATGAGCACATGGGCACGATCATCACCGACTACGACGAGCTCAAGGCGATCGCCCCGGATTCGGCCGCCGACCGCATCACCACGCTCCAGGACGCCTACGGGGGCATCGACCGGCTGCGCGCCGACGTGCGCGAGGGCGACGCCTCCCGCTCGGACGTCCTCGACTTCTTCAACGGGGTCACCGAGGCCGCCGCCGACGTCTTCGACGAGCTCTCCCGGACCGGCAACAACGTCGAGTCCATGGGTCCCGGCATCAGCGCCACCTCCACCTTCCGCGCGGTCGACCACCTGGGCCGCGCCGACGCCAGGCTGGTGAAGTCCTTCTCCGAGGACGAGCTCAACCACCCCGACATGCACGCCTTCGTCCGGGAGTTCGGCGCCTTCGACGCGCGCATGGAGGAGACCGCCCCCTACCTCGGCCCCGAGCAGCGCGCGCAGTACCGGGAGCTCACCGGGTCCGAGGAGTACGGGCGCCTGGAGGAGTACGTCGCCCAGATCATGGAGCGCCCCGCACAGACGGAGACCGACCCGATCACCGGCGAGGTCACCGAGCGCTTCCCCATGCCCGTCTCCAAGGCGGACTGGGACGAGGCCTACCTGGCCGTCTTCGACGAGATCACCGACATCGGCGCCAATGAGGCCCTGTACGCCGGCGGCATCCAGGCCAACGTCGCCTACCGCTCGCTGGCCTTCGCCGTGCTGGGGAGCGCCGGCGTGGCCGCCCTGGCGATCCTGACCGTGCTGACCGCCACCCGCTCCGCCCACCGGCTGGTCGACCGCCTGCACCGTCTGCGCGACGACACCGAGGAGCTGACCGGGCGCCGACTGCCCGGCATCATGAGCCGGCTGCGCCGCCACGAGCCGGTCGACCTGGACGAGGAGCTCCCCGACCTGGTCGCCAACCAGCACGACGACGAGATCGGGCAGGTCGCCCGCTCGTTCGACGCCGCCCAGCGCACCGCCGTCGAGGCGGCGATCAACCAGTCCGAGCTGCGGCACGGCGTCAACCGGGTGTTCCTGAGCATCGCGCACCGCAGCCAGACCCTGATCCACCGCCAGCTGCGCCTGCTGGACCGGATGGAGCGCGACCAGGAGGACCCCGCCCAGCTCACCGAGCTGTTCAAGCTGGACCACCTGGCCACCCGGTCCCGCCGCAACGCCGAGAACCTGCTCATCCTCGGCGGCGAGAACCCGGGCCGCACCTGGCACCGGCCGATGCCGCTGGTGGACGTGCTGCGCGGGGCGATCTCCGAGTCCGGCGACTACTCGCGGGTGCAGCGCACCCACATCGCCCGGGTCGCGCTGATCGGCCCGGCGGTGGCCGACGTCATCCACCTGGTGGCCGAGCTGGTCGACAACGCCACCGCCTTCTCCCCGCCGCACACCCGGGTGATGCTCAGCAGCGAGCAGGTGCCCAACGGTGTGACCGTGGAGATCGAGGACCGCGGCCTGGGCATGCAGGACGAGGAGTTCGAGGCGGCCAACGCCCTGCTCGCCGACCCTCCCGAGTTCGACGTCATGCGGCTCAACGACAAGATGCGGCTGGGGCTGTTCGTGGTGTCGCGGCTGGCCAAGAAGCACGGCATCAAGGTGTGGCTGCGCTCCTCCCCCTACGGCGGGGTGCAGGCGATCGTGCTGCTGCCGCCGGAACTGGTCTCCGAGGCGCAGGCGCTGCCCGCGGGCGAGGTGCGCGTGGTGCGCGCGCCCGAGTCCGCCGACGGCGACCTGCTGGGCGGCTCCGAGAAGGCGCCCGCGCCCTCGCCCGCCGCGGAGGACCGCGAGCAGGGCGGCGGCGGGGAGCCGGCCGGGGACGGTGCGGAGGCGCCCGACCGCGCCCCGCTGGAGATCCGGGCCGAGGAGCGCACCGACAAGGCGATCACCGCTCTGGCCGCGTTCGCCGCCGAGGACGAGGGCGCGCCGAACGGCTCGGGCGGATCGAACGGCTCGGGCGGCGGGGACGCCGCCCGCGACGGCGGCCCCGCCACCACCCCTTCGGGCCTGCCCCGGCGCGGCGCCCGCCGCTCCTCCTCCGACCCGTCCGGCGCACCGCCTTTCGCGGCCGTCCCGGACTCGCGCGACACCCGCCCCGAGTCGGCCCCGGCGCCCGGTTCGGGCGAGCGCCCGGCGCTGCCCAAGCGGCGCCCGCAGACCAACCTCGCACCCCAGCTCGCCGACGACTGCCCCAACGACCCGAGCACGGGCCCCGGCGGGGGCGGCGCACCGGGGTCCGAATCCGCCCCACAGGATCCGGACCGCTCCGAACGGCTCCGCCGCAACATGTCCGCGTTCCAGCAGGGGACGCGCCGCGGCCGGGAGGAGAGCCGCGGAACCGACCGGGGCGCCGCCGGAGACGACACCACCGAGGACACTGAGAAGGACTCCTGACCTTGACGAACAACGCTGCGAAGGACTTGAACTGGCTCCTCGACGGGCTCGTCGAGCGCGCCGTGGGGGCCCGCTACGCGATCGTCCTGTCCGCCGACGGCCTGCTCATGGGCAGCTCGGCCGACCTGGCCAAGGACGACGCCGAGCAGCTGTCCGCGGTCGCCTCGGCCTTCCAGAGCCTGGCCCGGGGCACCGGAAAGCAGTTCAACGGCGGGGAGGTGCTGCAGACCGTCGTGGAGATGGAGCGCGCCTACCTGTTCGTCACCGGCGCGGGCAGCGGCGCCTGCCTGGCCGTGGTCTCCGAGGAGGGGTCCGACGTCGGCCTCATCGCCTACGAGATGAACGTCCTTGTCGAACAGGTCGGCCGGTTCCTCGACGCGGCCCCCCGCCAGGAGGGGCGGCCCGCACCGGAGTCGGCCGGGTGACGGGAGGCATCATGCCCGATCCCCACGAGTGGAGCCCCGGCCCCGACGATGCCGGGTCGGTCGTCCGCCCCTACATCCTCACCGAGGGGCGGCAGCACGCCGACGGCGTCCAGCTGGACATGGTCAGCGTGGTCATCGCCGCGCGCGCCGAGGTGGACGAGATGGCCCTGGAGCCCGAGCAGCTGCGCATCCTGGAGCTGTGCCGCAGGGCCCAGTCGGTGGCCGAGGTCTCCGCGCACCTGGACATCCCCGTCGCCGTGGTGAAGGTGCTGCTCGGCGACCTCATCGGCCGGGGCTACGTCCTGGCCCGCGCCCCTTACACGAGCGAGAGCCCGGTGAGCCGGGACGTACTGCAGGCGGTACTCGATGGCATCCAACGACTCTGACAGCAGCGGCGAGCGCATCCCGGCCGCCATCAAGATCCTGGTCGCGGGCGGTTTCGGCGCGGGCAAGACCACCCTGGTCGGCTCGATCAGCGAGGTCGCCCCGCTGAGCACCGAGGAGCTGATGACCGAGGCCAGCCTGGGCGTGGACGACCTGTCCGGGGTGGAGAAGAAGAACACCACCACCGTCGCGCTGGACTTCGGCCGCATCACCATCAACGAGGACCTGGTGCTGTACCTGTTCGGCACGCCCGGCCAGCAGCGGTTCTGGTTCATGTGGGAGGAGCTGGCCACCGGCGCGCTGGGCGCGGTGGTGCTGGCCGACACCCGGCGGCTGGAGACCTGCTTCCCCGCGGTGGACTTCTTCGAGCGCCGGGGCGTGCCCTTCGTGGTGGCGGTGAACTGCTTCGAGGGCGCCCACCACTACGCGGCCGAGGAGGTGCGCTCGGCGCTGAGCATCCCGCCGGAGGTGCCGGTCCTGCTGTGCGACGCGCGCGACCGCTCCTCCAGCAAGGAGGTCCTGCTGACGCTGGTGCGGCACGTGGCCCAGCGCACCGCCGCCCCGGCCTGAGGCCGGCGCCGGCCGACCGCGGCGTGTCGGGGGCCGCAGGCCCTGTGGTGTGGGCGATCCCGCGCGGGGCGGAGTTCCTGGGGCGCGGGGCCGACGGGTAATGTTCCCTACCGATCGGTACCTACCGGTCACTCGGTGGGCGCCCCCGGCCCGCCCCGTCCCCACACCGCACCGGAGAGGCCCGATGAAACGGTTCGACTGGTACGACGAGATCCACCGCCTCGACGCCGAGGCCGACGCCCGCCGGATCACCTTCATCCTGGGCGCCCACGAGTTCCCCTGGGACATGTCGCAGGCCCTGGGGCTGGCGCTGTACCGGACCTACGCGGTGCCCAGCATCGGCGGGCTGCTGGGAGACACCGAGGAGTTCACCGACCGCACCCAGCACCGCTACGACGACACCGCGCTGCTGCTGGGGCAGATGCTGCAGCACGGCTTCGAGCCCGGGCGGGGCCGCGACGCCCTGCGGCGCATGAACCAGATGCACCGCAGCTACGACATCAGCAACGACGACTACCTGTACGTGCTGAGCACGTTCGTGGTGATGCCCCCGCGCTGGCTCAACGACTGGGGCTTCGGCTGGCGGCGGCTCAGCGAGCACGAGATCCGCGCCAACACCAACTACTACCGCGACCTCGGCCGCCACATGGGGATCAAGGAGATCCCCGGGACCTACGAAGAGTTCTGCACGCTCATGGACGGCTATGAGCGCGAGCACTTCGGCTACACCGAGGGCGGGCGCGCGGTCTCCGACAGCACCCTGGAGCTCATGCTCACCTTCTCCCCGCCGTGGCAGCGCCCGCTGATGAAGAAGTTCACCACGGCGCTGCTGGACGACCGGCTGACCGAGGCCTTCCGGTACGAGCCGGCGACCCCGTTCTGGAAGGGCGCGGCCCGGTTCGCCCTCAAGGCGCGGGCCAAGGTGGTGCGCTTCATGCCGCCGCGCGTGGAGCCGCGCACCGAGGAGGACAACCCGAACATCAAGAGCTACCCGGAGGGGTTCGACCCCAACCGCATCGGCACGTTCCCGACGAAGTGCCCGGTCCCGCACGACCTGAAGACGGTGGAGGTGTCGGGCAGCCGCGACCGCGTCCCGGCTCCGGGCGAGGCGCTGCCGCCGGAGCAGCGCGCGAGCGCGCGGCAGGGCGCGCAGCAGGGCGAGCGGGGCTGAGCCCGGCGTGAGCGTACCCCCCGCCGCGGCGGCGGAGCGCCTCGGCGGTCCGGCGCTGCCCCGTTCCGTGCACGCCGGGTACGGGGTCGGCGCGGTCGCCACCCACGTGTTCTCGACCGTCCCGTCCCTGCTGCTGCTGATCTACCTGACCGACGCGCTGGCGGTGGCGCCGGCCCTGGCCGGGTTCGTGGTGGTGGCCCCCAAGGCGGTGGACATCGTCGCGAGCCCGTACATCGGCATGCGCTCGGACCGGACCGTGTCCCGGTGGGGGCCGCGGCGGCCCTGGATGCTGGCGGGGACCGCGGCGCTCCCGGTGTGCTTCGCCCTGCTGTTCGCCGGCCTCCCCCTCCAGGGCGCGCCGGCGGCGCTCTACGTGCTCGTGGTGTTCACCGCGGCCGCGCTCGCCGCGTCGGTGTTCCAGGTCCCCTACGCGGCGATGCCCGGGGAGATCACCGACGGCTACCACGAGCGGTCGGCGCTGCAGGGGTGGCGGACGGTCTTCGTCGGGGTGGCGCTGCTGCTGGGCGGTGCGCTGGCGCCGGTCCTCGTGGACAGCACCGGCCCCGGGCGCGCGATCGAGGGCTACCGCCTGATGGGCGTGGTGATGGCGGCCGTGGTGCTGGCGGCCATGGCGGCGTGCGTGTACGGGACGCGCTCCGCGCCCCTGCGCCGCCGGGTGGGCCGGACCCGGGGGTTGGCGGACCAGTTCCGCTCGGCGCTGGGCAACCCGCACTTCCGGCGGCTGCTCCCGACGGCGTTCCTGCAGGTGGTGTCGTCCGGGACGATGATCGCGGGCGTGCCGTACGTGACCGGGCACGTGATGGGCGAGCCGGGCTACACCGCCCTGCTGGTGGTGTGCGTGACGGTGCCCCTGATCGCCACCATGCCGCTGTGGACGGCGGTCTCCCGGCGCCTGGACAAGCGTCCGACGCTCGCTCTGGCAGGGGCCTTCTTCATCGCCGGCGCCATCGGGCTGTACTTCATCCCGGTGATGGGCGGACTGCCGTGGGCGATCGCGATGTCGGTGGTCGTGGGCACGGGCAACGCGGGGTGCACCATGCTGCCCTACTCGATGCTGACCGACTGCATCGCCGCCACGCGCGCGGTGAGCGGGAGGCACCAGGCCGGGGTGCTCGCCGGGATCTGGTCGTCGATGGAGGCCCTCGGCGCGGCGCTGGGCGCGCAACTGCTGAGCGCGGCGCTGGCGGTGAGCGGGTACCGCCAGTCGGCGGCGGGCGAGGCGGTGGAGCAGACCGACCGCGCCCTGCAGGGCATGCTCATCGGGAGCACCCTGGTCCCCGCCGCGGTGATGCTGGGGTCGGTCCTGCTGCTGCGCCTGTACCGGCTGGACGCCGCCGAGATGGCGAGGCTGACGGCGGCCGACGCGTAGGAGGGCCCGTGTCCGCCGGAGCGGTGGATTCCGGCGCCCCGAACCCGTGTTGATCTCGGGGAAGTCGGCCTTAAGAGGGCACTTATAAGGCCGACTTCCCCGAGATCAACGACAGAGGGGGGCGCCGCGTTCCTCTCCTCGGAGGACGGACCGGACCAGGGTCTGCACGCCGCTCTTCAGCCGGTCGTCGGGCCAGTCCGCGAGGTGGTCGACCAGGTCGCTGCGGACCGCCGCGAGCAGCGCGTGGGAGAGGAAGTCGGCCGCCTCGGGCCCCCGCGTCGCGGCGATGAGAGCCGCGAGCCGGGCGTGCAGGCCGCCGTAGGCGGCGTTGGTGTAGGGGCTGCCTCCGCCGAGGGACTCCAGTGCGCGGGAGAGCGCCCGGTTCTCGATCTTGAACCGGAGGAGCGCGTCCATGGTGCGCGCGACCGCGTCGACGGCGTCGCCGCCGCCCTCCCCCTCCAGTTCCGCGGTCATCCGTTCCGTCCGCAGCTCGTACAGCGCGCGGATCAGCCCCGCGCGGTCGCCGAAGCGCCGGAACAGTGTTCCCTTGCCGACGCCGGCCGCGGCGGCGACGTCGTCCATCGACACCCCGGCCGGGTCGTCGGCCGTGTCGAAGAGTCGGCCGGCGGCCTGCAGCACGGCCTCGCGGTTGCGCACGGCGTCTGCCCGCACGGAGCACCCCCTTGTTAAACGGACCGACGGTCCGTTACGTTAAGCGGACCGATGGTCCGAATTCTAGCGGGCCGCCGCCGTCTCCGTCTCCCCTGGAAGGGCACACCCATGCCGACCCACGCACCCGGCCGCCCCGAAGCGGTGTTCCGGCAGGGCCTGGCGTTCCTGCGCGCCAAGGACATGCCGGGCTTCATCGGCCTGTTCGCCGACGACGCCGTCGTGGAGTTCCCGTTCGCCCCGCCCGGCCGGCCCCGCCGCCTGGACGGGCGGGGCGCCGTGCACGACTACCTGATCGACTACCCGGACACCTTCGACGTGCACTGGGTCGACGTCGACACCGTCCACCGCACCGCCGACCCGGAGGTGATCGTGGCCGAGTTCTCGGCCCAGGGGACCGTCGTCGCCACCGGCGAGCCGTACGAGTCGCCCTACGTCGCCGTGCTGACGGTGCGGGACGGCCGCATCGCGCACTACCGGGACTACTGGAACCCCCTGCTCGCCCTGGCCGCGGACGGGGGTGCCGCGGCATGAGCGTCCTCGTCACCGGAGGCACCGGGACCACGGGCGCCCGCGTCGCCCGGAAGCTGGCCGAGCGGGGGCGCCCGCACCGCGTCGCCAGCCGGCGCCCCGTCGGCGACCGGGTCGCCTTCGACTGGTACGACCCCTCCACCCACGCCGGGGCGCTGTCCGGCACGACCGCGCTCTACCTGGTCGCCCCGGTCGGTGAGCCCGACCCGGAGCCGTTCATGGCCCCGTTCCTGGAGCGCGCCGCGGAGGCCGGGGTGCGCCGGGCCGTGCTGCTGAGCGGGTCCCCGATCACGCCGGGGACACCGGGCCTGGGCCGCGTGCACACCCGGCTCGGCGAGGTCTTCGGGGAGTGGGCGGTCCTGCGCCCGACCTGGTTCGCGGACAACTTCACCGGCGACCACCTCCAGGCCCGCCTGGCCCGCGAACAGGGCGAGATCGTCAGCGCGACCGGGACGGGACGGGTGCCGTTCGTCGCGGCCGAGGACATCGCCGAGGTCGCGGTGGCCGCCCTCACCGACACCGTTCCGCACAACACGGACCACATCGTCACGGGGCCGGAACCGGTGGGCTACGACGCGGTCGCCGAGATGCTCGGAGAGGTGCTGGGGCGGCCGGTGCGGCACCGGTCGCTGACCGAGGACGCGCTCGCCGGGCGGTGGACCGCGGAGGGCATGCCCCCGGAGTTCGCGCGGCTGCTCGCCGGCCTGGACACCGCGATCGCGGCGGGCGCCGAGGACCGCACGACCAGCACCGTGCAGGACACCACCGGCCGGCCGCCGCGGACGCTGGAGGAGGCGCTGGCCGAGGGGGTCAGACCGCTCCGCTCTCCAGAGTGAGCAGGTCCGCCCGGGGCGGGGCAGGGGCGGGTCGGGTCAGGAGCGCCGCCGGGGCCGCGCGAAGAGGTCACCCGGGGCCGGCGGCCGTGTCTCCGGCGGCCTCTCCCTCGGCGGCGCGGTTCAGGTGCTCCAGGGCCTCCCCGAACTCCTCCATGAGCTCGTAGACCACCTGGGAGCAGGGCTTCACGCGGTCGAGGGTCCCGACGATCTGGCCCACCGGCGACGGCGTCAGGGTCGGGTGGCGCACCCGCCCGACCCGGCGCAGGGCGTCGGCGATGAGCATGAACTGCAGGGGCATGGGCAGCGGCCCCGGCGACTCCTCGCCCTCCCAGGCCTGTGTCCAGGTGTTGCGCAGCATGCGGGCGGGCTTGCCGGTCATGGAGCGGGAGCGGACGGTGTCGGTCGAGGAGGCGCGGAGGATCTGCTCCAGGGCGCCCGGCGGCGTGTCGGCCTCCTCCGTGGCCAGCCAGACTGACCCGGTCCACACCCCCTCGGCGCCCAGGGCCATGCCCGCGGCCATCTGGCGGCCCCGGCCCACGCCCCCGGCGGCCAGGACCGGGACGGGGGCGGCCTCGTCCACGGCCTCGGGGACCAGCACCATCGTGGACACCTCGCCGGTGTGGCCCCCGGCCTCGGTGCCCTGGGCGACGACGACGTCCACCCCCGCGTCGCACTGCTTGCGGGCGTGCCGCCGGGAGCTGGCCAGGCCGGCGACCTTCACGCCGTGCCGGTGGGCCTGCTCGACGACGTCGGGGGGCGGGGCGCCGAGGGCGTTGGCCAGCAGGGCGATGGGGTGCTTGAGGGCCACCTCGACCTGGGGGCGGGCGGTGGCGTCGGTCCAGCCGAGGAGGAAGTGCCCGGCGTCGGCGCCGGCCGCCTCGGGGACGCCGTGCTCGGCGAGGAGGTCGTCCACGAAGTGCCGGTGGGCGTCGGGGATGAGCGCGCGCAGCCGCTCCTGCAGCTCCTCGCCGGAGCCGGCGCCCATCTCGGCGCCTGCGTAGGAGGAGGGCATGACCACGTCGACGCCGTAGGGGCGGCCGCCGGTGTGCGCGTCGATCCAGGCGAGCTCGGTCTCCAGCTCCTCGGGGGTGAAGTACAGGGCACCGAGCACGCCCATGCCGCCGGCCCGGCTCACCGCGGCGACGACGTCCCGGCAGTGGCTGAAGGCGAAGACGGGCAGCTCGATGCCGAACATCTCGGTGACACGTGTGCGCATGCCGCCATGAGAACACGAGAATGAAACACGTTCTAGACCCGTTGTTCGCCTTTCAGTAGGTGGTTTAAGGAGGTACACAGAACCCGTTATGGGCGCGATGCGCGCCGTGCACCGAGAGCGCCGTCCGGGCCCGCGGGACGTCCCCTGAAGTCGCGGAGGAAGGGAAGAGCGGAGGAAAGGGAGAATCAGGAGCGCCGAGGGTCACCTCCGACAGACCTCACCGCCCCTCGCCACTCGTCGGTGCTCGTCGGTGCGGAGTGGCCGCGGTGAGCACCGGAGCGACGCCCCGGCCACCGCGGACGTCCGCCGCGCCAGGCCGGGGCGGCTCGGAGTTGCTCGGGTCGGCCGCGTTCAGCGGGGCAGGCGGCGCCACATCGAGCGCGGCAGCAGACGCATCCCGGTGAAGACGTAGCGCAGCACCGAGGGCACCCACACGACCTCGCGCCCGGTCCGCAGGCCTTCGGCGACGGCGGCCGCGACCTGCTCCGTGGTGGCGGGGAACGGGGCGGCGGACACGTGCCGCGACATCTTGGTGGGCACGTATCCCGGGCGCACCACCATCACGCGGGCGCCGGTGCCGTGCAGGGCGTCCCCCAGCCCTTGGGCCAGCCCGTCGAGCCCGGCCTTGGCGGCGCCGTAGACGAGGTTGGCCCGGCGCACCCGCACACCGGCCACCGAGGAGACCACGACCAGAGTGCCGTGCCCCTGCTCGCGCAGCCGGGCGGCGACGGCGAGGTCGGCCGAGACGTGGCCGGTGAAGGTGGCCGCGGCGGCGTCGGCGGCCGAGGCCGGGTCGGCCTCGAAGGCGGCCTGGTCGCCGAGCACCCCGAAGGCGTCCACCACCACGTCCAGGTCGCCGGCCAGCTCCACGGCGGAGGCGACGGCGCCCTCGTGCCCGGCGGTGTCGGCGGCGTCGAAGTCGAGCGGGTGCACCTGCGCGGCCCCGGCCGCGCGCAGCCGGTCGGCCTGCTCCTTCACCCCGCCGGCTCCTTCGTCGGAGGCGCCCCGGGCGGCGAGCACCACCGTGCGCGCCCCGCCCCGCACGAGCCGCTCGGCGATGGCGACCCCGATCTCGCTGCGCCCGCCCAGGAGGAGAACGGTGTCCACGGCTCCGACGGCGTTCCGCATGTCAGTCCTCTCCGAAAACGACCTCGCGCGCCCCGACTTGGAGACAGAAGCCTCCCAGAGGCCGCCGCCTACGCGGAACCCAGGGCCGCCTTGGGGAAACGGATGTGCTCGGAGTCCTCCCACTTCCTTCCCTCCCCCTCAGGTGGCGGGACGACCAGGGGGAACGTCCGGGTGGGCGCACGCCGATCGCATCACGGGGAGGAAGGAGGGCCGGCTCCGGGCCTGCCCCGTCGAGCACCGACCCGCTCACGGACCGGGAGGACGGCGGCTCGGCCGGTGCCCCGCTCGCGGTCCTTGGCCGGGCGGCGGGCCGTCGGGGCGCTAGGAGGTGAGGCAGCGACGACGGAGCAGGGCGGTTCCCCGACCGCTCCGCTCGACCGCCGGGCCCCTGGCGGTCCGGGAGGTACGGCGACGACGGCCCGGCAGGTTCCCCGCTCGCGGGCTCCTGCCGGGTGGCGGGCCCCCTCCGGTACCGGAGATGAGCGGCGATGACGGAGCGGGGCGGTTCCCTGGCGCCGGCGGTCGGCCGCCGGGCTCCTGGCGGTCCGGCGGACTTGGCGACGACGGCTCGGCTGGTGCCCCGCTCACGGGCCCCGGCCGGGCGGCGGGCCGTCGGGGCGCAAAGGGGGTGGGCGGCGACGAGGAAGCGGGGCGGT
>NZ_ANAD01000072.1 GCF_000341245.1 Nocardiopsis halophila DSM 44494
TTTGGGTGGCGATACCACCACTCTCGATGGGGAACGGGCCCTTCCGGGGCGGTCTCCGGCGGACACGGCCCGCCAGGCGCCCCTTTTGTCCAGATCGGAAGGGGGTGCAGGCCTCGCGCACCCCCGGCGCGACCCCCGGGACCGGACAGGCGTGCGGCGGCGACCAGACCAGAACCGGATTCGGTACCCGACACCCCCTCTACCGGTACACCGGCCCCATTTACGGCGCCCTCGGTCACTCCGCGTAGCCAGGGGTGGGTCGACGCCGACGCCAACCCCGGAGCGGGCGGGCTCCCCGCCTCCCTCTCGGCGCCCCCTCTCCCTCTGTGTGCGGACGAACAGGGGCAATACGGGCACGGCGGTACCGAATCCCGTTCTGGTCTGGCCGGGATCGCCTCCAGGGGCCGCCATAGGGCGTCGATCAGCGCGCCTCCACTCACCCCGAGCCGTGACGCTTCGCGTTCCCCCAGGTCACAAGGGGGTCACTGGTCAGGGGGCGCCCGGCGCGGGCCGGGCGGGGCACCGCGAGCACGGGCGGGCGGCACCGGGGCCTGCTCGCGCACCCGGCCCGGAGCACCAGAGGCCCGGAAGCCGACCGGAGTCCCCGGGGAGCCGCCCTGCCTCTTCGTCGCCGCCCTCCCCCTGGCACACCGGCGGCCCGCCGCCCGGCAAGCAGGCGTGAG
>NZ_ANAD01000073.1 GCF_000341245.1 Nocardiopsis halophila DSM 44494
CGAGCCGTCGCCGCCATCTCCCCGGAGCACCAGAGGCCCGGAAGCCGACCGGCAGGCCGGGGGAACCGCCCCGTTTGCTCGTCGCCGCCCGCTCCCCCGCCCCCTGGAGCCCCGCACCCGGCCGGGGCCGTGAGCGGGGTACCCACTTCGCCGTTGCCGCCCCTCCCCTGCACCGAAGGGCCCCGCCGCCCGGCAGCCAGGCCGGAGCGGGGCACCGGCCGTCCCGTCGTTGCCGCTGATCACCCGGACCGCGAGGGACCCGGCGGCCGACCGGAGGCATCGGGAAACCGACCCTCCTCTTCTTCGTCGCCGCCCTCCCCTTGCCCTCCGGCGGCCTGTCGCCCGGCCGGGGCCCGTGAGCGGGGCACCAGCCGAGCCGTCGCCGCCATCTCCCCCGGACCACTGGTG
>NZ_ANAD01000074.1 GCF_000341245.1 Nocardiopsis halophila DSM 44494
GCGGCAGCGCCGAGGAACGGGCCGCCTTCTCGTCGCCGCCCTCCCCTTGCGCCCCGGCGGCCCGCCGCCCGGCCGGGGCCCGCGAGCGGGGCACCTGCCGGGCCGTCGCCGCCTTCTTCCTGTGCCCCCGGGGCCCGGCGGACGACACGTTCGGGGAACGTGCTCCCCTGGCTGGCCCCGGCCCTGTGTGCGGGGCGGCATGTGCCGACTACCCCGCTCCCGGCACCCAGTGGTAGCGGCGCTCCGGGCGGCCCGCCGTGCCGTACTTCAGGCGGACGACCGCCTTGCCCTCCTGGGCGAAGTGCTCCAGGTACCTGCGGGCGCTCACCCGGGACAGGCCGGTCAGGGCCGCGCACTCGGACGCCGACAGGTCGCCGTCGGCCTTCTCCAGCTCGGAGCGGACCAGCGCCGCCGATTCCGGGGTCAGCCCCTTCGGCATCGGCGGGGCCTTCGCCGGGGCCGCGGGCGCCGTGCCGGTCCCGGGCGCTCCGAAGACGCGGTCCAGGTCCTCCTGGGCCGCCTCGCCGCCGCCCAGCGCCCCCCGGGTCTCCTGGTAGGCGACCAGGCGCTCGCGCAACGTCTCGGGCGCGAACGGCTTGACGATGTAGTGCACCGCCCCGCCGTGCCGGGCCCGGCGGACCGTCTCGGCGTCGCGGGCCGCAGTGATCATCAGGACGTCGACCTGCGGCCCGTCCTCGGCCCGCAGGCGCCGCAGCACCTCGGTCCCGCCGATGTCGGGCAGGTACACGTCCAGCAGCACCAGGTCCGGGCGCAGGTCCCGGACCCGCTCCAGCGCCTCGCCGCCCGTGCGGGCCTCCCCCACCACGGTGAAGCCCGGCACCCGCTCCACCAGCCTGCGGTGGACCTGGGCCACCATGAAGTCGTCGTCCACGACGAGCGTGCGGATCACCCGCGGCCTCCTTCCTCCTCGGACTCGGGCGCGTCCGTCCCGGCCGCCGGCAGCACAGCGGTGAACTCGGCCCCCTCCACCCGGACCGAGCCGCCGCGACGCTCGCACACCATCCGGATCAGCGCCAGCCCCACCCCCCGGCGGCCGCCCCCGCCCTTGGTGCTGAACCCGCGCCGGAACACCTCCTCGGCCAGCTCCGGGGACACGCCGGGGCCCGAGTCGCGCACCCGCACGCGCACCCCCTGCGCGGTCTCGTCCAGCTCCACCTCCACCCGGCCCTCCTCCTGCCCGCGCACCGCCTCCAGCGCGTTGTCCACCAGGTTGCCGACCACGGTGACCAGGTCGGCCGAGAGCTCGCCGTCCTGCTGGGACAGCCCGGTGCCGGACGCCACCTCCAGCCGGCCGCCCTGCTCGGCGGCGAGGCTGGCCTTGGCGATGAGCAGCGCCGCCACCGACGGGTCGGCCACCCGCGCCGCCACGTCCTCGGTCAGCCGGGTGCGGGCGCCGCCCACCCGGGCGATGTACTCGGCCGCCTCGCCGTAGGCCTCCAGCCCGATCAGCCCGCCGATCACGTGCAGCTGGTTGCTGAACTCGTGCGCCTGGGCGCGCAGCGCCTCGGTGGCCGTGCGGGTGGCGTCCAGCTCGCCGCGCATGGCCACCAGGTCGGTGTGGTCGCGCAGGGTGGTCACCGACCCCTCGGCGCCCTGCGGCCCCAGCGGCATGCAGTTCACCGTCACCAGCCGCCCGTTGATCAGCACCACCCGGTCCGGAGCGTGCTCGCGCTCGGTGAGGGCGGCGGCGGTGTCGGTGTCCACGCCCAGCTCCTCCAGGGCGCGGCCGACCGCGCCCTCGGGCAGGCGCAGCAGCTCGGCGGCCGGGGCGTTCACCAGCGCCACCCTGCCCTGGGCGTCCACCCCCAGCACACCCTCCCGGATGCCGTGCAGCATGGCCTCGCGGTGCCGGGCCAGCCCGGCGATCTCGCCCGGCTCCATGCCCAGGGTCTGGCGCTTGACCCTGCGGGCCAGCAGCAGCGACCCGACCACCCCCAGGAACGAGGCCACGCCCAGGTAGACCAGCAGGTCGGGGGCGGACCCGGCGAGGCTGGCCGCCGGCCCGGGCACGTCCCGCCCGGCCAGCGCGAACCCGAGGACGGTGCCGTCGTCGGCGATCACCGGGGCGTGCGCCACCACAGCGCGGCCGCCGTCCATCTCGGCCACACCGATCCAGGACCTGCCGGAGAGCACCCGGCTCTCCCCCAGGTCCAGGGGCCGTTCCGGGGCGCCGGCGCCCCCGGTCCCGGAGCCGCCCGCCCCCATCGCGGTCAGGGGCCGGCCCCGCGCGTCGGCGAAGAGCAGGTGGTCGGCGCCGGCCAGGGAGCGCAGGTTCTCCGCGGTCGGCTGCAGGATCCCGGCCCGGTCCGGGTCGGACAGGCCCACCCGCACCGCGTCGGTGGACGCCGCCGCCTCGGCGACGGTGAGCATGCGGCGCCCCTCCTCGGCGCGGAACCGGGCGTCGGCCTGGGCCAGGGACACCCCCGAGACGGCGATGAGCAGGGCCACCACGATCAGCAGCTGGAGGAGCAGGAACTGCCCCGCGAGCGTGAGCCTGGCGCGCACGGTCCCCTCCTCGATCGCCGCCGACGGTGTGCGCGCCATCGTCGCATGTCACAGAGGCGGGGCGCCGTCCGGCTCCGGGGCGGACACCCGGCCGTGAACACAACGACCGGAACATCCACTACGACCACTGTCCCCGCAACCGACACAATCCTTTTCCGCCGGATTTCGCGCTGTTTACATGTGTGTCACCTCACGCGGGCCTGTGGCCCGCGCACCATTTCCCGCACCCCGTACATGGAGACAGCATGTTCCGCGCACGCCCTGTCGCCATGGCCGCCGCGCTGGCCTCGGTCGCGCTGCTGGCCGCCGCGTGTGGCTCCGGCGGCGGACAGGAGGACGGCGGCGGCCCCTGGAAGCCCGACCGCCCGATCGAGATCATCGCCCCCGCGGCCACCGGCGGCGGCTGGGACACCCTGGCCCGCACCTCCGGCCGCGTACTGGAGCAGGGCGGTCTGGTCGACGAGCCCGTCCAGGTGGTGAACAAGCCGGGCGGCGGCGGCTCGATCGGCTGGGCCTACGTCGCCCAGACCCCCGACACCCCCACCCGCCTGTTCGTCACCAGCCCCCCGATCAGCCTCGTCCCGCTGATGGGCGGGTCGGTCTACGACCACGAGGACTTCACGCCCATCGCGCGCCTGGCCACCGAGTACATGGTCTACCTGGTCCCGGACGACTCCCCCATCGGGTCGTGGGGGGAGATGGTGGACCTGCTCGAGGAGGACCCGCGGCAGGTGAGCATCGCCGGCGGCTCCTCCCCCGGGAGCATGGACCACGTCGGGCTCGCCGGGGCGGTGAACGCCGCGGGGATCGACCCGACGTCCATCAACTACGTGCCCTTCGACGGCGGCGGCGAGGCGATGACCCAGGCGGTCGGCGGCCACGTCGACGCCGTGGTCACCGGCGCCTCCGAGGCGGCGGGGCTGGTGGAGTCCGGGGACCTGCGCCCGCTGGCGGTCTCCGGCGCCGAGCGGGCGACCACGCTGCCGGACACCCCCACCCTCCAAGAGGAGGGGGTGGACTTCACCTTCGACATCTGGCGGGGCGTCATGGGCCCACCGGACATGACCGAGGAACAGGTCGCCTACTACGAGGGCCTGTTCTCCGACATGACCGAAGAGGAGTCCTGGAAGAAGCAGACCAAGGGGCTCGGCTGGACCGACTCCTACATGGGGAGCGAGGAGTTCGGCGTCTTCCTCGACGAGTCCAGCCGCGACTCGGCCGACATCCTCACCCGGATCGGACTGATCGAGGACGGGGAGGGCCGATGAAGCCGTTCACCTTCTCCAACCGCGTGCTGGGCGCGGCGGTGGGCGCGATCGCGCTGGTGTACCTGTACCTGGCCTTCACCCTGGAGGAGTTCACGGCGGTGAGCGTGCCGGTGCAGCCGGCGACGCTGCCCAAGTGGCTCGGCGCGGTTCTGCTGGTGCTGGCCGCGGTGCTGTTCTTCCAGAAGGACGACGCGGCCGACGGTGAGGCCGGTGAGGCCGACGAGGACGCCGACGGAGCGGCCGAGGCCGCCACGGCCGGCGGGCCCGCGCCCGCCGGGACCGGCGGGGGGGGNGCCCCCGCGCGCCCCGCCGCCCGGCCCCGCCTGGGCCGGCTGGCCGACCCGCGCAAGGAGCTGGCCCTGTTCGCGGCCTCCATGGCCCTGTACATCGTGCTGCTGGAGCCGCTGGGGTTCCTGCTGTCCACCACGGCCTACATCGCCGCGACCACCTGGTACCTGGGCTACCAGCGGCACTGGGCGAACGCGCTGGTCGCCGTTGGCGTGTCGGCGCTGCTGTACTTCGCCATGTCGGACTTCCTCCGGGTCGCCCTGCCGACCGGTCCGCTGCCGTTCTGATCTGAGGAGTCGAAAGTGGAAGCCCTCCAGCAGATCGGGGCCGGGTTCGGCGTCGCCTTCTCCCCCGAGAACCTGCTCTTCGTCTTCATCGGCGTGCTCGCCGGGACCGTCATCGGCATCCTGCCGGGCCTGGGCCCGATGAGCGCGATCGCGCTGATGATCCCCATCGCCTTCGGCATGGACCCCACCACCGCCATCATCATGCTGGCCGGGGTCTACTACGGGGCGATCTTCGGCGGCTCGACGTCGTCGATCCTGCTCAACGCGCCCGGCGTGGCCGGGACGGTGGCGACCTCGTTCGACGGCTACCCGATGGCGCGCAAGGGCGCCGCCGGCAAGGCCCTGGCGATCGCCGCCATCGCCTCGTTCACCGGCGGCACCATCGGCGTGGTGCTGCTGATGCTCATCGCCCCGGCGCTGTCGTCGTTCGCGGTCAGCTTCGGCCCCGCCGACTACTTCGCGCTGATGGTGCTGGGCCTGACCGCGGTGGTCACCCTGGGCGGGCGCAACATCACCAAGGGCCTGATCGCCGCCGTGGTAGGGGTGATGGTCTCCCTGGTGGGGATCGACTCCCAGACCGCGACCCTGCGCTTCACCTTCGGCATGCCCGAGCTGTACGAGGGGATCAAGTTCCTCATCGTGGCCCTGGGCCTGTTCGCGCTGGCCGAGGTGTTCGCGATGCTGGCCCGCCGGGGCGCCGGCGGGGCCGACGGCACGATGACCTCGCTCCGGCTGAACCGCCGCGAGCTGGGCCGGATCGCCGCGCCGACCGGGCGCGGGTCCGTCCTGGGCTTCTTCACCGGGGTGCTGCCCGGCGCGGGGGCGACGGTGGCCTCGTTCCTGTCGTACTCGATGGAGAAGCGCATCGCCAAGGACGGCGACACCTTCGGCACCGGCAACCCCAAGGGGGTGGCGGCGCCCGAGGCCGGGAACAACGCGGCCGCGGTGGGCTCGTTCGTGCCGATGCTCACCCTGGGCGTGCCGGGGTCGGGCACCACGGCGATCCTGCTGGGGGCGCTCCTGGTGCTCGGCGTGACGCCGGGGCCGATGATGCTCTCGGACCGCCCGGAGATGTTCTGGGGCCTGGTGGCCAGCATGTACGTGGGCAACATCGTGCTGCTGATCCTCAACCTGCCGCTGATCCCGCTGTTCGCCAAGGTCCTCAAGACCCCGCGGGCGGTACTGATCCCGCTGGTCGTGGTGTTCTGCGTGGTCGGCGTCTACGGGCTGAGCTTCTCGGTGTTCGACCTGTGGCTGCTGCTGGGCTTCGGCGTCGTGGGCTACCTGATGCGGCAGAACGGGTTCCCCGCCGCGCCGATGATCCTGGGGCTGATCCTGGGCAGCATGATGGAGCGCTCGATGCGCCAGGCGCTGCAGATCTCCTACGGTGACTGGACCACGTTCGTGACCTCGCCGTACTCGGCGGCGCTGCTGGGGCTGACCGCGGTGGTGCTGGTCTGGCCGCTGGTCAAGCGCCTGCGCGGGAGCCGCGACACCGGGTCCGGGTCCGGGTCCGAGGCCGGTCGCCGGGAGGAGGACGCGGGCAGCCGGACCCCCTGACCCGAACAAGGAGCGAGCGCATGCCGGGCGGCCCCCGATCACCGCGACCCGTCCTCGCGGCCGGGGCCGCCCTCGTGCTGTGCGCGGCCGCCGCGCTGACCGCCCTGGCGGTGTGGGGGCCCGAGCCGCGGCCGCCGGAGCTGCGCCTGGTGGTGCCCAACCCGCCGGGCGGCGGCTACGACACCACGGCGCGCGCGGTGGCCGAGGCCCTCGGACCCGGGGCGGGGGCACCGGACCGGGCCGAGGTGTTCAACCTGCCGGGCGGGGCGGGCACCTCGGCGCTGTCGCGCACGGTGCACGAGAAGGGCAACGGCGGGCTGCTGCTGCAGATGGGGCTGGGCCTGGTGGCCGGGGCCCAGGTCCAGGGCTCGGAGTACACGGTCGCCGGCACCACGCCGATCGCCCGCCTGCTGGAGGAGCCGGAGGTGGTGCTGGTCCCCGCCGACTCGCCTTACACCGGCTTCGAGCAGCTGGCCCGGGACTGGCGCGACCCGGACACCGTGCTGCGCCTGGGCGGCGGCTCCACCCGGGGCGGCCCGGACCACCTGGCGCTGCTGCTGATCGGCGAGGAGCTGGGGCTGGACCCCGGCGAGCTGGGGTACGTGCGGCACGACGGCGGGGGCGACGCGCTGGCGGCCCTGCTGCGCCACGAGGTGGACGTGGCGGCGGCCGGGGCGGGCGAGTACCGCCACGCGATCGCCGCGGGCGAGCTGCGCCCCCTGGCGGTCACCGGCGCCGAGCGCGTCCCGGGCATCGACGCTCCGACACTGCGCGAGCTGGGCCTGGACCTGGAGTTCACCAACTGGCGGGGGCTGGTGGCCCCGCCGGGCATCACCGAGCAGCGGCGGCGGGAGCTGACCGCCATGGTCGCCGCCATGCGCACGGGCCCGCGCTGGCAGAAGGCCCTGGAGGAGAACCACTGGACCGACGCCTACCTGGAGGGGGACCGGTTCGGCCGCTTCCTCCAGGAGGAAGAGGACGCGGTACGGGAACTCCTCCGGCGCCAGGGGCTGGATTAGGCGAATTCCAGGCTTTGCCTGCACCGAGCGGGGGCGTACAACATCTTGTACAACCATGAACGCATGCTCTGACAGTGCGCTACAGCGCGCACGGGCTCTGAAGGGGGCGAACCGCATGAAGACCATGACCTACTCCGAGTCCCGCGCGAACTACGCCGCGACGCTGGACTCCGTCGTCGAAGACCGCGAGGAGGTCGTCGTCACGAGGGTCGGCCACGAACCCGTCGTCCTGGTCGCACTCTCCGAATACGAGACCCTGAAGGAGACCGCTTACCTCCTGCGGAGTCCGGAGAACGCACGCAGACTGGTCACCGCGATCGAACAGCTGGAATCCGACGGAGGGATCGAGCGGGGTCTGGCCTGATGAAGCTCGTTTGGGCGGAGAGCGCCTGGGAGGACTATGTGTGGTGGCAGGGCCAGGACCGCAAGATCCACAAGCGGATCAATGCTCTCATCAAAGACATCGAGCGCACCGGCAATGACGGGATGGGGAAACCCGAACCATTGCGCCACGGGTTCGAGGGATACTGGTCGCGGCGGATCACCGACGAACACCGACTCATCTACAAGATCATTGAAGATGAGATCCGCATCGCCGCCTGCCACTACCACTACAGCAAGTAAGCAGCGTGGAGGACATCGGCGGCGCCCCGGGCGACCAGCCGGGGGCGACGGCCGAGGGCGGAAACCGGGTGCGCACTCTCCGGGACGCCCGGGTACTAAGGTCCTTTCGAACGCGCGGATCGCCGGCGGGCGGCTCGCGGAGTACTGGGTCGTCTCCGACGCCCTGGGGATGATGCGCACCCTCGGCGCCCTCGGGTGCGGCGCCGAGGGGGCCTAAGCGCCGCCGTAGGCGGCGTGCCGGGGCGGGCCGGTCACGGTGAAGGTGTGCACGGACAGGCCGCCCGGGGTCGTCGCGTGTTCGACGAGGCGCAGGCCGACCGGGGCGCCCCCGTCCGGGAAGAGGCGACGGCCCTGCCCCACCACGACGGGGGCGATCACCAGGCGCAGGGTGTCGATCAGGCCGGCGGCCAGCAGGGACCCGGCCAGCCGGGCGCTGCCGTGGATCTGCAGTTCCCGGCCCGGACGCCGCTTCAGCTCCGCCACCTGTTCGGCCGCATCGCCGGAGAGCACGGTGGTCGGGTCCCATCCGCCCTGGTCGAGGGTGCGGGAGGCGACGTACTTCGGAAGGCCGTTCATGGTGGCCGCGAGCGGGTGGTCGGTCATCTGCGGCCAGTCGCGTGCGAAGTTCTCATAGGTCCGGCGCCCGAACAGGAGCGCGTCCGCCTCGCCGAGCCAGGTTCCGGCCAGGCGCTCGAACTCCCCGTCCAAGTGGGGCACGAACCAGCCGCCCTCGGTGAACCCTCCGGTGGTGTCCTCGTCCGGGGCACCGGGCCCCTGGGCGACGCCGTCGAGCGTCAGGAACTCCTGCAGTACCAGCTTCATCGAGCACCTCTCCTGTCCCGGGACGGGGTCTGTACGTTCCCGTTCCCCTCTCGGGCCAGACTCCCCTCCCCCTGAGACACTCCGCTGTGACACTCCGCTGAGGCGCCCCAGGACGAACGGCTCCGGCCGCCCGGACGGTCAGAGGCCGTAGATCCCCTCGGTGACCGCTCGCGGCGGGCCCGCGGCGCCGTCGCGGGCGTCCCAGTCCCAGAACTCCACGACGTTGCCGTCCGGGTCGGTCACGTAGGCCGACCGCGCCCGGCCGCCGAACTCCACCTCGTCGACCGTGCGGCCCCGGGCACGGATGCGCTCCACGACCCCCGCGTAGTCCTCCTCGCCGACGTGCACGGCGTAGTGGACGTGCACGCCGCCGCGCCCGCGCGAGATGCCGATCTGCGGACGCCAGAGCCCGATCCGCGTCGGCCCGGCCAGCACCCACACCGCCTCGCGGCCGTTCCACTGCGGCCCCGACCACCGCTCGATGACGGGGAAGTCCAGCACGTCGACGTAGAAGCGCTCGGCGGCCTCCAGGTCCCCGACCTCCAGCACGAGCTCGTTCACGCCGTTGACCGGTGCAGGCATGGCTCCGCCTCCGTCCCCCCGCCGCCGCGGGCGACGGGAATATAGGCAATTCACTATTTAGTGATCCGACTATATAGGAGGCGCGCCATACGCGATAGCCTGGATCCGTGACCGCCGCCGCACCCGCACCCGCACCCGCCGACGCCGCCTCCGACGCCGCGCCCGCGGAGGACGGCGGCCTCGCCGTCCAGCGCTTCCGCGCGCTCGGGCACCCGGTGCGCCTCGGCATCGTCCGCCGCCTCGCGCGCACGCCCGACACCTGCGCGTGCGACTTCACCGAGGTCTTCGACGTCAGCCAGCCCACCGTCAGCCAGCACCTCAAGGTGCTGCGCGAGGCGGGCCTGGTGACGTCCGCGCGGCGCGGGAACCAGATCTGCTACTCCCTCGCCCCGGAGGCCGTGGCGGACCTGCGCGCGCTCCTCGGCGGCCTGCTCGCCGAGGACGGCGGGCCCGGCGTCACGACCGCGCCGCCCCCGGCAGGGTGAGGATCCGCGCCCCGTCCCCGGTGATGGCGATCGTGTGCTCGCTGTGCGCCGTGCGGCACCCGGTCGCGCTCCGGAGGGTCCACCCGTCGGCGTCGGTGACGAGGTCGGCGGTGTCCGCCATGACCCACGGCTCCAGCGCCAGCATCAGGCCGGGGCGCAGCTTGTAGCCGCGGCCGGGCCGCCCGGTGTTCGCGATGTGCGGGTCCTGGTGCATCGTCGAGCCGATGCCGTGCCCCCCGAACTCGGTGTTGACCGGGTAGCCGGCCTCCCTGAGGACCGTGCCGATGGCGTGGGAGATGTCGCCGGTACGGGCGCCGGGCACGGCGGCGGCGATCCCCGCGGCCAGCGCGCGCTCGGTCGCGGCGATCATCTCCACGCTCTCCGGGGGCCTCGCCTCCCCCACGAGGAAGCTGATGGCCGAGTCGGCGGCGACACCCCCCTTGGACACCGCGAGGTCGAGGGTCAGCAGGTCGCCGTCGGCCAGGGTGCGGTCCCGGGGCCGCCCGTGGAGGACGGCGTCGTTGACCCCCGTGCAGATGTAGTGGCCGAACGGGCCGCGCCCGAAGGACGGCTCGTAGTCGACATAGCAGGACTGCGCGCCCGCCTCGGTGATCATCTCTTCCGCCCACCGGTCGATCTCCAGCAGGTTCGTCCCGACCCCGGTGCGCCCCCTCAGCGTCTGCAGGATGTCGGCGACCAGGGCGCCCGCCTCCCCGGCCCGGGCCAGCTTCGCGGAGTTCAGGATCTCGATCATGCGGGGCCTCCCCTGTAGCGGATAATAATACCGGCCATACTATCCTGGTACAGGAATCGAAGGCACCGACCCCTCACCGCAGGGCCCGCCCCCCCCCCGCTCTCACGACCAGGTGCCGCGCCGCCGCTCCAGGCCGTCGAGGATCAGGTCGAGCCCGGTGTCGAACTCCTCGGCGTAGGCATAGCCCGGCTTCAGGGCGAGCTCGGTGATCATCTCCGCCAGGTGCGGGTACTCCTCGGCGGACATCCCCTCGAGGATGGCTCCCCCCACCTGCTCGACGCCGGCGGACTCCGTGAAGGGCAGGCCGAGCTGCTGGATCGTGAACCCGTAGATGTAGCCGTCCAGCACCGAGAGCGCGTGCGCCGCCCCGGCGACCGAGAAGCCCGCCGCGCGCAGGCACCCGATCACCGCGTCGTGGTGGCGCAGGGTCGCGGGCCCGGGGCGGGTCCGCGAGTCCATCAGCCCGGTCGCCCACGGATGGCGGGCCAGCGCGTCGCGCATCGAGGCCGCCCGGCCCCGCATCGCCGCGCGCCAGTCGCCGCCGCCCTCCGGGGGCTCGATCTCGGCGAAGACGAGGTCCACCATCCCGTCCAGGACCAGCTCCTTGCTGCGGAAGTGGTGGTAGAGCGACATCACCTCGACGCCGAGCCGCTTGGCGATGCCCCGCATGCTCGGCACCCCGCCGCCGCCCTCGTCCGCCATCGCGACCGCCGTGCGCAGCACCCGCTCCCTGCTGAGCGGGGTCCGGCGGGGGGTGTCGACCGGCTCCGTGGCCACGTGCTCCTCCTGTCGCCCTGTCCGTCGCTCTGCCTGCCGGCCCGTTCGCCGTCCTTGACAACCTTACACCGCAAGGCGCAACCTTACGGTGCAAGGCGCGGCTTACGCCGTAAGTCGCCGATCGGAGGAGAGCGGAGGAGGCGGCCGTGGAGGCGAACGGTACGAGGCGGGCGGACAGGCCCGGCGGGGGCCGGAGGCTGTGCGTGGTCGGGGCGTCCGGCAAGCTCGGGCGGTACATGGTCCGGCACGCCCTGGAGCGCGGGTACGAGGTGGTCGGCGTGTGCCGGGAGCAGAGCACGGGCAAGCTCGGCGGCCTCGCCGGGCGGATCACCGTCGTGCCCGGCCCGACCGACGACCGGGACGTCATCGCACGGGCGGTGGAGGGCTGCGACGCCGTGCTCACGGTGCTGGTGCCCTGGGGGGTGCACCACTACGCCTCCGGCACCGCCCAGGCGGTGCTCGACCATGCGCGGCCGGACGCGCGCCTGGTCTTCTCCTGCGGGTGGCACGTCCGCCGCGACGGCAGGGACGTGTACCCCCGCGGACTCAGGCTGTACCAGGCCGTGTTCGGGCGGCTGGCGAAGCTGGCCCGCTTCGTGGACGTGGACGACCAGGTCGAGGCGTGCCGACGGGTCTTCGACAGCGCCGCCCGGTGGACGGTGGTGCGCGGCAGCGACCTGGAGGAGGGGGAGAGCCAGGGCCTGCCGGTGTGGAGCAGGCACGTCGGCGCACCCGTCCTGGCGAGCAACCGGACCCGCCGCGTGGACTACGCCCGGTTCATGGTCGAGGCGGTGGAGAACGACGCCCTGGTCCACGAGGCCCCGGCGATCGTCGGCCGGCTGACGCCGTCGGCCCTGGCCCATGCCGGCGCGGACGCGGGCGGCGCGGGCACGGGCGGGGCGGCATGAGCGCCCCGGGCGGGACCGGATCCCGCGGCGGGCCCAAGGCGCTCGCTCGCGGCGCCGGCGTGCTCTACCTGCTGGTGGCCGTGTCCACCGTCTTCGCCGGGGTGGTGAACACGCACCTCCTGGAACCGGGGGACGCGGCGGCCACGGCCGACGCCCTCCGCGCCTCGGCCGCCCTCTCCCGGGTCGCCCTCGTCAGCGAGCTGCTGGGCGCCGTGTGCTTCCTGCTGACGAGCATGGTCCTCCACCGGCTCCTGCGGCGCACCGACAGGGCGGCGGCCGCCGCGATGGTCGTGTTCGTCGCGGTCAGCGTGGCGATGCAGTGCCTGAACCTGGTCCACCGGAGCGCCGCGCTGACGGTCGCCACCGGCCGGGGCCACTCCGGCGCCCCCGGGCCGGTGGGCCCCGACGAGCAGGCCCTGCTGTTCGCCGGCATGTACCAGGACGGCTTCCTGCTCTCCCAGACCTTCTTCGGCCTGTGGCTGATCCCGCTGGGCTACCTGGTCGCCCGGTCCGGCCTCTTCCCCAAGGCGCTGGGCGTCCTGCTGGTCATCGGGTGCGCAGGCCACCTCACGGACGTCCTCACCCGCCTGGCGGCCCCCGGCATCGGGGAGGCGGTCTCCCCGTTCGCCATGGTCCCCGCCGCGGTCGCGGAGATCTCGTTCATCGTGTGGCTGCTGGTCAAGGGCGCACGGCACCGCGAGCCGGAGGCGCCGGCCGCGGACACGGCCGCTCCGGCCGAACGCCCGTCCGTTCCGGAGCCGTAGGCGCCGCGGGGGCCGACCCGGGGCCGGCCCCCGCGGACGGGTCAGTGCTCGTGGTCGCCGTGGCCGTCGTGACCGTGGCCGTCCTGTCCCGTCCCCGCCCCGGACTCCGAGGGGGCCTGCCCGTCGTGGCCGCTCGGGGCCGGCTGCTCGGCGGGGGCGGAGGGGTGCTCCGCGCCCGCGGACGGGCCGGGGTCGGGGGCGCCGTGGCCGTGGCCGTCCTCAGAGTGGGCGCCCTGCTCCGCTCCGGACTCCGCGTGGCCGTGGTCGCCCGCCGCGCCGACCGCGGCGGCGGTGGCGAAGGTGACGGCCAGAGCGGCGACCGCGGCCGCGCCGAACGCCGCCGCCCCGGCCTCCGGCCGCGAGGTTCGCCACAGCAGCGCCCACACCGCGGCCAGGACCAGCACGACCTGGAGCGCGGCGGCGACGAGGTCCGTGGTCCCCGCCGCCTCGGGGACGCCGGCGTGCGGTCCGACGGGCATGCCGTAGAGGCGGCTGTACCCCCACACGGCCAGGATGCCGAGGTTGGCGGCGGCACCGGCGACCAGCGGCGCCCTACCGCCCCAGCGCAGCACGGCCACGCCCCACAGGGCCTGGAAAACGCCGATCAGGGCGAAGAAGACGCCGGAGGCCGGCCATTCACCGGCGTGGACGGGCGCCATGACGATGTGGATCTGGGCCGCGCCCAGGGACGCCGCGGCCGCGACATAGCGCCCGGCATGGCTACCGCGCTTCCGGGCGCGGTGGGACTGACTCATGGAGGACTCCCGGTTCTCTCCGGTACTGGGGACGGGCGCGGCCGTCCGGCCGCGCCGTGGTGCTCCTGCCGCCGCGTTCGGTCCGCTCGGACCGCAGGGGCGGCGGTGGGGCATCTAGACCCGCAGCACCGAGAGCCGGGCCAGCCGCAGCCGTGTGCGCAGGAAGCGGAGCGCCGCTCCGCGCCTTCGCAGCAGCGCGGCAGGGAGCGGGCGCGGCGGCCTCAGGGGGCCGGGGCCGCTCGGCGGCAGGGCCGCCAGGAGCAGCAGGAGGAGCAGGGACACCGGCGCCACCGAGGCGGCGACGCCGAGGCAGTCGGCGTGGGCGTGCGGAGAGGAGGCGTCCGTGGGCGCACCCCGCTCCTCCCCTGCGCTGCCCGGGTGGTGAACACCGTCGGCCTGTCCGGGGACCACCGCCAAGGAGTGGACGCCGTTCAGGTGCCCGTCGTGGCCGTGGGCCACGACCGAGGAGGACACCGACACCGCGCCGGGGTGGCCGTGGGTCAGCGCGCCGCCCACTCCGTGGACGGCGGCCACCGGCCCGAGCACCCATGCCAGGACGAACAGCGGCCACACGTACGCCACGGCCTGGCGACGGAACGAGGAGGTGAACGGCATCTTCCCTCGGTCGCTGAGCAGAGAAGGAGGACCGGTCCACGGGCACCGGGGCGGACCGGCCGCCGACCCTACCGGTTACCGCCGCACCTGCATAGATGCGGACATTCCAACGCAAGAGCGGGTGAGCGTCAGCGTATACCGCCGTCGCGGGCGCAGGGCGCGAATCGCCCGATCGGGCGCAAGCCGGGGACCCGTACCGGAAGGGCCGGACCGCCCGGGGATCACGGCGTGGTGCCGCTCCGCCCGGAGGCGTTCCTTCCGACGGTCACCGCCGAGGGGCGCTCAGCCCGGCCGGAGGGGCCGATTCACTCGGTCCCGACGCTCCCGGCCCGCTGACCGGCGCTCGCCCGAGCGGGAGGGTGCGGCCGCCCCCGGCGGCCATTGCCGCGGGTGGGGGTGGCGACGCCTGGCGCCCCCTACAACTCCAGGCGGCGCGACAGGTCCGACACCAGGACGCGGTCCGGGTCGACCTTCTCGCGGATCCTCTTCCACTCCTCCATGCGGGGGTACATGGCGTGGACCGTCCGGGCGGAGGCGCGCGAGTCCTTGGCCAGGTAGAGCGCTCCCCCGGCTTCGAGGACCTCCTCGTCGAACCCGTCGAGGAGGGCGGCGAGGCCGGGCAGGGAGGCCGGGAGGTCGAGCGCCAGGGTCCACCCCGGACGCGGGAAGGACAGCGGCCCCGGGGTCCCCTCTCCGAAGCGTTTGAGGACGGCCAGGAAGGACGGCGCTCCGGCGGCCGAGAGGCGGGCGACGATGGAGCGCAGGGTGTCCTCGGCCCCGAACGGGACCACGAACTGGTACTGCACCAGCCCCGAGGGGCCGTAGACGCGGTTCCAGTCCCGCACCGCGTCCAACGGGTGGAAGAACGACCCCAGGGGCTGGATCTCGTCCCTTCCGCGCTTAGGGGCCTTGGCGTAGTAGGCGGTGTTGAACGCCCGGACGCTCCAGGTGTTCAGCAGGCCGGAGGGCACGGCTTTCGGCGCGGTGAACAGGGCCTGCGGGGCGAAGGCGAGGGGGCGGCGGCGCATGCGCGGCGGGAGCTCGTCGGCGCGGGCGTGGTGCGCCCGGGTGAGCACGCCCCGGCCCGTCGCGGCCCCGCGCGCCAGCAGGTCCACCCAGCACACCGTGTGGTGGTACCGGTCGTCGGTGGCGGCCATCAGCTCCAGCGCCTCGTCCAGGTCGCCGGTGCGGTCGGTGTCCACCCGCATCATCGCCGTCTCCACCCGCGGGACCGCGAACCGCGCCTCGGTGACGACGCCGGTCAGCCCCATCCCGCCGACCGTGGCCCAGAACAGCTCCGGGTCCCGGTCCGGCCCGCACACCCGCTCGGCGCCGTCCGGGGTGAGCAGCCTCAGCTCCCGCACGTGGGCGCCGAAGGAGGAGTCGCGGTGGTGGTTCTTGCCGTGGATGTCGGCGGCGACCGCCCCGCCCACCGTCACCTGCCGGGTCCCCGGCGTCACCGGGAGGAACCGGCCGTGCGGGAGCAGCCGGGCCATCAGGTCGGCGAGCGGCGTGCCCGAGGAGGCGGTGACGGTGCCCGAGGCCTGGTCCAGCCGGTACCCCGGGGCCAGTTCGGCGCAGTCCAGCACCAGGCCGCCCGCGCTCTGGGCGGCGTCGCCGTAGGAGCGCCCGAGCCCGCGGGCGATGGCCCCGCGCGCACCGGGCCCGGCCCCGTGCAGCACCGCCGCCGCCTCCTCGGCGGTGCGCGGGCGCACCACGGTCGCCGCGGTGGGCGCGGTCCGCCCCCACCCGGTCAGCAGCCGGCGTCGGGTCCGCACGGGTCGGCCTCCTGCCCTCGCGTCGGTTCCGGGCCCCCTGGGCGCGCGGCGCTCATCCGGCGTACACGCCCAGGCCGACCAGGGCGGCCAGGCCGAGCAGGCACAGCTGCAGGGGCCGGTCGCGCAGCGCGATCTCCTCGGGCTCCTCGCCCACCCCGCGGTCGACCAGCAGGTGGTAGCGGAGCACGAAGACGATGAACGGAACGATACTCGCCGCGTGGAACGGCGGGACGCCGCCCTCCCCCTGCCCCTCCAGCGCCCACAGGCAGTAGGTGACGATCATGGCGGCCGAGGCCATGGTGCGGATCTGCACCAGGTAGGAGCGGCTGTAGCCGCGCAGCGCGGTCCGCCCGTCGCCCGCATGGGGATTGCGCAGCTCGGCCTCGCGCTTGCCCACCACCACCAGCAGCGCCGCGAGCGAGACCACGATCAGGAACCAGCTGGTGAAGGGCACCCCCACGGCCACGCCGCCGGCGAGCGCGCGCAGCACGTGGCACCCGGCGACCGCGACGATGTCGGCGATGGTGACCCGCTTGAGGACGAGCGTGTAGGCCGTGGTCAGGACCAGGTAGCCGACGAGCACCGCGAGCAGCGCGAACCGGCCGGTCACCACGGCGGCGGCCGCGGCGGCCGCCAGGGAGGCGGTGAGCGCGGCGGCGCCGGCGGCCAGCGCCAGCGGCACCGGGACCGCGCCGGAGGCGACCGGGCGGTGCCGCTTGCGCTCGTGCGCCCGGTCGGCCTCGGCGTCCAGGACGTCGTTGAGCAGGTAGGTCCCGCTCGCGGCCAGGCAGAAGGCGGCGAAGGCCACCAGGGACCAGGCCAGGGCCGCGGGCTCGCCCAGCACCCCCGCAGCCCCGGGGGCGGCGAAGACCAGCAGGTTCTTCAGCCACTGCTTGGGGCGGCAGGCCCGCAGCAGCGCCCGCGCCGTGCCGGTGCCCCGGCCCGCCTCGGGGGCCGCCGGGGCCCACGCGTCCGTCCCGGCCGCGTCCACCGGCCGCCTACCCGTGCCGGGCCGGCGCGCCCCGGCCGCCGCCCAGCAGCCACAGCAGGACGCCCGCCCCGATCAGGACCGCCCCGGCGCCGACCAGCACCAGCGGCAGGACCGTGCGCAGCAGCGGCAGCATGGTCAGGGCCTGCTCGGCGTTCTCGATGTTGGCGTCCACCGTCTCGTCGGTCATGCGCATGTCGCCGTCGAAGAGCACCAGCCGCTCCTCGCCGTCGACGAAGGCGCCGCGGTGCTGGTCCTCGGTGACCATGATGGGCGCGCCGCTGGTCGGCTCGATCCAGTAGGTGCGGGTGACGCTGTACATCTCGTCGGTCACCACGTCGCCGTCGCCCTCCATGTCCAGCAGCGACCGGGGCATCTCCCGCTCGCCGACCTTGGTGGGCTCGATCTCCTGGACGAACTTGTAGGTGGCGACGCCCTCGATCTCCTCCTCGCCCGCGAACTCCATCGGTTCGGTCTCCATGGCGGTGGCGTCGAAGAACTCGTAGTCCTTCTTCTCCGTGAGGAAGGGGAACTTGAAGGCCTGGCCGCTCTGGGCGGTCGGCTCCTCGTTGACCGAGGCGTCGCAGCAGTCCACGACCTCGCCGGTCACCCGGTCGTGGCCGGCGCGCCGCGAGGAGGACTGGATGGCGAAGTCCCGCTCGATGTCCTCGATCCAGGTGAACTGGTCCCAGACCACCGTGTCGGAGTCGCTGGCGGCCACGTCCGCCCGCAGGGTCGTGTAGGCCTCGACCGTCGCACCCTCCACCTGCTCCAGCTCCTCGGCGCTGAAGTAGGTGACGTTCTCACCGCGGACCACCTTCTCGCTGTAGTAGTCCATCGGGGTTTTCATCACGGCGCCGGCCATCCAGAATCGCAGGAGGGGGGCCAGCACCAGACTGAAGACCCCCAATGCGATGCAGACGACTGCGACGGTGCGGCGCATGAGCCCTCCCGGGCGGAATGGGTCAGATCTGGAACTTGCTTCAGTTTCGGGTAGAGTACTCTCCAGTAGTGGCCAGCGTCACCAGGGCGTGTCCGAATGTTTATAACAGGTTCTAGTCTGACGCAGACCCGGGTGCGCGGGTGAGTGCGGCGGCGCCGGAGCAGGAGAACCACCGGCCCCCAGCGCCCCTCCCCCAGGTCCGCGGGCACAACGCACCGCTGGACGGGATCCGCGCGATCGCCGCACTGATGGTGCTCGTCTTCCACGTCGCCGTGGAGACCGGGGCGGCGCTCGCACCGGGCGTGCGCGGCGCCCTGCTGTCCGCCGCCGAGCTGGCGGTCCCGCTGTTCTTCGGCCTGTCCGGGCTGCTGCTGTACCGCCCGTGGGTACGCGCCTGCCTGGACGGCTCCCGCGGCCCCGACGTCCGCGTCTACCTGTGGAAGCGCGCCCTGCGGGTGCTGCCGGCCTATTGGATCGTGGCCGTGGCGGCGCTGCTGCTGTGGTCGCGCGAGCAGCTCGGCTCGGTCGGCACCTGGTTCGAGGTCCTCACGCTGACCTTCACCTACGACACCGACCCCTGGTGGGTGGGCACCGGCCCCTACGGCCTCGGCCAGATGTGGAGCCTGTGCGTGGAGGTCAGCTTCTACGCGCTGCTGCCGCTCATCGCCCTGGTCCTGGGGCGCTACGCGATGCGCGGGCGCGACGCCGACGAGCGCGCGCGGCGGCTGCTCATCGGCCTGGGGGCACTGGCGGCCCTGGGACTGCTGGTGCTGGTCCCGCAGTTCTATCCGGAGCCGCGGCCCTACATGCACGCCTGGCTCCCCCGCACCCTGGGCCTCTTCGCTGTCGGCATGGCCCTGGCGGTGCTCACCGAGTGGGCCTGGCGGGAGAAGGGGGCGGACGGCCCGGTGCGCCGCCTGTGCCGCACCCTGCACGCCAACACCACCCTGTGCTGGATCCTCGCCGCGATCCTCTACGCCCTGAACGCCACCCCCGCGGGCGGTCCGCGCTTCGTGGGCGTGGACGGGCTCTGGATCTCGGTGTTCGCGACCCTGACCGCCATGGGCTTCGCCTTCTTCTTCATCGCCCCGGTGGCGGTGCTGCCCGCACCGGGGGCCGCCCCGCGCCCGTACCGGTGGCGCCAGGGCGCCTGGCTGGAGACGCTGCTCTCGCACCGCGTGAGCCTCTACCTGGGCAAGGTCTCCTACGGCATCTTCCTGTGGCAGTTCGTGGTGCTCTACCTGTGGCGGGACTTCACCGGCCAGGAGATCTTCACCGGGTCGTTCTGGCTGGACATGGTCCCGGTGACGGGGGGGACGGTCCTGCTGGCCCACCTCACCCACCGCTGGGTGGAGGAGCCGAGCCGGCGCCTGGTGGGATGGGTCCGCCCGGCCGGGGCGCCGCGGCGCCCCAAGCCGAGCCTGACCGGAGCGCCGCGGCACCGGCGGCCTCAGTCGCCGGAGTCCTCCTCCTCGGAGCCGCCGTCGGACTCCTCGGACTCCTCGGAGCCGTCGCCCTCGCCGTCCTCGGACCCCTCGTCCCCGTCCTCCTCCTGAGCGCCCCACGGGTCGCCGCCGGTCACCGGCTCCATCGGCCCGTAGGTCACCCACGTCATGCACAGGGCCTCCTCGTCCGTGCCGAGCGAGAGCTGCCCGCCGGCGCCCTGCAGCGGCAGGTACCAGGCCCCGCCGTCGGGCGCCGCCGGGAGGGTGGTCGTCTCCCAGGTGTCGCCGATGACCGCGTGCAGCTGGGTGTCGGTCTCGGAGGTGTACTGGACGCCGAGCACCATCGTCGGCCCGCCGAAGGTGCTCACCTCCCACATCGTCTGGCCGCCGAAGGTGACGATGCACTCCTCGTCCTCGGGCGGCCCGAAGACCGCGCTCTCCTCGGGCGAGGGCCGGGCCCCGACCAGGTACCCGGCGTCGTTGAACACCATGGCGGTGTCGGACGGGCGCGGATCACGGATCCGGTCGGCCACCCCGTCGGGGGCCAGCGGCGCGAGCACGTTCGAGCTCAGGCGCCGGTCGCCGTTCCAGGGCAGCACGATGTCCTCGGGGACGGGCCGCGGGTAGATCCCGGCGTCGGCCGGGACGCCGGTCATCGAGGCCCGCACGGTGTCCATGTACCACCGCACCCGGTCCCCGGAGAGGGTGTCGGCGAAGGCGTAGGTCGAGTAGCCGCCGACCCCGACGAACAGCGCCGTGGCCGTCGCGGCGGCGAAGGCGGCCTGCCGCGTCCGCTCCGGCGGCGGGCTCCTGCGGTAGACGCTCCCGTCGGCCTCGGCCTCCTCCTTGGTCGGCAGGTAGGCCAGGGCCAGCACGATGGCGAAGACCAGCGCCGCGTCGGCCACGTAGCGCGGGTCGTACCCCACCATCGCCTCGTAGCGCCCGCGCGCCAGGAGCGTGGGCAGCACGTCGACCACCACGAGGTACCCGGCCAGCAGCGCCCATGCGCGCCAGGCCCGGCGCCGCGCCAGCAGGCTGGCGGCGACCAGGAGCAGCAGGACCGCCCAGGCGGCCGCCACCACCCAGGCGGCGGGCTCCAGCAGGCCGCCGGAGGGCGTGATGGGCCCCCACTCCAGCGGGCCGCCGACCGCACCGGCCGGGAAGGTCTCGCCGAGCAGCCGCTGCGCCATCGACAGCGAGGTCTGCCCTTCGGGCCGCCCCGCACCCTCGCCACCGGCGGTGTCCTGCAGCGACAGGTAGATCAGCCCGTGGCCGACGCTCAGCAGCGCCATCCCGACCCAGAAGGGCATGTCCCGGTCGAGCGTCCGCCACAGCACCCCGGGCAGCCGGCCCTGCACCACGAACGCCGCGGCCACGGCGAACAGCAGCGGCGGCAGGAACAGCGCCTTGACGGAGAAGGCCATGCCCAGCACCACGGCGCCGGCGGCCATCCAGCCGAAGCGCGCCTCACCGCCGCGCAGGTAGCGCACCGTCCACAGCAGCGCCAGCACGATCGCCAGCTGGAAGGGGACGGCGTTGAGCGCCGCCGACCACCAGGCGAGCACGGGGACGGTCAGCGGCGCGAAGAGGAAGACCGCCAGCGGCGGCAGGATGCCCCACCGGCGGCCGAAGAGCACCCACAGCAGCCGGAACAGCCCGGCCGCCGCTCCGGCCTGGAAGGCCAGCATGACCCCGGCGGTCAGGCCCCAGTTGTAGGGGGCGAGGGCCGTCTGGACGTAGGCCAGCAGCTTGGCCCCGGGCATGAAGTGGCCCTTGTGCAGGTCGGTGAGGTACTCGACGGTCAGCCCGCCGGAGCCGGCCCCGCCGACGAACAGGAAGTCGTCCTCGATGAAGTAGGCGTCGCGGAGCACGTAGGCCTTGAGGAGCAGGGAGACGACGGCCAGGGCGCCGCCGATGAGGACGATCCGGTCCCGCAGCCCTCGGGAGAGCGCCTCGCTGACCCGGCGCCCGAGCGGCGGTCCGCCGTCGGCGCCCTCTGGGCCCTTCCTGTCCTCTGCGCTCTCCGCGGCGACCCGGCCGTCCGCGCCCGGACCGCCGCGGGGCGCCGGCCTCGGCTCGTCGGGCGCTTCCTCGCTCGCACGCATGCCGCTCACTTCCCCGGCCCGGGGGCCGACCGGTTGACGTCAACGCGTAAGGGAGTGAAACAATACAACACGTTCCACCCTCTTCTTTGATGATCATCCCTGGTACAGAGGCGATACCAGCCGGTAACCAGGGACGGGAGAGAACAGGATCCACACGGCCGGCGGAGCCCGCCGCCCCGCGACGGAAGGACGCCCGCGTGAGCCTGGACGAGGTCCGCCGGGACTGGACCCGGCTCGGCGCCGACGAACCCCTGTGGGCCGTCTGCGTCGACCCGGACAAGCGCGGCGGCCGCTGGGACGCCGAGGAGTTCCTCGCCACCGGCGAGGAGGAGGTCGCCGCCGCGCTCGCCCGCCTGGAGGAGCTGGGCGCCGCCCCCTCCCTCGGCCGCGCGCTGGACTTCGGCTGCGGCGCCGGGCGCCTCTCCAACGCCCTGGCCCGGCGGTTCTCCTCGGTGACGGGCGTGGACATCTCCGCCCCGATGCTGGAGCGCGCCCGCGAGCTGGACCGCAGCGGCGGCCGCATCGAGTTCCTGCTCAACACCGGGCCGGACCTGCACGGCCTGCCCGACGCCTCGGTCGACCTGGTCTACACCGACCTGGTGCTGCAGCACCTGCCCCCGGAGGCGGCCGCCGGCTACCTGCGCGAGTTCGCCCGGGTGGCGCGCCCCGGGGCCGCCCTGGTCCTGGGGGTGCCCGAGCGGGAGCGCCCCACCTTCAAGGGGATGGTGTTCCGCTACGCGCCCTGGCCGCTGATCCGGCTGGCCCAGCGGGTGGTTCTGCGCTACCCGGCGCCGATGCGCATGCACACCTGGACCGCCGAGCGCATCGGCGCGGAGCTGGCGGCCGGTGCGCGGGCCGCCGGCCGCCCGGCGCCGCGCATCGTCGCCTCCGACGAGTACTGGGGCGGCGACCACTGGCGCCACCTGAGGCACTTCGCGACCGTGCCCGGGGAGCCCGGCGCCCCCGGCGGGGAGGAGCCGGCGTGAGCGCGCTGCCGCCGTTCCGGGCCACCCTGGGGCGCTCGGTGGCGCTGTTCTCGGCGTTCCGCAAGGAGCAGACCGACCCCGACCTGTTCTACGGCACGCTCGCCCGGGACACCGTCGCCCAGCTGCTCCGGTACACGCCGCTGGACGGCGCCGTGGTGGTCGACGTGGGAGGCGGCCCCGGCTACTTCGCCGACGAGCTGAGGTCCCAGGGCGCGCGGTGCGTGTGCGTGGACGCCGACGCCGGGGAGATGCGCCTGCGGGGCGGGGAGCTCCCGGACACGGCCCTGCTGGGGAGCGCGCTGGAGATGCCGCTGCGGACCGGATCGGTGGACGTGTGCTTCTCCTCCAACGTCCTGGAGCACGTCCCCGACCCCCGGCGCATGGCCGGTGAGATGGTGCGGGTGACCCGGCCCGGCGGAATCGTGTACCTGTCCTACACCCTGTGGTTCTCCCCGTGGGGCGGGCACGAGACCTCCCCCTGGCACTTCCTGGGCGGCCGGTACGCGGCCGAGCGCTTCGCCCGCAGGCACGGCCGCCGCCCCAAGAACGACTTCGGGACGACCATGTTCGCCGTCTCGGCGGCCGAGATGCTGGACTGGCTCCGCGGCAGGGACGACGTGGACGCCGTGGACGTCCTGCCGCGCTACCTGCCGTCATGGATGAAGCCGGTCGTGTCCGTTCCGGGTGTGCGCGAGGTCGTCACCTGGAACCTCCTCCTCGTCCTGCGCAAGCGGGGCTGAGCGCCGCGCCCCCGCGGCGCCCGCCGGCGCGGTGTCCGCCGGCTCCCCCTCCTGTTCCGGCCGCTCTCCCTCTTCTTCCTCCTCCTCGGCGCGGCGGGCGGCGCGCAGCGCCAGCAGCGGGGCGGAGGCGAGCACCAGGCCGCCCAGCGCCCCCAGGCCCGCCGGCGCCCACGTGCGCACCGCCCGCAGCGTGGTGCGCCGCCCGGCGGCGTCCTCGGCGAAGGCCGCCACCTGGGCGGGCGCGGTCTCGAGGTCGGCGTCCAGGAACAGCCGCTCCCCCCGGCCGTCCTCGGTGCGCAGCGTCTCGCGGCGGGACTCCTCGGCGGCCACCAGGCGCCCGGAGACCGGCTCGATCCAGTAGGTGCGCTCCAGCTCCAGCCAACGGGACGCCTCGACGGTGCCCGAGCGCTCCAGCCCCAGCGCGTCCGCGGGCACCGGGCGGGAGGAGTCGGGCACCTGGGTATCGGGCACCGTCTGGGTGTACCGGCGCACCGGCACCCCGGCCACCTCCTCCCCGCCCTGGTAGCGCATGGGCGGGGCGGAGCGCGCCTCGGCGACGTAGAGCGGCCGGTCGCCGGCGTCGGCCCCGGCCGGCCAGTAGAGCACCAGCCCGGCCTGGCGCACCGCCCGGTCGCCGCCCACGTGCTCGCCGCAGCAGTTCACCGCCCGGCCGGTGGCCCGGTCGACCACCACGCGGCGGTCCATGTGCCCGATCATCGCCGAGCCGCTGGAGGTGTCCACCGACATCCGCCAGGTCGCCCAGTCCGGGTTGCCGGCCGCCGCGCCGCCGGAGATCTCGGTGGTGCGCTGCACCTTCCGGTCCTCCACCGTCTCCCAGGTGGAGGTGTCCAGGTAGTCGGCCTGCTCGTCGACCAGGCGCAGCTGCAGGTCGGTGCGGGGCTCGATGAGCGCCAGGCGGTCGTAGGCGTAGAAGCGCAGCATCAGCGCCGCGGTCAGCAGGAACACCCCCGCCGCCACCGCCAGCACGGCGCCGTTGCGGGCCAGCACGGCGCCGGTGTGCCGCCGCGGCCCCTCCGGGCGCCACCCGGGGGCGGTCATGCCCGCACCTCCTCGACCTCGCGGCCGGAGTCCGGGCCTGGGCCCCGGGACCCGCCGCCGGAGCCGCCACCGGGGCCGTCGGCGCCCGTGTCCGCCTCGCCGCCGCCGGTCCCGGACGCGGGGCGGCCCGGGTCCGCGCCGGAGGCCCCGCCGCCGTGCCCGCCGTCGTCGTCCATCCCCGAGGTGCGCGGGGCCTCCCCCAGGGCCAGCACCAGGCGGGCCAGCGCGGGCAGGCACAGCAGCTGGGCGACCCACCCGCGCAGCGGTTCGCTGAGCAGCCCGCTGACGTCGTGGAAGGGCATGTACATGGACAGATAGGTCCCGGCCGCCGTGCACACCCCGGCCGCCGTCAGGAAGGCCAGGATCGTCCAGGGGCCCGCCGCCCAGCGCAGCAGCGCGCCGCCGAGGGTGGGGCGGCCCGGCTTGGCGTGCTTGAGGGCCTTGGACGGCGCACGGCCCAGCCACCACACGGCCAGCAGGACCCCGCCCATCACCGCGGCCCCGGCGGCGCCGGCCACCCAGGCCCCGTAGAGCGGGCCGAGCACCGCCAGGGGCGCGCGCCGGATGCGCGCGGGGACCGCGTCGGGAAGGGCCGCCGCCCGCTCGGCCCGATCAGCCTGATCGGCGCGCTCGGCGGCCGATGGTCGGCCCCTGTGGCGGAACCGCGCCGGCAGGGGGAGGCGCCCCTTGACGGCGAGCACGCCCACCAGCAGCGCGAGCACCGCCCCGATGCCCAGCGCCGCGTGGTAGGCCCGGTCGGGCGTATAGGTCATGGTGACCGTCCCCGAGGCGCCCTCGGGCAGCTTCCAGGCCTGCTTCCAGCCGTCCAGGCGGACCGGCTCCAGGGGCTCGCCGCCGCCCAGGACCGCCTCCCAGCCCTCGTTGAAGTTCTCGTTGACCACCAGGTAGCTGTCCTCGCCGACGCTGACGTCGACGCTGCGCTCGCTGCGGCCCCAGCCGTTGACCGCGGCGACCCCGTCGGCCTCGACCTCCGACCGGTCGGCGCCGTCCGGTCCGACCAGGACCGAGCGCACGTGGTACTGGCGCCCCGGCTCCACCCGGACCGTGTTCTCCCCCTCCTCGAGGGCGACCGCGTCGCAGCTCTCGAAGCCCAGCGGGCGCCCGGCCAGCTTGTCCTCCAGCGTCCCGGAGGAGATGCGGGTGTCCACGCGCTCGCCGTTGACCCGCAGCACCGGGCCCAGCCCGCAGGCGGTGCGGGCGGAGCCCTCCCCGACCGGCTCCAGCGGTTCGACGCCGGGCAGGGCGATGCGGGCGATCTCCAGCGGCTGGCCCTCGGGCGGGTCGAAGGACAGGGTCAGCTCGTCGGCCTCGACCGGGTCGAAGCCCACCCAGCCGTCGCCGTCCAGCCAGGCCTCGCGGACCGTGGTCCCGGTGTCCACCGTCATCCGGACCGGCCGGCCCACCGCGTCGGGGCGGGGGAACTCGACCTTCAGTCCGCCGATCTCCCGCTCGGCGCCCAGGTCGACCTCCAGCGAGGGGCTCTCCTCCTGCGGGTCGGGGTACCAGACGGTGGCGTCGTCGCCGTCGAAGGCGTTGCGCCCGATGGCCGCCGGGTGCCCGACCGAGGTGGAGGAGGAGGTCACCCGCGGGTACCCCCCGGCCCGGTTGGCCGCGTTCTCCAGGTCGCGCGGGTCGACGGCCACGACCCGCCCGGTGACGGCGCCGGGCTCGTCGGCCGCCTCGGGCCCGGCCTCGAAGGTGCGGCTCATGCCCAGCGCGTCCTCGCCCTGCACCTCCAGGGCGGGGTCGCACACCCACACCCGGGAGCCCTCCATGCAGCCGGGCACCGTGCCCATGGAGCCGGTGAAGAAGAAGGACGAGGCCCCCTCCTCGGGCACGGGCACCGACAGCGACCGGGACGGCTCCAGGCCGGGGATCTCGACGGAGGTGATGCCCACCCGGGTGCCGAAGCGGTACTCGGGTTCGTAGGCCAGCTCGTCGACGCGGATGCGCAGCCGCTCGGTCTCCCCTTCCGGGGCGGTGAACTCCTGCGGCCCGTCGTCGTCGGCCACGGCGGCGGTAGTGCGGCCCGCGTCGGTGATCAGGCTGACGCGCGAGGGCGGCGGCTCGCCGGGGATGGGCTCGAAGGCGACGGTGAAGGTGCCGACCTCGCGCGGCTCCTCGAAGCGGATCTCCAGCCACTGCTTCTCGGCCCCGCTGAAGGAGCTGGAGCGCCAGGAGGTGCCGGGGGCCTCGTCCAGGGCGGCGAAGGGGCTGCGCCCCGGGTCGCGGGTGCCCGGGCTCGCGCCCGCCCCGGACTCGGTGGAGGAGGCGGTGACCGCGGCGATGCCGGAGTCCTCGGCGACCGCGGTGTAGCCGTCCCAGGCCGGGTCGGCGATGTCCGGGGCGGGGGCGCCCCGCTCCAGCTCCTCGTCGGCGGTGAGGGTGGCGCTGACGTTGCGCCGCACGTCGGAGTAGACGATCTCGCGGCGGCGGGCCGTGTCGGCGGCGACGGTGTCCTCGGGGGCGATGTCCTCGGCGCCGGGGTCGTCGCCGATGACCACCGGCCGGTCGCCGGGGAGCGCCCCCTGCTCGGCCAGGTCCAGCAGCGCCTCGGGGCCGCCGGTCACCCGCAGCGCGCCGTCGGCGGGCACCGTGCCCACGGCAGGGGCGGCGCCGCGCACCTCGTAGACCTCCAGCGCCTGGTAGGGCTGGTCGTACCAGCGCGAGGCGGGCTGCAGCTCCTCGGACCCGACGGCCGGCCCGAAGGAGGCGCGGCGGACGATGCCCGGGGAGTCGCCCAGGGCCTGGTGCACGCGCGCGGGCCAGGCCCCGTTGTTGCCGCTGCGCTCCAGGTCGTTGCGGACGAGCAGGTGGGTGACGCCCATCCGGGCCAGCGCATCGGCCAGGCCCGGCGAGCCCCGGCCCGAGGAGATGCGCTGGTCGATCTCCTGGGTGAGGCGGGAGACCCCGGCCGACCCCCAGGGGATGATCTGCTGGTTGGTCCACGCGCTCTCCAGCAGCGGCTGCATGGGCTCGTCCATGGGGCGGCCCCACTGGTACTCGCCGCGGGCCGAGCCGGGCACCGCCATGGTCATGCCGCCGGTGGAGTGCTCGTCGATCCACCGGGTGGCGTCGTGCCAGTAGGCGGGGATGCGCTCGAAGCCGCCGCGGGTGGCGATGCCGACCGTGGCCACCGGGGTGAGCGTCGCGGCGAAGGCGACCGCGCACGCCCCGGCGGCCGCCCGGTAGGCGGTGCCGGGAGGCAGGGCGAGCGCGCGCAGCACCCCGCCGCGGCGCGCGGCGGGGGCCGCGNCCAGGACCAGCGGCAGCCGGATCAGCGCGTCGAACTTGTGGATGTTGCGGAACGGCGCCAGCACGCCGTCCAGCAGGTCCTGCACGACGGGGCCGAGCGGCCCGGCCAGCTGGCCGGTGTAGCCGGCCACGACGATCGCGGTCCCGGCCAGCACCGAGGTGAGCAGGAACGGCCGCTCGGGGGTGCGCCGGCCGATCAGCCCGGCCAGGCCCAGCCCGGCCACCACCGCGGTGGCCGCCACCAGCCACGGCTCGGTGGACAGCTCCGCCCCGGCCGGCAGGGCGGGCTGGTCGGTGTCGGGGACGTAGCCCATCCAGTTGGAGGCGCCGCGCAGGGCGTTGGTGAGCGAGGTGATGCCGGTGGTGGTGGCCGCGTCCTCGGTGTAGGGCATGAAGGACCACACGTAGCGGCCCATGATCAGCAGCGGGACCATCCACCAGAACGAGGCGCAGAACAGCGCGAAGAGCCACCAGGCCAGCAGCCGCCGCTTGCGCGGCCCCGGGGCGCGGGTGAGCAGGTAGATCAGCGGGACCACGAGGACGGCCAGCTCGGAGGCGGCGTTGGTGCCGCCGCAGAGCAGGAACGCCAGCGCCGAGAGCATGGCCGCGCGCATCGGCTCCGCGCCCTGCCGGGTTCCGTGGATCAGCGGCAGCAGGATCCACGGCAGCAGCAGCATCGGCTGCAGCTCGGCGGAGTTGTAGGAGATGAGGGTGAGCACCCGGGGCGCCAGGGCGTAGGCCGCGCCGGCCGCCATGCGGGTGTGCAGGGTGCCGATGCCCAGCGCCTCGGCGACCTTGACGGTGCCCAGGAACGCCGCGCACAGCAGCACCGCCATCCAGGTGCGCTGGACCAGCCACTCGGGCATGTCCAGCGCGATGAGCACGGCGTGGAAGGGGCCGTTGGGGAAGAAGTAGCCGTAGGCCTGGTTCTGCAGCTGCCCGAAGTAGGAGGGGTCCCACAGGTACAGGGCGCGTTCCAGGAAGCCGGTGGGGTTGATCGTCAGGTCGATCTTGGTGTCGCCGACGATCATCGGCGGGTCCAGGCTCAGCGCGGCCCCGGTCAGCAGCAGGCAGACCGCCAGCAGCTTGAGCCTGCGGACCAGGGCCCCGTCGGTGCCCGCCTTGCCGTCGGTGAAGGTCACGTGCCTGCCTCTTGCCCCGCCTGTTCCCCGGGGGCACGGACGCGCCCCGCGCCGTCGATCTCCTCCGCGACGAGCCGCGCCATCGCGGCTCCGCTCGCCTGCCAGGTGAAACGGGCGGCCCACTCCCGGCAGGCCCGGCGCACCTGCGCGGCCCGCTCCGGGTCGCTCAGCTCGGCCAGCGCCTTGCCCACGACCCGGCCCAGGTCCTCGCCCTCGCGCACCAGCCACCCGGTCTCACCGTCGCGCACCGAGTCGCGCAGGCCGTCGACATCGTAGGCCACCGTGGGGACGCCGAGCGCCGCCGCCTCGATCACGGTCAGCCCCCACCCCTCGAACTCCGAGGCGGTGACGTGCAGCAGCGCCCCGGCCAGCACCGCGTTCTTGTCGTCCTCGGGCAGGAACCCGTGCAGCCGGACGGCGTCGTGCAGCCCCTCCTCCTCGATCCGCGCGGCGATCGGGTCGGCCTCGGGGCCGCGGCCGACGATGTGCACCCGCAGCCCGGGGTGCTCCTCGCGCAGCGCCACGGCGGCGTCGACGATGCGCGCCACACGCTTCTGCACCACCAGGCGGCCGACGCTGACCAGGGCGGGGGCGCCCATGTCGGCGGCGGGGTGGCCGGGGGTGCGGGCCGGGGAGCCGGCCACCGGCTGCAGCGGGGGGCGGCCGTTGTGGATGACCGTGATGGGGGCGCGCCACCCCAGCTTCTCGCGCATCGCGCGGCGGGAGGACTCCGAGACGGTGACGGTGGTGCAGCACCGGTAGACCAGCGAGGCCAGCGTCGACTCGATGAACCGCCCCAGCCAGGCCACCGGGCGGCTGAAGTAGGCGTTGAACTGCAGGTCGTGCACGTGGTGGACGATGCTGACGACGCGGGTGCGCCGGGGCAGCACCAGGCGGGAGAAGAACGGGATGCCGTTCATGCAGTCCAGGGCGGCGTGGAACTCCCGTCGCCAGAGCAGCAGCCACAGCAGCACCAGCGGGTAGACGGTGAACTTGCCGCCCATCCGGCGGATGACGACGCCGTCGCGGGTCTCCACCCGGGGCTGGCCCGGCTCGCGGCTGGTGAGGAAGGTGAGAACGGCGCCGCGGCCGACCAGGTGGCGGCTGATCCGCCAGGCGTACTCCTCGGCCCCTCCGGCCGCGGACTGCCAGGGGCAGCGCCAGTTGACCACCACGATCCGGCGGCCGTCCAGGCGGGGGCCGAGCTCGGCCTCCTCGGCCTCTTCGGCGCGCTCCCGGTCCTCGGCGCCGGCCGCGGGGGCCGGGCGCGGGTCGGGCACGGCCTCGGGGGCCAGGGTCACCGGGGGACCGTAGGCGAAGTCGGGGACGAGAGGGGGGTGCTGATCGGGGTGGACCACGTGCTCTCCTGTTCCGCCCGCTCCTCCGCCCGCTCCCCGTCGAACACGTGTCCACCGACCGTGACGGGAGTGTCACCAGGGGTAAGGGATCGAAGGGTCGGAAGGGGAGGTGGGAGCGCGGTGCACAGAACGGCGGCGAGGGTGCGGGTGGGCGGCGCGGCCCGCACGAGGGCCGCACCGCCGGCCGGCGCCTAGCGGTCGCCGTAGTTGTACAGGGACTCGTTGACCGGCTCGGCGGACGACGAGGCGTTGGTGGCGACGGTGGTGCCGACCAGGGCCAGCCCGCCCGCCAGTGCCGCACCGATGACGCAGGCGGCGAGGATCTTGATCACGAGGGGTTCTCCTTCCGCGGCTCCGTCCCCTCGGGCCGGGGCCAACGCATGGAAACGAGATTAGAACTCGATGCAACCAGGGACCAGACGATGGACCCAACTGTAACCAACCAGCCGGTAACTTCCAAGACCGACAGATCCTCTTTTACCGCGTCTACATGCTCATCCGGCACACGGTAAAGGGCGAGCGAGGGGCCCTCGTGGACCGTCTCCGAGGCCTCGACGAGTGACAAGAACCTGTTCTCACTCAGGTGGCGGGGGCCGCTGTCGGCCGCATCCGGCGCCGCGCGCTCGACGAGCACGTACCGCACGCCCAGCGCGCCGGCGCCCGGCGCGTCGGCGCCGCCGGGCCGGGCCGCCAGACCGGCGACCGCGCGGGCGGCGGGGTCCTCCCCCTCGGCGGCGCGGACCGCGCCGCCGTCGGCCACCCGGAGGTCATCGTTCCACACGGCGGGCCGCTCGAACAGCTTCACGGCAGGATCGAGGACCACGCCGCCGGGCCCGTCGGCGCCGTCCGCACCATCGGCCCCACCGGCACCGCGGGGGCCGAGGACGCCGAGGCCGCGGTAGGCGCTCCACGGCAGGACGAGCACCGATCCGGGCCGGGGGTCGGCGTCGACCAGGCGCTGCACCCGCGTCCACTCGGCCGGGTACTCCACCGGTGCGAGCCGGCCGGCCGCCCCCCAGGCCAGGCTGGGCAGCAGCACCGGGGGCGCGAGCAGCAGCAGGGCGGCGGCCGCCGCCCCGGCGCGGTCGGGGCGGGCCGCGCCGGCAGCGCTGCGCACCAGCCACGCCGCGGTGCCGCCCAGGCCCGCCGCCTGGAGCAGGGCGAGCGGGGCGGTGTACAGCTGGCCGTCGCGCAGCGCCCCGAAGCCGGGCCAGGCCTCGATGAGCAGGCGCAGCAGGTCGCGCCCGGGGGCGGCGGTGCCGAGCAGCGCGACGGCGGTCCCGGCGACCGCGGCGGCGGTCAGCCCGGGCCCGGCGGGGCCCAGGGAGCCGCGGCGCAGCAGCAGGACCCAGCCGGCCAGGGCCGCCAGGGCCAGCGCCAGGCGGCAGGCGGCGAAGAAGGGGTGGCCGAGCCCGTCGGGCACGGCCTGGGCGTTCCAGACCCCGCCGAGCAGCAGGAGCGACCCGGCCGCACCGAAGGGGGTGTCGGCCCGGGCGGCGAACAGGTCCACCGCCCCGGGGTCGGTGCGGGCGCCCCCGCCGGCCGCCGAGAGGGCAGGGACCAGCCACGGCAGGGAGGCCGCCGCGACGGCGGCGGCCGCGAGCNAGCGCAGGCGGGCCGCGGCCGGACCGGGGCGCGCGGCGGCCGCCGGGACCGCCACCAGCGCGGAGAGCACGGCCGAGGAGAACCCGCCGACCGCCGCCGGGACGAGCGCGGTGACCAGCCGGGGCAGGTCTCTCGGCGCGGCCAGGCGCACCGCCGCCGACAGCACCCAGGGCAGGCCGGCGTAGCCGAGGAGCAGCGCCCACTGCCCGAGGAGGAGGCGTTCGGCGATGTAGGGGGTCCAGGCGTAGAAGACCCCGGCGGCGAGCCGGGCGACGAGCGGCCCCGGGACGAGCCGCGCCGCCCCGGCACAGGAGAGGACGAAGACGGCGAGGAGCAGGCCCGCCTGCACGAGGTCGGCGGGGAGCGCCTTGGCCAGGAGGGCGGCCGCCGCGTCGCTCGGCACCGCGCGGGGGAACCCCTCCCCCGCACCGAGCTGCACCGGGCCCAGCGGCGGGTCGGGGACGAAGACCATGTCGTAGCGCAGGACGAACCCCCGCCCCAGGCCGGGCCCGACGGCGAGCACCCCCAGCAGCAGGCCGACGCCCCAAGGGGCGGCCCCTCTGAGGAGCCCCTTCCAACGGCGGGTCGCCTCGTCGCCAGTCATGGTCAGGCGAATCTAGCAATGCGGTTCGCCGCAACGGAGCGCGCCCTTCGGGGAAGAGCAGATGATGGTGGGAGAATCCGAGAAAGACCCGTCCAGGGAGGATGGCGATGGCTAGCGTTGGCGACGACCGCGATCCGCCCCCCGGAGGCGACGACATGAGTGCCCTTCCTGTGGAAGAGGAACCGATCGAGACCGCGCCTTCCTCCCGTGTGTGGCCGGTTCCTCCGCCCGACGGCTGGACCGCCGAAGACCTCGACCGGATCCCGGATCTCCCCCCGCACACCGAGCTCATCGACGGGAGCCTGGTCTTCGTGGGCCCTCAGCTCGAACTCCATGAACTGCTCATGTCCGTCCTGCAAGCGGGACTGCGCGTCCGTTGTCCGAGCGATCTCCGGGTCCGGCGGGAAATGGGCATCACGATCGGCGAGAAGAACCGGCCGGAGCCCGACGTCGTCGTGGTCGACGCCGGGGTGGTCGGTGAGGAGAAGTCGTCCTACCCGCATGACGCGGTGCGCCTGGCGGTCGAGGTCGTCTCGGCGGAATCCAGGGAACGCGATCGCAAGCGCAAACCGCTCCTGTACGCGGAGGCGGGCATCCCGCACTTCTGGCGGGTCGAGAAGGTCAACGGCGAACCGGTGGTCTACGTCTACGAACTGGACCCCGCGACGCAGCAGTACGCGCTGACCGGGATCCACCGCGAGCGCTTGAAGCTCACCGTCCCGTACGACATCGACATCGACCTCACCGAAGTCCACCGCATGTGACCCTGCGTGCGGCCAGGTCACCGGCGGTATGGCACCATACGTCCCATGACCGAACGCTGGCCGACCAAGGACGACCTCGCCTCCGCCCGCAAGCGCTTCGAGGCGGCGATCCCGGGCTGGGAGGCCCCGGCCGCGTTCGGGGTCGGGCTGCCCGGCACGTCCGACACGGCCGACGCGGACAGCACGTCCTTCCCCGTGGTCAACCGGCGGTCGGGGTACCTGTCGGCGGTCGTCCTGGCCACCGTGTGCGGCCACGCGTCCGGGACACGGACCTACCGCTTGTCGGCCGACGAGCTGGCCGAGGCCGTCCGGCTCATGTCCCCCGCCGAGGCCTGCACGGACGTGGGCCACCCCAACATGACCGCCTGGCGCGGCATCCTCGCCGAGATCGGGGGCACCGGCCGCCGGGCCGTGGCGGTGTTCGTCGGCGACCCCGGCGACCCCGTGGCCGACGCCCACGACGCCCGGTTCCGCCGCCTGCTGGACGGGCAGGGCGCCTGAGGCCGATGCACGGATTCGGGGCGGGCGCGGGGCGGCCGCGGCGTCCGGGCGGGCGCGGCGGACGGATGACCGCGGCCGTCACCACGGTCTCGGCGCACCGCATGGGCGCGTCCCTGCTCGCGCTCGCCTTCGTCACCGGGGTCGTCGACACGCTGAGCTTCCTGGGCTTCGGCGACGTGTTCACCTCGAACATGACCGGCAACGTCGTCCTGCTCGGCGTGTCCTTCGCCGAGGGCACCGGGCCGACGACGCTGCGCTCGCTGCTGGCCTTCGCCGCCTTCCTCGCCGGGCTCGCGGCGGGGTTCGCCCTCGCCGACCACGTGTTCCGGCGCAGCCGCCGGTGGATCCTGGTGATCGAGTCGGTGCTGATCGCGGCGCTGTCCATCGCGTGGATGCTGGGCGCCCCCATCGACGCGATGACGGCGGTCGCCGCCGTGGCGATGGGCATGCAGAGCGCCGTCGTGGAGCGCTCGGGGGCGGGCGTCTCGGTGAACTATGTGACCAGCGTGCTGGCGGGGATGCTGGGCCACCTGACCCTGCTGAACCGCCCGGACGCGGCGCTCGCGCTCAAGGCGGGCATCATCCTGTCCCTAGCCGCCGGCGCGGCCTGCACGACGGCCGTGCTCCAGGCCGCCCCGGTGTGGGCCGCGGACCTGGCGTTCCCCGCGATCCTCCTGGCCCTCCTCGTCTTCCCGAACGCCGAGTGAGACGGCCGCGAGCGCAGCCTGCACCTGGGCCCTCCCCCACCGCGGAAGCGCACCGGGACGGCGGGTCGGCCTGCATGGAGATCGGCGTGGATGCGAGGCGGCTCCGGTGGCGGGGCCGGCCCGGTGCCCCGCCCTCCCGGGCGGCAGCGGTGGAACGGCCGCGGACGCACGCCGCCGTACCCGCACGGGAACCGGTGCGGGGACCTCCGCAAGGCCGTCGACTCAGCAGCGCGAATCGATAGTGGTGAGATCACCACTATCGATCGCAGGGCGACGGGCCCCACGGAACCGGCGGCGACCTCACCGGGCTTGTCGGAAGTCCGATGGGTGCGGCGAACGGACGCCGCGATTCGCGCCTGCTCTGCGCGGAGGCCGGGGCGATCGGCGCATCGCGCCGATCAGCGGCCCGGGACCGACGGCCGGGGCTCTCCTCTCCCACGCGGCTTCCGACGAGTTCAGTGGTGGGCCGCCTTCTGCAGGCGGTGGGCGACCTCGACCGGGGTGAAGCCGAACCTGCGGTTGATCTCCCACATGGCGGTGTTCACCGCGGCCGTCCAGGTGTGCACCCGCCTGCGGTCGGGGTGCTCGGACTGCAGGCGCAGCAGGTTCAGCGCCTTCAGGGCCTCCCCCAGGCCGCGGCCGCGGTGGGGCTCCAGGACCACCGTGTCGTCCTGGTACACCTCGCCGGGGGTGTGCTCGGGGATGAAGAGCTGGCTGTACCCGGCGGGCTCCCCGTCCGGGCCGCGGGCCAGGGACGCGATCGAGGCGTAGCCCTGGCGCCGGGTGCGGGCCTCGACCGCGCGGACCCGGCCCTCGTCCCACACCCGCGGCTCCGCCTCCAGGTCGCCGCAGGGGACCGCCCGCTCCATGGCGGTGCGCATCGCGGCCACCGCAGCGGCCTCCCCGGGCGGGCAGCCGCCGCTCCAGGTGGACAGGCGGTAGCCGCCGCGCCGGGGCGCACCGCGCTCCACGCGTCCGCGCAGCCGCTCCGGCGGCACCGGCAGCGCCAGCACCAGGTGGTCCTCCCGGTGCACACTGCGGAACCCCCGCCGCAGCGCGAACCCGGCGCCGGGGTGCTCCTCCGGGGCGCACGCCGAGGGCACGAACGCCTCCGCCAGCAGCACCCGGTGCCCGCCCCGGCGGGCCAGGCGCTCGGCGTGGGCCAGCAGGGCGCCGCCGTAGCCCCGGCCCCGGTGCTCCTCGGGCACGTTGACGTCCACGTCGGCCAGGTCCGGGTTCTCCCGGCCGTGCAGGGCGAACAGCAGGCTGCCGACCACCGCGCCGCCGTCCACCGCCGCCCACGCCGAGCGCTCGGCCGCCGAGCCCGGCTCCCGCAGCGAGGCGCGCATCTCCTCGTAGGCCGCCACCAGCGGGCTGTGCCGCCCCGCCGACGCCCCCGCCCGCAGGGCCCGGTACCAGGCCGACAGCGCGGCCTCGTCGTGCGGGTCGACGCGCTCGATCACCGCCACCGGCGCCTCCCCCGTCCTCGGTCGATCCGATGGGCCCGTTATCCCGCACCGGGGGCGGGCGGGGCAAGGACGCGGGACCGGTACGGCCGGTCCCGGACGGGAGGGACGAACCGCCCTGCCCCGCCCCGCCGCGGCATCCGCGCACGGTCCGCACGGACCGGACGCCGCCGACCGGCGTGTCCGCCGCCGCCCGGGAGCGCCGTACCGTGTCCGCGGCCACCCCGTCGCCGCCCGTGACGGACCGCCCCGCCGCCTCCCGCCGACCGTCCGAAACCCCGCACGCCTGGACGGGCCGTCATACACCGCCCGACGCCCCAGCACTCGCTCAGGGCACCACTCGGGGCGCGAGACTCGCACCAGCCTCGATCGTTGACGGGGGATGCCGGAACACCTGCCCGGGCAACGGTCGGCGCCCACGGCCGACCCGCCGTCACAGGCGCGGAGCCCCCTCCGAGCGCACTCCGCGTCCGCCCGAACGACGCAGAGCGGGACCCCGGGCGAACGGCCACCGGCCGCCGACGCCCACCGGCCAGGACGCACGACCCGCACCGGCCCGGGGCCGCACCCCCGGCGGATGCCGCTCCGTCCGTCCGGGTCACCCGGGGCGTCGCCGGGCATCGGTTGAACCCTCGGCGGCCGGAAGGCGGAGCCGGGGCGTTCCGAGGCCGTGTGTGGCGCCCGGCACCGTGCGTCCGACGCTTCGACGCCACGGTGGTGCACATCGGGCGACTCGGCTTCAGGCGGCCGATGGGCGTCGGCTGCGGACGTCGCGACGGGTGTCCATCCGGGGCCGCGGTGACCGCTACCGGCGGCCCGCGGGCTCCGGGCGGGGACCGGTGTTCTCCGTCGGCGGCGTCAGCCGGTGTACTCCACCGTTCCCGAATAGGCGCCCTCGACGTAGTCCCGGTGGGAGCGGACCGCGTACTCGTAACCGGTGCCGCGTGTCGGCGGGAGGGGCCAGGCGGTGCCCTCGTCGACGATCGCCGCCGTGGTCCAGCCCCGGCCCTCCTCGGGGCCCTCGCCGTCGACCGGGGCGCACTCGGCCGGCGGGGACGGCTCGGGGGACTGCCCGGCGTCCGGGTCGCCGGTCGGGGACGGATCCGGCTCGGGGGACGGGTCCCTGCACGCCATCTCGCGCCGGACCACTTCGTAGTGCCCGGCCCCGTCGGCCCCCTCCCAGGCCAGTTCGGGGTCGCCGCCCCCGTCCTCCTCGACCCGGAGCCGCTCCGGCGCCCCCGGCGGCTCCGGGTCGACCTCGATCCGCTCCGGCTCGGAGCCCCGGCCCGCGTCCCCGCCCTTGTAGGGCCGCACGGTGAACTCGTACACCGCCCCGCTGAGCAGCCGGTCCACCGTCACCGACCGGGTCCCCCCGGCCTCGCCCTCCACCTGCGCGGGGAGCGCCACCTCCTCGTCCGGGTCCGGCCGCACCCGGCGCTGGAGGACCTGGTAGCGGGTGGCCCCCGGCACCGGATCCCAGCTCAGCCGCACGTCGCCGCCGCCCTCGTCCTCCACGCCGACCTCCGGCGCCTGCCGGGGGCCGACCGCCACGTCCGGCAGCGGCCGCTCGTAGGCCCCGCCCAGGCCCAGGTCCCCGGCCAGCGCATCGGCGAACGCCGCCGCGATCTTCAGCTCGCCGCGGGCGTTGGGGTGGGTGGTGTCCCAGTTGTCGTCCTCGGCGGCGTACCCCTCGGCGGCGGGGGCCACCACCACCGGCCCGGGCCCGCTCAGCTGCGCCGCCAGCTCGGCCAGGCCCTCGTTGAACGCGCGGACCTTGCCGTTCAGCTCCTCGTCCCGCCCGGTCCCGGCCACGGGGGTGACCTCGCCGAGCACGATCTGCACCCCGCCGTCGGCCACCCGCGCCGCGGTCACCGCGTCGCGCACCGCCTCCAGCGCCCAGGCGGGCGAGGAGTCCTCGGCGAAGTCGTTGATCCCGGCCATGAACAGCAGGTAGTGCGGCTCGTACTCGGCCACGTGCTCACCGAGCGAGGCCGCGGTGTCCTCGGTCGTGGCCCCCCACACCCCGGCGTGGTCGGTGTCGAAGCCGGGGTCGGCGTAGGCGTCGCTGCCGGGCCTGCCGCTGTTCACGTCGAGCACGTCGTCGTAGGGGCCCACGAAGTCGGCGTCGACCCCCTCGTCCTCCAGGTGCCGCCAGAGCCGGTACCGCCAGGTGAAGTCGCCGCTGCTGCCCTGCACGACGGAGTCGCCCGCGACCAGGATGCGCGCGGTGCCCTCCGGCGGGGTCCCGCTCGCCGGAGGCGGCGACGGCTCCTCGTCCGGTGCGCCGGTGCGGAACGAGCCCAGCGCCGCCTGGATCACCAGCAGGGTCGCGAACATGGCCCCCAGGGCCACCCCGACCAGCCCGAGCGGGGTCGGCTCGAAGCGGGGCAGGCCGAGGCGGCGGGGCCGGGCCGTACCGCCGGTGCCGCCGCCGTCCCCGCCCCCGGCCCTGTCTTCGTCTTCGGCGCCCTCGCCGGGGCCGCCGTCCTCGTCCGCCACGCGTCCCTAGTCCTCGGTGTCCCTCGGCAGGCCGAGCAGCCGCTCGGCGATGATGTTGAGCTGCACCTCGGTGGTGCCGCCGTAGATGGTCATGGACCGGCCGAAGAGCATGTACCACGCCCAGATCCCGGTCGGCCCGCCCGGCTCCTCGCACACGGCCGCCCCGCCCTGGGCCTCCCACAGGTGGTCGGCCGCGCGCTGGGCGAACTCCACCCCCAGCAGCTTGCGCACGCTCGCCTCGGCACCGGGCTCGGTACCGGAGAGCCGCTTGAGGGTGACCCGCAGCCCGAGCAGCTCCAGCACCTGCCCCTGGGCGATGAGCCGCCCCAGCCGGACCGCGACCTCCCGGTCGGCCGGGTCGGCGGGCGGCGCCGCGCCCCAGCCGTCCGGCTCGGGCCCGGCCCGGTGGAAGCCGAGCAGCTCCTCCAGGCCCGCGCCGATCCCGTCGCCCGAGGACAGCGCCACCCGCTCGTTGCCCAGCGTCGTGCGGGCCACCCGCCAGCCGTCGCCGGGCGCGCCCACCACCCGGTCGTCGGGGACGAACACGTCGTCGAAGAAGACCTCGTTGAACAGGGCCTGGCCGGTGAGCTCGCGCAGCGGCCGCACCTGGACCCCGGGCGCGGCCATGTCCACCAGGAAGTAGGTGATGCCCTCGTGCTTGCCGGGCGCAGCCGGGTCGGTGCGGGCCAGGCAGATGCCCCACTGGGCGGACTGGGCCATCGACGTCCAGATCTTCTGCCCGGTGAGCCGGTACCCGCCCTCGGCCCGTTCGGCGCGCATGGACAGCGCGGCCAGGTCCGACCCGGCGCCGGGCTCGCTGAACAGCTGGCACCACACGGTCTCGCCGCGCAGGGTGGGCCGCAGGAACCGCTCCTGCTGCTCCGGGGTGCCGTGCACGGCCAGCGACGGCAGCACCCAGGCGCCGATGGCGAGCCGTGGGCCCTTGACCCCTGCGCGCCGCATCTCCTGCTCGATGAGCACCTGCTCCAGCGGGGAGGAGTCGCGCCCCCACGGGCGGGGCAGGTGCGGCATCACCCAGCCCTCGTCGGCCAGGGCGGTGAAGCGCTCCCGCTCGTCGCCGATGGCGGCCAGCCGGTCGGCGTCGGCGCGGATCGCCGCACGCAGTTCCTCCCCGCCCAGGTCGGGGCCGATCTCGACGGTGCGGCGGCGCCCGGCCAGGGCCAGTTCGGCGACCGCGGCCGCCCGGTCGGCGGGCGTCCCGGCCAGGATCCGCAGGGCGCTGGCCCGGCGCAGGTGGCGGNTGGGCGTCGTGCTCCCAGGTGAAGCCGATGCCGCCGTGCACCTGGATGCAGCCGCGGGCGCACTCCAGGGCGGTGTCGGGTGCGGTGAGCCCGGCGACGGCGGCGGCGAACCGGGCGGGGCCGGGGGCGGAGGGGCCGTCCGGGGTGCCGGGACGCTCGTCGTAGGCGCGCGCGGCGTCCCACACCGCGGCGCGGGCCTGCTCCAGCGCCACCGCCATGCGCGCGCACCGGTGCTTGACGCCCTGGAAGCCGCCGATGGGGCGGCCGAACTGGACGCGGACCTTGGCGTACTCGGCGGCGGCCTCCAGGCACCAGGCCGCCGTCCCGGCGGCCTCGGCGCCCAGCAGCACCGCGGCCACGCCTTCGGCGTCGCGGCGGTCCAGGCCGTCCAGGAGCGCGTCCGCTCCGACGGGGGCGCCGTCGGCGTGCAGCGCCGCGACGGCCCTTCCCCGGTCGAGCGGGGGCAGCGGCTCGGCGCGCAGGGCGTCCGCGTCCAGCACCGCCCAGCCCTCGCTCCCGCCCCGGCGGTAGGGGGCGACCACGAACGCGGCCCCGGCGCCGCCGGGAACCGGGCGCAGGGTGCCGGACAGGCGCAGCCCTCCGTCGGCCCCCTCCTCGGCCTCCAGCGGCGGACCGGGGGCGAACGCGGCGGTGTGCGCACCGCCGGCCAGGCCGGGCAGCAGCCGGGCGCGCAGGCCGGGGGCGCCCCAGCGGTCGACCAGGGCCGAAGCGAGCACGGTGGGCGGGAACGGGCCGGGAACCAGGCCGCGGCCGAACTCCTCCAGGACCACGGCCAGCTCCAGCAGGCCGGCGCCCTGTCCGCCGTGCTCCTCGGGCAGGTGCAGGCCGAGGAGGCCCTGGTCGGCGAGCCCGGACCAGAACGGGGGCGGGCCCGGGTCGCCGGTGTCCTCCTCCCACCCGGCGTCCAGCCGTCCGATCCAGCCGCGGACCGACGCCGCCAGCTCCTCGTGGTCTCCGGTGAGTCCGATCGCCATGGCCAGCTCCCTGGGGGTCGGTCGCCAATGGAGCCAGACTAGAACTGGTTATATACACGCCGTCAACTACCATCGGACGACACGAGACGACACGGACCGGACGACTCCGGTGCGTGAACGCGTTCCAGAAAGGCGGGACCCGTGGTCGGACTGCTCGCGGCCCTGCTCTCGGCCGCGGTCTACTCGCTCGGACTGGCCGTCGAGCAGCGCGCGCTCCACGGCGCGCCCTCCATCGGGGTGCGGCGCCCCCTGCACCTGGCGAAGGTCCTGCTGACCAACCCGCGCTGGGTGGGGGGCTGCGCGATGGCGGCCCTGGGCAGCCTCGGCCTGGTGGTCGCCCTCGGCCTGGCCCCGGTATCGGTCGTCCAGCCCGCCTTCGCCGGCGGGATCGCCGTCATGCTCCTGCTGACCGCCCTGGTGCTGGGCGACCCCATCACGCGCGGGGAGAAGGCGGCGCTCGGGCTGATGCCGGTCGCCCTGCTGCTGCTGAGCCTGTCCCTGGGCGACGGCGGCGAGACCGGAACCGTGCCGGACATGCCGCTGCTGCTGGCGGTCAGCGTCGGCACGGTCGTGGCATGCGTGGGGGCGGTGGCCCTGGCCTCCGGCAGGGGGCGGTACGTGTCGGCGGCGGCGATGGGCGCGGCCGCGGGGCTGGCCCAGGGCACGGCCGGGCTGCAGGGCAAGGGCCTGGGCGGACTCCTGGCGGACGAGGGCCTGCCCGCGGCGGTCCTCCCGGCGCTCGCCTCGCCCTTCCCCTACCTGTACGCGCTCGGGTGGGCGGTGGGGATCGTGCTGTTCCAGACGTCGATGCAGCGCGCGCGGGCGTCGATCACCGCGCCGGTCGCCAACGTGGCCGGGAACGTGTTCATGGTGGTCCTGGGCACGGTCATCTTCGACGAGGCCCTGCCGGACGACCCGCTGATGCTCGCCCTGCGGGCGGGCGGCTTCGCCCTCACGCTCGTCGTGGTGGTCCTGGTCCGCGGCAACGGCGCCCAGGCCGAGGCCGACACCACCCGCAAACGCGAGGCGGCCGGGGCGCTCTGAGACCGCGGCCGGGTGCGGCCGGGGCCGGATCCGGCCCCGGCCGGAGGGGTCAGGCCGAGACGGCGACCGCCTCGCCGAGGGCCGGGGCGGCGACCTCGGCCCAGGCGCCGATGACCTCGGCGGGCTCGGCGAGCTCGGGGTCGGCCAGCAGCAGGGCCGGCTCGACCACCCAGGCGCCCAGGTCGGACAGGAGCACCCGCAGGTCCTCCTCGATGTTGCGGCCGTTGCGCAGGTCCGGCACGGCCGCCATGGGCACCGCCACGCCCCGGCCCAGCCCCAGCTCCGGCAGCCGGTCCAGGAACACCTTGAGCAGGCCGGTGTAGGAGCCGTGGGTCTGGGGCGTGGCGACCAGCACCACGTCGGCGTCGCGCACCCGCTCGACGGCCTCGGCCACGTCCCGGCCCGCGTCGGCGGCCAGCAGCGCCGGGCCCAGTTCGGCCAGGTCGACGGTGTGGGGGGCGGTCTCCACCCCGGCCTGGGCGGCCAGGGCGCGGGCGGCGCGGTCGGCGGCCGCGGCCAGGGCGGACCGGGGTCGGGGATCGGCGACGAGCACGGTGAAACGGGTCATTGCGGTCTCCTGCTCCAAGTGGCGCGGCCCCCGGAAGGGCCGCGAAAGCGCATGTGGGGCGTCGGGCGCGTTGCGCGGGCGTCGTCGCCGGGCGGGAACGCGCCGGTCGGGCGGTGGAACGACGTCACCGGGAGGGACCGCGCCTCCCGCGGGGCCGGCGCCGTGCGCGGCCGGCGGCTCGGGCGCCGCCGAAACGGTTCGGCGGGGCGGGCGCGCAAGGGCGCCGGAAGCCGGGGAAGGAGAGAGGCGGGGACGCCACCGGTGGGCGGGGGACCGTGCCCCCGTAGGGCGCTAACTAAGACACAGGGCGCTGGCCTGCTGTCGGAGATCGACGTGCAGGCGCTGGACGAGCAGCTCACCGGCGGACATGCCCACCATCATGAGCGGACCCGGCGCTATGGTCAATGCATCATGGGCGGAAATGTCGCACCCTCCGGGTGTGGCATCGGGCACAGCACCGAGGAGAGGACCACCGAGCATGGGCGCGAGCCGGACGACCCTGACCAACGCACGGCTGCTCACCCCCGACGGCTTCGTCGACGGGTGGCTGAGCACCGAGGACGGGGCCATCGCCGACCTGGGCCCCGGGACACCGCCGAGCGGGCCGGGCGGGTCCGTCGACGCGGGCGGGCGCACCGTGATCCCCGGAACGGTGGACACCCACATCCACGGCGGCGCCGGGGCCGCGTTCACCGAGACCGACCCCGAGCGGCTCCGCTCGATCGTGGAGTTCAACCGCGGGAACGGGGTGACCACCCTGGTCGGCGGGCTGGTCGCGGCGACGCCGGAGGACACCCTGGAGCAGGTGCGGGCGCTGGCCGACCTGACCGAGGAAGGGCTGATCGCCGGCATGTTCCTGGAGGGGCCCTGGATCTCGGTGAACAAGCACGGTGCGCACGACCCCGCGCTGCTCCGCGACCCCGACACCGCCGAGTTCGACGCGCTGCTCAAGGCCTCCCGCGGCCACCTGAAGATGATCACGGTCGCCCCGGAGCTGCCGGGCGCGCGGGAGCTGGTCGCCGCGGCCGCCTCGCAGGGCGTGACCGTGGCGGTGGGCCACACCGAGGCCACCTACGACCAGGCGCGGGCCGCCTTCGACGCGGGGGCGACGGTGGCCACCCACCTGTACAACGCGATGCGGCCGTTCAACCACCGCGAGCCGGGGCCGATCGGGGCGGCGCTGACCGACGACCGGGTCACCGTCGAGCTGATCAACGACGGCGTGCACGTCCACCCGGCGGCGGCGGAGGTGGCCTTCGCCTCGGCCGGGGGCGACCGGATCACCCTGGTCACCGACGCGATGGCGGCGACCGGGCTGGGCGACGGCGAGTACACCCTGGGCAAGCTGCACGTGTGGGTGAGCGGGGGCGAGGCCCGCCTGGCGGACGGGACGATCGCCAGCAGCACCATCGTGCTCCCCGACGCGATCCGCCGCACGGTGGAGACCGTGGACGGTGTGGACCTGGAGACCGCGGCCCGCTCGGCCACCGCGGTCCCGGCCAGGGCCCTGGGGATCGAGGGCGTCGGCGAGCTGAGGCCGGGCTACCGCGCCGACCTGCTGGTGCTCGACGAGGACCTGTCCGTCGCCTCGGTGATGCACCGGGGGGCGTGGGTGAAGGAGCTGTAGGGCGGCGTCCGCCGGACGCCCACCCGGCCCGGCCGCACCTGGGCCGCACTCCCCCTGATCGCGCCTGTGCCGTCGGCCGACGGCACAGGCGTTGGTCGTCGAGTCCGCTCCGGTCCGCCGTCCTCAGCGCACTCGCCGCCGTGCGGCGCGCCTAGCGGCTCCTGTGGCAGGGCGGCGGGGAGACAGGAACGGCGTGTTCGCCGGGGCGCTCCGGCAGGCGGCGGGCGCCGGTGCACCTCTCGGGCGCGGTGCCTGCGTCACTGCCCGCGCCGTTCCCGGCCGAGGTGCGCGAGGTGCGCTGCCCCGTGAGGCTGGTGACGCGGGAGGGCCGTCGAGCGCGGTGCGGAAGCGTTCGGCCCACCGGCGGGCGGTGGTGTGGCCGGCCTGGAAGCGCTCGGCGGCCCGGCGCAGGGGCCGTCCGTCCTCGACGACAAAGCGGGCCGGAGCCAGGCGCCCCTCGGGGGCCGATTCGGCGTTGGCGCGGGCTGTGTGGGCCACGGAGGGCCTCCTGGCCTTCTTCAGGTGGTGGTCCCGACAGCCCACACCTATGTCGGAGGCCCTCTCTTACTGTCGAATCGCAGCCGGGCCGTATCCGACCTCGGTGGTCAGTACAGGTAGGCGGACCCGCCCATCGGGGGTGACGTCCCCGCCCGGTGACCGCACAGCCCTGACCTGGGGTTGAACCGCCCTGGAGCGGCGTGTCACCGACAGATCACCTCCGCTTTACGCAAGACTGCCCGTGTCGACCCCGCTACGACGTGTTTCCACCGGGCTCGGCGGGTGCCCCCGGGGCCCGCACACCGGTGGAGGACCAAGGGCGGCCGCAGGCCGTCCTGCGCACAGGACAACCGCATACCGGATCTTTGCGCCCCTCACGCGAAGAAGACGAGCACCCATGTGCTGCGCCTTCCCTCCGCGCAGCCGTACCGGACCGATACGGCCAAGGGGGCGCCTGCCTTGCTGGAATCCATCACCACGCCGCTCGCACGGAGGCTGAGGCGGGGCACGACCGCCGCACTGCACCGGCTCCCCCCCCGGGCCCCCCCNCTGCGCTGGAAGGCGCTGCTGGAGGCCGACGACCGCCTGGTCCCGGCGCTGCACCGCGGCCGCCCCGTGCTGGCGCACCGGTGGACCGGCCCGTTCAGCACCGGCGCGCTCGCCCTCCGGGCCCTGGAACGGTGCGCCGACCTCCTCGAGGGCGCCGGCATCGACTACTTCATGGTCAACGGGCGGGCCCCCGGCGAGTACACCGTCGGGGTACACGAGGGCGACCGCGACCGCGTGCTGGACCTGCTCTCCGCCGCGGGCGCCGGCGAGGCCCTGTACGCCGCGGCCCTGCGCAAGGACCCGCGCGACTACCTGCGTCCCCTGGCCTCCCGCCGCTGTGCGCGCCGGCTGCGCGGCGCCGGGGCGGTACGCGTGGGGATGTTCGTCGCCGGGCCCGGCGCCCAGGTGGTGGCCGGCCCCGAGCACGGGTGCGTGATCGAGTTCTGGCGCGAGGCCCCCGCCGGGCCCCACGCCCCGGACGGCGACCGTGTGCGGTCCCGGCTGCGCGCCCCGCTGCCCGAGCACCCCGTCCCCGGCACCCTGGTCGCCCCGCGCCGCAACCGCGTCTCGGACGTGCTCCCGCCCGCCGAGCGCACACCCGCCCGGATCCGCGCCGGCCGGCGGGAGCACCCCACGTTCCCGGCGTTCGCCCGCCCCCTGCCCGACGACGTGGACTTCCCCGTCGACGCCGTCTTCACCTGGGTGGACGGCGCCGACCCGGCCTGGGCGGCGCGCCGGGACCGCCACCTTGCCGCGGCCGGAGCCGCCCCGCCGGACGGGACCGCGCGCTCCCGGTTCACCGACCGCGAGGAGCTGCGCTACGCGCTGCGCTCGCTGGAGATGTTCGCCGGCTTCGTGCGCACCGTGTACATCGTCACCGACGGCCAGCGCCCCGCCTGGCTGGACACCTCCTGCCCGCGGGTGCGCCTGGTGGACCACCGCGAGGTCTTCGGGCCCGGTGCGGACCTGCCGGTGTTCAACTCGCACGCCATCGAGACGCGGCTGCACCGGATCGAGGGCCTCAGCGAGCACTACCTCTACCTCAACGACGACGTCCTGTTCGCGCGGCCGGTCACCCCCGCCCTGTTCTTCCACCCCAACGGCATCGCCAAGGTGTTCCCCTCGCCCTTCCAGTTCGGGCTGGGCGAGGCGTCCCCGCAGGAGCGGGCGGTGGACTCGGCGGCCAAGAACAACCGGCGGCTGCTGTGGGAGGAGTTCGGCCGCGCCGCCGCCCAGAAGTACAAGCACGCCCCCTTCGCCCACGTGAAGGAGGTGATGCGGGAGCTGGAGAAACGCTTCCCGGACGCCGTCGCCCGCACCGCCGCCTCGCGCTTCCGCACGACCACGGACGTGTCGGTGGCCTCCTCTTTGCACCACACCTACGCCCTGCTGACCGGGCGCGCTGTGCAGGGCAGGATCCGCTCGGCCTACGTCGACCTGGCCGACACCGGCGGGGCCGCCGCCCGCCTGGAGCGGCTGCTGGCCGGGCGCTCGTACGACACCGTGTGCCTGAACGACACCGTGCCCGTGGACGAGGAGGACGAGCGGGCCGCCACGCGCGCGCTGCACCGGGTGCTGGAGGAGCGCTTCCCGTTCCCCTCCTCCATGGAACGGCCCCTGCCCGCGGCGCCGCCCCCGGGAGAGGCTGCCTCCACCGGCCCGGAGGCGTCCGCGGTCCTCGAACCGGAGTCGGTGTGATCCCCGGATCAGGTGTGCTCCGCCCGGAGCTGCTCCTGCTCGCGGGATCCGCCCTCAACGCGGCCGCCGTGCCGCCCGGGTTCGATCCGCCCCGCGGGGCCGCCCTGGAGCTGCGCTCGCGGGGGACCGCCGTGCGTCTGCCCGCCGACGTCTACCCGGCCTCCGAGGGGCGCTGGGGCGTGCGCGCGACGGCCGCACTGGTGGCCCCGGACGCGCAGGGCGTCCCCGTCCCGTCGGACCTGGCCGCCGTGCGCCTGGAGGCGGGCGTGTGGACGGTGCGGTTCATCGTGTCCGGACGCCTGGGGAGCCGTGCGTTCTGCCTCCAGGCGCCCGACGACGTCCGCCCGACCGAGGCCCCCGGGCTCGCTCTTGAGGCGGGCCCCGGGGGCCGGGCCACGGTCAGGGTCGGCCCGCCCGCCCCCGCCGCACGGGTGGAGCAGGTGCACGTGCGCCCGCACGGCGTGCGGGTGGAAGGCCTCCTCCAAGGCCTGGAGGGCGAACCCGCGTGCCTGTTGCGCGCGCGGCGGCACCGGACCGAGCTGCCGGTGCACCCCGACCGCCGCCCCGACCCGCGCGGGACCGCGTTCGCCCTGGACCTGCCGCTGGAGCGGATGGCGCGCTCCTGCGGCGGCACCGACGAGGTCCGCTGGGTGGTGCGCTTCCGCCCCGCCTCGGGCGCCGACCTCACGGTCGGCCTGCCCCGCACCGACCTGGAGCGCCCCCGCGCCGCCCTTCCGGTGCCCGACGCGACGGTGCGCACCGGGCGCGGGGTGCCCCCCCTGCGCGTGCGCGTCTTCCACGACGGCCCGCTCCCCGGCGGCGGGACCGCGCTGGTGGCCGGGGTCCGACCGCTGCCCGCCCCCGCACCCCCGGGAGGAGACGCATGAAGATCACATACCTGGTGACCTGGGCCGACGCCATGGGCGGCACCGAGATGGCCGCCTTCTCCCAGGCGGCCGCCCTCGCCGGGCGGCACCGCACCGAGGTGCTCAGCGTGCTGCGCACCGCCGACGCCCCGTTCTTCGGCGTCGACCCGCGGGTGCGGGTGCGCCACCTGGTGGACGCCCGCGGCCCGGTCCGGCGGCCGGCCCGGCCCACGGGCCTGGACGAGGCGGCCTGCCGGGAGCTGGCCGGCCGGGACAGCGAGCTGGTCGACCCGCGCTGGGAGCCGGCCTACGACCGGCTGTGCGACATCGAGGCGGCCCGCGCGCTGCCGCACCTGGACACCGACGTGCTGGTGACCACCAGCCCGGCGCTGACGGCCCTGGCCGCCCCGCTGGCCCCGCCCGGCGCCGTGCTCGTCGCCCAGGAGCACCGGATCCCCGAGCTGCGCGGCCCGACCGGCGAGCCGCTGCTGCCGTTCGCGCCCCGGGTGGACGCCCTGGTGGCGCTCACCGAGCCGTCCCGGGCGTGGCTGGGGGGGGGGGGGNGCCTGGAGGCGATCCCCAACGCGGCCCCCGCCGGCCCGGTGCCGCGCTCGTCCCTGGACTCCGGAACCGTGCTGGTGGCGCGCCGCCTGGTCCCCGAGAAGGGGGTCGACGACGCGGTCCGGGCTTTCGCGCAGGTCGCCGACGACCACCCCGGCTGGCGGCTGCGGATCTGCGGCGAGGGCCCGGAGCTGCCCCGGCTGCGCGCCCTGGCCGCCGGGCACGACCTGCACGGACGGGTGGAGTTCGCCGGGCCCACCGCCGACATGGCCGCCGAGTGGGCCCGGGCCGCGATCTGCCTGCTCCCCTCGCGGACCGAGGCGTTCGGGCTGGTGCTGACCGAGGCGCTGGCCGCGGGCGTCCCGGCCGTCGCCTACGACTGCCCCACCGGCCCGGCCGAGGTCGTGCGGCACGGTGTGGACGGGCTGCTGGCCGCCCCCGAGGACGTCGGCGGCCTGGCGACCTGCCTGGGCAAGCTGATGGAGGACGACGCGCTGCGCGCCGGGATGGGGCGGTCGGCCGTGCAGGGGGCGGAGCGGTTCGCCCCCGAGCGGATCGCGGCGCGCTGGGAGCGGCTCTACGGCGAGCTCCTGGAGGTCCCCCCCGAGGAGCGGGCCGCGGCCCGCGCGGAGCGCGCCGCCCGGTACGAGGCGGCGCGGGCGGTGCGGGGGCCCGCGCTGCGGGCGGTGCCCTGGGAGGGGACGCTTCCCCAGGCCGAGGGCGCCGGCGCCTGCGAGGCCGAGTGGCGGCGCGACCGCCCGCACCTGGTGCGTTCGGGCGGCGGACTGGCCGAGGTGCGCGACGACCTGTTCCCCCGCCAGGCGGTGCGCGCCAACCTCGACCTGGTCGTCGACGCGCTGGAGCGCGCCGGCGTGCCGAACGCGCTCGTGCGCCACCGGGGCCGCAACCCGCGGGTGATGGTCCCCGGCGACCTGCGCGCCGACGCCCTGTCCGCGCTGGCGGGCGCGCTCGGCGCCCCGGGGGCCGAGCCCCCCGCGTACGCCCGGCCGATCCGGCCGCGCGGCCCGCTGCCGCAACCGGTGCCGCTGCCGATGTGCCCGTCCCTGGCCGCCGCGTCCGGGGTGCGGGTGTTCCGCCCGGTCCTCACCTCCGGGCGGACGCTGCGCTACGGCGAGGCCTACGGCGCCGACCTGGAGTTCTGGGACCCGGACCCGGCGTCCGGCGGCCGGGAGCTGGTGGCCCCGCACGGGTGCGCCGCCGGGGACCGGGTGGAGGCGGCCGCGCTGGGCGCGCGCGTGCGCACCCGCTTCGCCGGGCGGGAGTACCCGACGCTGGAGCCCTTCGCCCGGCCGCTGGTGGACGACGTGGACGTGCCCGTCGACGCCGTGGTCACCTGGGTGGACGGCACCGACCCGGCCTGGCGGCGCCGGTTCTCGGCGGCGCTGGCCGGGCACGGCGGGGGCGGCGGGGCCGACGGGGCCCTGGAGAACCGCTTCTCCGGCGCGGAGGAGCTGCGCTACACGCTGCGCTCGATCGCGATGTTCGCGCCGTGGGTGCGCCGGGTCCACGTGGTCACCGACGACCAGGTGCCGCCCTGGCTGGACGCCGCGCACCCGGACGTGCGGGTGGTCGACCACCGGGAGGTGTTCGCCCCGGCCGACCTGCCCACGTTCAACTCGCACGCCATCGAGTCCCGGCTGCACCGCATCCCCGGCCTCGCCGAGCACTTCCTGTACCTCAACGACGACATGTTCCTCGGGCGGCCGGTGGGTCCGGAGGCGTTCTTCGCCGGGAACGGGGCACCGCGGTTCTTCCCCTCCGCCACGGCGGTGCCGTTCGGCGCCCCGTCCGCGGAGGAGCCCGCGTTCTTCGCCGCGCAGAAGAACAACCGGGCCCTGCTGGAGCGGGCGTTCGGCCGGGCCCCGGTCTTCGCGATGCGCCACGCGCCCTACGCGCTGCGGCGGTCGGTGCTCCAAGAGCTGGAGGAGCGCTTCCCCGAGGAGTTCGCGGCCACCGCCGCCGCGCGCTTCCGGGGCCCCGCCGACCTCTCGCCCGTGCCCCTGCACCACTACTACGCGCACCTGACGGGGCGCGCCTGGCCGGGATCGGTCGCCTACACCTATGTGGACCTGGGCGACCCGGGCCAGCACCGGAAGCTGGAATCCCTGCTCCAGCGCAAGCAAGAGGCGTTCTGCCTCACCGACGCGCCCCCCGACCGTGTCCCCCGCGCCGAGCAGATCAGGCTCATGGGCGCGTTTCTGGAGAACTACTTCCCCCTCGCGCCGCCTTGGGAGCTCTAGCGGTCAGTCGTAGAGGAGAGGGGCTTCGCCGCCTCGATCCGAAAGGGGGAGACACGTGAAGATCGCCTACCTGCTGCACACGCTCTACGGGATCGGAGGGACCATCCGCACGGTGGTCAACCAGGCCGAGGCCATGGCCGCCCTGGGGCACCGCGTCGCGATCGTGTCACTGTTCCGGCACCGGGACGACCCGGTGCTGCCCGTGGGCCCCGGAGTCCAGGTGTCGTGGCTGGTCGACCTTCGCGAGCCGCCGGGGCCCGGGGCCGACCGGCCGTCGGTGCTCTACCCCGAGGAGGAGAAGCTCTACGGCAAGCACAGCGCGCGCACCGACGCACTGGTCGCCGACCACCTCGGACGGAGCGCGCCCGACGTCGTGGTGGGCACGCGCGCGGGCATCAACGTCCTGTTGGCCCGCCTGAGACCCGAAGGCGCGGCCGTGGTGGGGCAGGAGCACCTGACGTACGGGATGTACGACCGCGCGCTGCTGCGCGTCATGGCCCGCGACTACCGGCGCCTGGACGCGGTCTGCCCGGTGACCGAGACCGACGCCCGGACCTACCGGTCCCGCATGCGCCTGCCGGGGGTGCGGGTGCAGGCGGTGCCCAACTGCGTGCCCGCCCCGGCGCTGCGCTCGGAGGGCGCCGGGCCGCCGAGCGTCGTCGCCGCGGGGCGGGTCACCGGCATGAAGGGCTTCGACCTGCTGCTGGAGGCCTTCGCCCGGGTGGCGCCCGACCACCCCGACTGGACGGTGCGGGTCTTCGGCCGGGGGCGTGGGCTGGAGGCGCGGCGCCGGCAGGTCCACGCGCTCGGGCTGGAGGACCGCGCGTTCATGATGGGGGCGCACCCGCGGATGGACGAGGTGTGGCCGATGGCCTCGCTGTGCGCGGTGCCCTCCCGGGACGAGCCGTTCGGGATGATCCTGGTGGAGGCGATGCGGGCGGGGGTTCCGGTGCTGTCGTCGGACTGCCCGCACGGCCCGGCGGAGATCGTGCGGCAGGGCGAGGACGGGCTGCTCGTGGCCAATGAGGACCCCGACGCGCTCGCCCGGGGGCTGGACCGCCTGATGGGCGACGACGGGCTGCGGGCGCGGATGGGCGCGGCGGCGCTGCGCAATTCCGAGCGCTACTCCCCCGAGGCGGTTGCGCGCGTGCACGAGGCGCTGTTCCAGGACCTGACCGGCACGAAGAGCGGGGACGGCACGGAGGGCGCGGACGGCGCGGCCACCCGGTCCGGGGGCGGGCGGCACCGGCGGCCGGTCCCGGTCCGGCGGGCCGCCCCGGACGACTGCACCGCCGCCGTGGGCGGGGACGGGGTGGTGGAGCTGGGCTTCGCCACTCCCCCGGGCCTCGTGGTGCTGCGCCCGGTCGGGGCCGGGGCCGCCAAGCGCGCGGAGCGGCGGCTGTGCCCGGAGGGCGCGCGGACGGTCCACCTGGACCCCCGGGACTTCCCCGAGGGCACCACACGGTGGGACGTGCTCCGGTCGGACGCCCCGGGCACGCCCGGCGAGGACGCCGAACCGCTCACCCCCGTCCCCGCGACCCTGGTCGACCTGCGTTCGGCACCCCACGACCCGCGCGCGGTGAAGCGGCTGGCGGTGGCGCTGCCCGAGCGCGGCCCGGACGGGCGGCTCCGGATCGCCGCGCGGCACGCGGACCGGTTCGCCGAGGCGGGTGAGGTGGCGGTGGCTGCCGACCGGATCACGGTGTCGGGGACCGTGCTGGGGGCGACCGCGCCCGACCTGGAGGCCGAGCTGGTGCTGGGCGTGCGCGGCTCCCGCGGTGCCGGGGTCCGCCTGCCGTGCCCGGTGGACGCCGCGGGCCGTTTCCGCGCCCGGGTGCCCGTCGACGCCCTCGCCAAGGCGGGTCCGGCTCCCGTGGAAGGCAGGACGGCGGAAGGGGCGATCTGGGACGTCCGGCTGCGCACCGGGTGGGGTGAGCACCTGGTGGGCCGCTGCCTGCTCGGCACGGCCGACTGGAAGCGGGCCTGCCCCTACCCGTCGACCGCGGCCGTCGCCGCGGGCGGCACGGGCGGCACGGTCCGGGCGCGCCCGTACTACACCGACGGCGGCCACCTGGCGGTCCGGGTCGACCCCGCGGACGCGGCCGCGGACCCGCCGGTGGGAGAGGTGTCGCTGTGCTGGCTGCCGGGCCGCTCCCGGTTCGAGGTGACGGGGACCGTGCGCGCTCCGGAGGCCGCACCGGAGGAGGTGGCGGTCCGCCTGCTCCCGAAGGGCGGGGGCGACCCGGTGGAGCTCCCCGTGACCGCCGCCCGCACGGCGGCGGGGCTGCGGTTCACCGCGGCGGTCCCCCTCGCGGGCCGCGACCGCCTGCCCTTCGGCCGCTGGCGGGTGGAGGTGGAGACCGGCGGAGAGGAGGCGGTCCGCACCCTGCCCGGGTGCCCCGGGCCGCTCCTGCGCCGCCGCTGGTGGAGGGGCGGGGGGGCGGGCCNGCCCGGACAGCCGCGGCGGCACCGCGATCGAGCACGCCCCGGTGCGCGTGGTCCGGGCCCTGCGACGGCGGCTGCCCCCGGTCCCGGGGGCGGCCCGGTGGAAGGCCCGGCGGAAACGGACCCGGCAGAAGAGGGAACGGCGGTGATCCGCCTCGCCGAAGAGCCCTCGGCCAGGCGGCACACGGGCGGACCGCGCACGCACGTCGAATAGCCGCGCAGGGGGCGGAGCACGGCTCCGCCCCCATTGCCGAGGTTTCCGTCGGGTCGGTGGGATGGACACTGTCATGCGGTCGGCCCCCGTGTCCGCCGGCGTGGTGGAACTGTCGGCCGCGTCCTTGTGAGCG
>NZ_ANAD01000075.1 GCF_000341245.1 Nocardiopsis halophila DSM 44494
CGCCGTCCCGTCGCCCCCTCCAGCCCGCACCACCGACCAACCGGCGGCCGACAGCCCAGGCCGGGAAACCGCCCCGCCCCGTCGTCGCCGCCCTCCGCCCGGCACCCCGCCGCCCGGCCGACGGCCCTGAGCGGGGTCCCGCTGTTCCCGTGTCGCCGCCTCCGCCCGGGCCCCGGCGGCCCTGCGGCCGCCCGGGAGCCGGGGGGACCGCCCCGCCTCTTCGCCTCCCGGGGCGTCGGCCCTCGGCGGAGGCGATGAAGCGCTCGCGGCCGCTCGCGGCCGACGGTGACGCGTTCGACGGTGCCCGTGGCGGCGGTGCGTCCGCCAGGCCACGGGGACGCCCGGACGGCGACGCCCTCGGCACACCGTCCGGACACCACCGGAGAACAGGCACCGGCGCCACCGGTCCGCCGCCCTGCCCTGCCCCGCGAACACCCGGGGACCCCGGTCGCTCCGCTGCCGAGCGGGGTCAGGTGCCTCCCGGTCCCGCCTCCTCCAGATCGGGGGCGGGGGTCTCCTGCCGGGGCGTCGGTGCCGGCACCGACGCCCCGGTGCCGGCGGTGCCGTGGAGGTCGCCGAAGACGGCGTCCACGACCCGCGCGGCCGCCTTGCCGTCGTCGAGGGGGCAGAACCGGTCCACGAAGGCCGCATACCGGTCGCTGTACTGCGACCGTACGGCGTCGGCGGCCCGCACCGCCTCCACCAGGCCGTCCTGGTCCTGGATCAGCGGACCCGGCGCGACCTCCTCGAAGTCGAAGTAGAAGCCGCGCAGCCGGTCCCGGTACTCCTCCAGGTCGTAGGTGTAGAAGAGCATCGGCCGCCCGGTGTTGGCGAAGTCGAACATCAGCGACGAGTAGTCGGTGACCAGCACGTCCGCCACCAGGAACAGCTCCTGCACCTCCGGATAGGCCGACACGTCCACGACGAACCCGTCGCCCGCGCCGGGCACCCGGTCGACGATGTTGGGGTGGCGGCGCACGAGCAGAACGTGCCCGTCCCCCAGCGCGTCGCGCATCCGCTCGATGTCCAGCCGCAGGTCCAGCTTGTACCGCCCCGGCGAGTAGAACCTGTCGTCCCGCCACGTGGGCGCGTACAGCACCGCCTTCTTGCCCTCGGGCAGCCCCAGCCGTGCGCGCACCGCGCGGGCCGTCTCCTCGCGCTCGGGCGAGTGGAAGATGTCGTTGCGCGGGTACCCGGTCTCCAGCACCGTCCCCTCGAACCGGAACGCCTGGCGCAGGATGGGCGTGGCCCAGGGGCTCGGCGAGACCAGGTAGTCCCACTGGGCCACCTCCCGGGCGAGCCGCTCGTGGTAGCCGCGGGGGGCGGAGCGCNGCGGGCGGCGAAGCGCACCCGCTCGATGTCGAACCCGATCCGCTTGAGCATGGACCCGTGCCAGGTCTGCACCACGGTCTGGCCCTCGCGCTTGGCGAACCACGACGGCAGGTGGGCGTTGGTGACGACCACCTCCGAGGTCGCCAGCGCCTCGAAGTACTCCCGGCTCCCGTGCGGCACCGGCCGCACCGCCGGAGGCGTCCGCACCTGCCGGTCCCGGACCAGCCACAGCGACGGCGCCGAGGAGCGCCGGCGCCGCAGCTCCTCGAAGACCTCGCGCGGGCTGTCGGAGAACTGCTTGCCCGAGTAGCTGTCGAAGAGCACCTGCGAGCGCACCCGCAGCTCCCGCATGGCCGGGTAGGCCTCCTCCCGCAGCCGCTTCTGCGCCCGCGGGCCCCGCTCCTCGGGGAGCAGGGCCGGGCCGACGGTGAGGACCGGCGTGGTGGCGTCGGCGGCGTCGAGCACCGCCGGGCACTCCGGGGAGTCGTCCGCGGCGGGCAGCCCGCCCAGCAGCACGCGCGAGGCCCGCACCGGCACCTGCGGAGCGGCCCCTGCGCCGGCCGGCCCCTCGCCGGCCCCGGCGGTGCGCATGTGCAGCCGGTAGGAGCCCGAGGCCAGGGGAAGCGTGTCACCGAAGCAGGGGACCGCGTCCACCGGAACGCGCGCTTGGAAGCGCGCCCCCTCGACCGCCAAGGGGAAGGCGTGCTCTTCGTTCCGCCCCTTCGCCTTGATCACCAGGCGGGGGCCGGGCGAGAGCGCCTCGCCCCCGGGGAGCACCCCCTCCAGGACCAGCACGCGCTCCTCCCAGCGGGCCGACCGCAGGACCGGCTGGGGGACGGAGACGCGCACGACGGCCGCGCCCGCGTGGTCCTGCTCCACCGCCGCACAGCGCGTTCCGGACAGCAGCGGCTCGTCCGGCACCCCCTCGACGGAGAGCGCACGCGGTTCCACGCCTTCGCCGACCAGCCGGACCTCCCACCGCTCGCCGGCCACGGGCCCGCCCGGGGCGCGCCTGCGCTCCTCCAGCCCGTCGGCCAGGTCGGCGACCGGGAGGGCGCAGGCGAAGGCGCCGTCCTCGGTCAGGCGCAGCGGCACGTCCACCTCCCGGTCACCCGGCAGGCGGCGCAGGCGCAGCGCCGCGCCGGGCGGCGGGGCGGCGACCGCGCCCTCCAGCACCAGGTGCCCGTCGGAGCAGGCGCGCCCGGTGACGGCGGCCCGGTCCGCGTTGACGAGCACCCGCAGGCCCCCGCCCCGCCACACCGGCCGGGCGGTGGTCCCCGGCGCCACCTGGGCGGACTCGGGGCGGCGCGGCGCGCCCGCGGCGGGGGAGGCGAGCGCGGCCGTGCGCGCGATGCCCCGGTTGACCACGGTCAGGTCGATCCGCCACTCCCCGGAGCGCCGCCCGTCCCGCCCGCCCAGCCGGAGCGGGTCGACCACCACCCGGTAGCCGCCCCAGTCGAGGCGGGCCCCGACGGCGTCGGGCGCGGCCGGGAACTCGGGGGCCTGGAAGACCTCCACCGGCAGCCGGAGGCGGCGCCCGGTGTCGGGGTCGACGGCGTGCGCGCGCACGAACTGCTGGTAGCGGCGGACCGGGCGCAGGTGCTTGAGGCACACCCTGCCCTCGACCACCAGCCTGCCGTCCTGCCAGGCGAGCCGCTCGGCCTTCTGGCGCAGCTTCAGCTCGGCGCCGAGCCGGTAGACGCGCCGCGGGACGCCTGCCGCGGGGTCGTCCTTGAACGGGTAGTCGCCGTAGTAGGCCAGGCCGTGCCGGACCGCGCCGGCCCGCCGCCTCTCGGCGCTCTTGTCGAAGGTGAGCACCTCCGCCAGGCGGTCCATGTCGCGGCGCCGCACCAGGTGCCATTTGAGCCGGTCGAGGGCGGGCAGCGAGGCGAGGGCGCGCGGGTGCGCCTGTGCCAGGTAGTCCTCGGCCAGGTCGCAGAAGAGCGTCCGGAAGCCGTCGTCGGCCTCGTCGAGGAGCTGCAGGAAGATGCGCAGGTCGCTGCCGAGGGCGGTGGCGTCCCACCGGCGGCGGTCCTCGGCGCCGCAGTGGCCGCCGACGAAGTCGGCGGTGGCGCGCACGGCCCGGAAGCGGTCCCGCAGCCCCTGCTCGTGCAGGCGGTCCTGGGTGATGGAGGCGTCGTCGCCCGGGCGCTCGCGCCACAGGTAGACGGGGCAGGAGTGCACGTCCACCCCCGAGGCCAGGAAGTGCGCCGGGATGACGGTGGCGATGTCCTCGTAGAGGACCCCTTCGGGGAAGGACAGCCGGTGGGCGTCCCAGAACGCGCGCCGCCACAGCTTGTTGGTGGCGAGCCGGTCGGTGAGCAGGGTGGTGCGGCGGGTCACGTGGGTGGCGCGGGCCGAGGTGCGGAAGATCCTGCGGTGCATCGGGGAGGGGCGGGTGCCCAGCTCGTCGAGGCGGTGCACGTTGCCGGTGGCGAAGTCCGACCCGGTCTCGCGCAGGCCGGCGAGCAGGGTGCCGAAGGCGTGCGGGGGGACGGCGTCGTCGCTGTCCACGAAGGCGAGGAAGTCGCCGCCCGCGTGCCGGACGCCGGTGTTGCGGGCCGCGCCGAGCCCGGCGTTGTCCTGCCGGACGAGCCGGACCCGGGGGTCGTCGCCGGCGTGCTCGGCGGCGATCCGGGCGCTGTCGTCGGGGGAGCCGTCGTCGACGACGACGATCTCCAGGTCGGTGAGGGTCTGGCCGCGGAGCGAGCGGAGGCAGGCGCCCAGGTACCTCTCCACGTTGTAGACGGGGACGATCACGCTGAGAGCGGGCATGCGCAGTCCAATCGGAGACCCCGGCGGTGCCGGACACCATCCTTTCTGTAGCCATACAACTACTCTGCGTTGTCATTGCGGGTCCATGACACGCGATCACCGGACGATTCGCCCCCTGGGGCGGGCCCCCGGCCTCCGGGGACGGCGCCGTTCCCCAGGCCGGGGCGCCGTGGTCGCGGCGCCCCCTCCGGCCCGCCTCAGGGGGCCGCGACGACCTTGACGGCCAGGCGGTCGGCGCTGGAGAAGTACACCCGCACCGTGCACCGGCGCGGGCGCAGCAGGCCCAGCGGGCCCAGGCGCGCCCCGGGGCGGCGCGGGCCCGGCACCGTCAGGTCCGGGTGGGTGAAGACCGGTGTGGTGCGCAGGACGTCGGTGTCCAGGCGGCACAGCCCGGTCCGGTCGGCCCCCTCGTCCGGGCGCAGCCACAGGTCCCAGATGGCCTCCTCGCCCCGGAAACGGGAGGCGAACACGCGCGCGGGCAGCTCCGCGCGGAAGCCGCCCCCGCCCGCCGCCCGGGCCGGCGCCTCCGCCTCGCACACGCCGCTCCCCCGCCGCACCGCCTCCACCCGCGCGCCCGGACCGGGCTCGGCGCCCCACAGCTCCCCCACCACGGTGATGCGCCCCTCCGCCGTGCGCACCGACCGCACCTCGGCGTGCACGGTCCGCACGCGGCTGCGCACGGCCGGGGCGCCGTCCTCGCCCACGTACGGCAGGAGCGACCGCAGCCCCGGCGCCTCCCGGGACAGGCGCGGGGCCCCCAGGTAGCCCGACGTGTCGCAGGCGGAGCATCCGACCGCCGTCTCGGCGCCGTCCGGCCGGCGGAGCGCGACCCGCCACTCCCCCTCGCCCGGTCCGCCCAGCCGGGGGACGACCGCCGTCCCCGCCTCCGCCGGGAACACGGCGGCCTCGGCCCCGCGCCCGCCGCCCGCACCCCCGGTGCGGCGGTGCAGGACCACCTCGGACCCCTCGGGCGCGCCGTGCAGGTCGATGCGGACGTCGCCGGAGCCGTCGACCGAGACCCGCCCCTGGACCTCCCGCGACCGGCGCTTCGACGCCTCCTCCAGGACCGCCTCGAAGCGCTCCGCGCTGTGCGCCTCGTCGAACCGCTCGGCCCCGATCCGCGCCGCCTCGCCCATCTCCGAGCGCGCACGGGGGTCGCCCAGCACCACCCGCAGCGCGTCGGCCATGGCCTCCGCGTCCCCGGGCGGCACGAGCAGCCCCTCCTTGCCCGAGGTGATGATGTTGCGGGGCCCGTGGTCGCAGTCGGCGCTCACCACGGGCAGCCCGAGCGACATCGCCTCCACCAGGACGTTGCCGAACGGCTCGCGCTTGGACGGCAGGGCGAACACCGCCCCCTTGGCCAGTTCCCAGGGCAGGCGCTCGGTCGGGCCCATCAGGTGGGCCCGCTCGTACAGGCCGCGCTCCTCGATCACGCCCCGGATCCGCGCCTTCTCCGGGCCTCCCCCGTGGATGCGCAGGCCCCATTCGGGGAACTCCCCGCTCACCTTCGCGAACGCCTCCACCAGGACGTCGAAGCCCTTGTGCGGCTTGAGCACGCCCCCGGTCACGATGAACGGGGCGCCGGCCGCGCGCAGGCCGCCCCCGCCGGCCGGGGGCACGCAGTTGGGCACCGCGGGCATGGAGTGCCCGCCGCCGGTGTCGGCCTGGAGGCGTTCGGCGACCTCCGGGGTGAGCACGGTGACCGCGTCCATCGCCCGGTAGGCGGGGTACAGCTCCCGCTTCACCTCGCGGGCGTAGCCCCAGGGGTGCGAGTGCTCCTGGGCCAGGCGCAGGTAGCCGCCGCCGTCCGCGCGCGCGAGCACCACGGTGATCCTCGGGTTGGAGCTGACCACCGCGTCGGCGTCGGTCCCGGCGAGGTAGCGCAGCAGCCGGAGCTCGGCCAGGCGCCCCACCTTGGGGGTCTTCTGCGCGGGGTCGTCCGGGTAGACGCGGGGGCGCTGCACCGCCAGCGGGTCCTCGGCGTCGCCGGTGGGCGACTCGGGGCGCACGTCGGTCAGGTTCACCACCCGCACCCGCGGGTCGAGCGGGAACGGGGACCGGTCCCGGGCCCGCCGCAGCGCCACCACCTCCACCTCGTGCCGGCCGGCGAGCGCCCCGGCCAGGTTGTGCACGGCGCTGACCACACCCCCGATGTGGTCGCGGTCCACGATGAGAAACGCGATCTTCACGGTGCCCCTCCCCCTCGCTCCTGACCGCCACCTTCGCCGCCGCCGGGGGCGCCCGCCACGACCGGCCCGGCGTGTCGCGGCCGTTGCTACGGATGAGTAACGCTACTGAGGGTGACAATGGCAGTGCTGTGAAGGCATGTCCGAGCGTGAGGAGGCGCCATGGCCAAGAAGAAGAACGCGCGTTCCCGTACGGCGCCGCCGCCCGCCGAGACCGCCGAGAGCGAGCAGCTCTCGCGCCTGGCCGAGGCTCTGGCCAAGTACGGTGTCGGCACACGGGTGATCCGCAGAGAGCCGCCCGTGCTGCGGGTGAGCAACCCCGACTCCGAGTACGCGGTGGAGGACGTGGGCTGCGAGCGCCGCGAGCACGGCCACGCCTTCCTCGCCTCCTTCGGCGTCCACCTGGGCACCAGCGAGAGCATCCCGCTGACCGCCCGCAAGGTCGCCTGGCTGGTGGGCGCCACGGACCGGTGACCCGCCGGCCCGCGGACCGGGGCCGCACGCGGTGTTCGCCCGGTGTTCGCCGGGCGTCCCCCGCGGGTCCGGTCCCGCGGCCCGGCGGGCGGCTACCGTGGCCGCCGTGACGACCTTCGTGCACACCGCCGACCTGCACCTGGACGGCCCGCTGCGGGGCCTGTCGCCGCGCCGGCCCGAGGCCGGGCGCACCGCCCGCGACGCCGCCGCCGAGGTGCTCGAACCGCTCGCCGACCTGGTCCTGGCCCAGGGCGCCGCCGCCCTGGTGGTCGCCGGGGACCTGTGGGACCGCGACCACCACCGCGAGGAGACCGTCCGCCGCCTGCGCGAGCAGGCCGAGCGCCTGCACGCCGCGGACGCGGCCGTCGTCGTCGCCGACGGGCCCCACGACACCGCCTACCCGGGCCGCCTGGCCTGGCCCCTGCCGCCCAACGTGCACCGGTTCGGCCCCGGTGCGCCCCGCACGGTGGTCCTGGACGGCGCCGGGCTGGCCTTCCACGGGTCCGACACGGCCCCGCGCCCGGGCGCCGCCGCCGTCCACGGCCTGCCGGCACCGGTGCCGGGGGCGGCCAACGTGGGCGTCCTGCACGTCCCGTTCGCCCCGGCGGCCATGGACGCCCTGGAACGGAAGGGCTACGACTACTGGGCGCTCGGCCACGAGCACCGCAGGACCGTGGTGTCGGCGGACCCGTGGATCGTCTACCCGGGCACCCCGCAGGGACGCCACTCCGGCGAGCCGGGCCCGAAGGGCGCCACAGTGGCGGACGTCGGGGACGGACGCGTCACCGGCGTCCGCCACCACGAGCTGGCCGGGGTCCGCTGGGAGCGCCTGGAGGTGGACTGCGCGGCCGGCGGGCTGTCCGCGGGGCTGTCCCGCGCCCGCGAGGCCCTGGGCCGGGCGGTCGCCGACCTGTCCCCGGGGCAGCGGCTGGGCGCCGAGCTGGGCCCCCTGGGCCCGGCCCCGTCCCGCGAGGCGCTGTCCTCCCTGACCGCCGCCCTCGACGCCGAGGCCCCGGCCCAGGTGCTGTCGGTGACCGCGCCCGCCCCGATGCAGGTGCCCCGGCCCCGCCGGAGGGTGCTGAGCCCGATCTCCTGAGCCCTCTTCCGCTCCCTCTTCTGAGCGCCGCGGGCGCGTGGCCGCGCCGCTCCCCGGGCATGACCGGGGGGTGGCAGACGTACAGCGGTCCGACGACGGGCGCCACCTCCTGATCGGAGGGCGCCGGTGGCGCGCCTCCGATCCCGAGCTGCCCGAGGACGTGCGCCGCCGCCTGGTGGACCACCTGATGGACGCGCGGCGGGCGGTGGCCGCGGCACGCCGCGCGGACGACCGGGAGGCCGAGCGCCGGGCCCGCGCGCGGGTGCACACGGCCAAGACCGGCCTCGGCGAACGCGGGACCCCGTGGTGGGAACAGCCCCTGCCGGACCGCCGCACCCGCTGGGAGGAGGCCCTGCGCGCCCTCGATCCGTGACCGGGTGCGCCGTCGGTGAACGAGGCGTGCCGGCCCTGTCTCGAACGACCGGCCGGACGGGGCGGCGGGCATCGGGAGTGGTGAGACCACCACTATGGGCGCCCAATGTGGTGGTCTCACCACTCCCGATGCCCCGAGCCCCCTCTGGCACCCGATATGCACCGCGATGCCGCGCCTGGCCGACCCTCCGACGGCCCGCCGCCCGATACGCGGGCACGGATGCGGCGCCCGCCGTTCCGCCACCGCCCTCTCGGGTGACCGCCCGCACGCCGAACGCTCGACAGCAGTGCCGCAAGGACCGCCGGCCTTCCCTGGCCGCCGCCCTCCACCTGGCACTCCGCCGACCCGGCGCCCGGCAGGCGACCATGAGCCGGGACCACTCGGCTCCTCTGCCGCCGGCGGACCGCAGGAACTCAAAAGGTTGGCCTTGGAAAAGCGTTGCGAACGCGTTTCGCCTTGCCGACGGGGCCTGACCGGCACACCGTTGCCGTCAGGGGTGCGACGGCCGAGGGAGCGGGGGAACCACCATGGGGCCAGAGCGGCGTCGCCGTACACGGCGGCCTTCGGGATCGGGGGGCTGACCGGTGACCGTCCTCGTCACCGGGGCCACCGGCTACATCGGCGGACGGCTGGTCCCCGAGCTGCTCGCGGCCGGGCGCCGGGTGCGCTGCCTGGCACGCTCCCCCGAGAGGCTGCGCGACCACCCGTGGCGCGACAGCGTCGAGGTGGTGCAGGGCGACGTCCTGGACGCCGCCTCGCTCAGGCCGGCCCTGCAGGGCGTGCGGACCGCCTACTACCTCGTGCACTCAATGGGCGGCGGGAGCGGTTTCGCCGAAGAGGACGCACGGGCGGCCCGCACCTTCGCCCACGCGGCCGCCGAGGCCGGCGTGGAGCGCATCGTCTACCTGGGAGGGCTCGCCCCCGAGCGCGGCCCGCTCTCCCCGCACCTGGCCTCCCGGCGCCGCGTGGGGCGCATCCTGCTCGACGGCCCGGTCCCCGCCGTCGTGCTCCAGGCCGCGGTCATCCTCGGCTCGGGGTCGGCCTCCTTCGAGATGCTGCGCTACCTGACCGAGCGCCTTCCCGTGATGGTCGCGCCGCGGTGGGTGCGCACCCGGGTGCAGCCGATCGCCGTGCGTGACGTGCTGCGCCTGCTGGTCAGAGCCGATGGGCTGCCCCCGGGCACCGATCGGGCCTATGACGTGGGCGGGCCCGACGTGCTCACCTACGCCGACATGATCCAGCGCTTCGCCCGCGCCGCGGGCATCGGACGCAGGCTGATCCTGCCGGTCCCGGTGCTCACCCCGCGGCTGTCCGGCCTGTGGGTCGGCCTGGTCACGCCCGTCCCCGCGGCGGTGGCCCGCCCGCTGGCGGAATCGCTGCGGCACGAGGTGGTCTGCCGCGAGGACGACCTGGCCGACGCCCTGCAGGACCACGAGCGCCTGGACACCGACGCGGCACTGCGCCTGGCGCTGCAGCGCATCGGCGAGGCCGACGTCGCCACCCGGTGGTCCTCGGCCTCCTGGCCCAAGGCGCCCTCGGACCCGCTGCCCACGGACCCCGGCTGGGCGGGCGGCTCGCTGTACACCGACACCAGGGAGCGGGCGACCCGCGCCTCCCCCGAGGCGCTGTGGCGCGTGGTGGAGGGCATCGGCGGGGAGAACGGCTGGTACTCCTGGCCCCTGGCCTGGGCCGCCCGCGGCTGGATCGACCGCGCGGTCGGGGGCGTGGGCCTGCGGCGGGGGCGGCGCGACCCCCGGCGGCTCCGGGTCGGCGACTCCCTGGACTTCTGGCGGGTGGAGGAGATCGAGCCGGGGCGGCTGCTGCGGTTGCGCGCCGAGATGCGCCTGCCCGGACTCGCCTGGCTGGAGCTGGGCACCGAGGTCCGCGACGGGCGCACCCGGTACCGGCAGCGGGCGCTGTTCCACCCGCGCGGACTGGCCGGCCAGCTCTACTGGTGGTCGGTGCGCCCCTTCCACGGCATCGTGTTCGGCTCGATGGCCCGCAACATCGTCCGCGCCGCCGAGCGAGAGCCGCGGACGGGCGGGGAGCCCCGGTGACGGCGCCGGGCGGCCGGTCAGCCGCCCGGGCCCGGCTCCGGGGGGACGGACCGCCCGGCCAGGGCGTCGAGGGTGGCGCCGATCCGGGACAGCCAGTCCGCGATGACCTCCAGCTCCCCGACCGAGTAGCGGTCGTGCAGGGCGGTCATCGCCTCCCTGATCCCCGTCCCGCCGGGGACCGGGGGCCTCTCGGCGCCGACGGCGGGGCGGACGACCACCTTGCGGCGGTCCTCGGGGTGGCGGTCGCGGACCACCAGGCCGCGGGCCTCCAGGCGGTCGACCACCCCGGTCACCGACCCGGTGGTCAGGCGCAGGTCCCGGGCGATCTCGCCCGGGGTCATCGGGCCGCCGACCTTCAGCAGGGCGTAGCACTGGAAGTCGCTGGGGTTGAGCCCGGAGCCGTCGGACATCGCGTGCAGCAGGCGGATGAGCCCGGCGGCCAGGCGCTGTCCGTCGTTCTGGATGTCCAGGTACAGCTCTTCGCGCCCGCCGTGCGGCGGCTTCCCCTCCGCCCTGCCGGCGGGGTCCGCCGATCCGGCGGGATCCTCCATCGGGCACCTCCCCACTCCCCGACTGCGCCGGAGAGCCGGTGCGCCGCCGTGTCCGGGACTGGATTCTAGGCGCTCACGGCCTTCGGGGGACAACGGCGCCCGGGCTTGACGCGGGACACGGCCCATGATTTATCTTGATTTCCAAGATAAACGGAAACCAAGATATTGATGACGCACACCACACCGGGAGGACGAGCGATGCGCGGCAGGACACGCGGCCGGAGGGCCTGGTACGGCGCGGCCGTACTGGTCGTCCTGGTCTGGCTGGCGGCGGCGGGGCCGCTCGGTTCGGCCATGGGCCGGCTCTCGGACGCGCAGACCAACGACGCCTCGGCGTTCCTGCCGGTGGGCGCCGAGTCCACGCAGGTCCAGCAGGAACGCGAGGCGTTCGACGACTCGGCCGCGGTTCCGGCGATCGCCGTCTACTCGGCGGACGGTCCGATGGGGCCGCAGAGCCTGGCCGCGATCTCCGAGGACGCCGAGCGCGTCTCCGGTGAGCCCTGGGTCGACGGCGAGGTCGCCGGCCCGGTCCCCGGGACCGAGGACGAGAGCGTCGCCCAGATCGTGGTGCCGGTCGCGGAGTCGGCCGACACCGGCGAGGCCGTGGAGGAGCTGCGCGCCCTCCTGGCCGACAGCGCCCTGGAGGGGGCCGAGGTCCAGGTGACCGGCCCCGCGGGGATCAGCGCCGACCTGTCGGCCGCCTTCGGGGGCATCGACGGGACGCTGCTGGCCGTCGCCCTGGCCGCGGTGCTGGTCATCCTCATCGCCGTGTACCGCTCCCCGCTGCTGCCCCTGGTGGTGATCACCGCCTCGCTGCTCGCCCTGGTGCTGGCGGCCGCGGCCGTCGGGGCCGCGGCGGAGGCCGGCCTGGTCGACCTCAACGGCCAGAGCCAGGGCATCCTGTTCATCCTGGTCGTCGGCGCCTGCACCGACTACGCCCTGCTGCTGGTCGCCCGCCAGCGCGAGGCCCTGCGCTCCGGCGCCGACCCCGTGCGGGCGGTGCGATCGGCCGTGCGCGGCACCGCCGCCCCGATCCTGGCCTCGGGCGGGACCGTCATCCTCGGCGTCCTGTGCCTGCTCGCCAGCGACCTGTCCTCCAACCGCGGCCTGGGACCGGTCGCCGCCCTGGGCATCGCCGCGGCCCTGGTCTCCGCGCTGACCTTCCTGCCCGCGGCGCTCCTCCTGCTGGGCCGGGGCGCCTTCTGGCCGTTCGCCCCGCGCCCGGACGGCGCGGCCTCCGACCCGGACGCCGACGCCCCGCTCCGGTCGGTCCTGCGCGCGCACCCCCTCTGGGGGCGCATCGCCCGGGTGGTCGAGCGCCGACCGCGCGCCCTGTGGGTGGGCACCACGCTGCTGCTGGCGGCGGCCGCCGCCTTCGTCCCGCAGTTCGAGGCCGAGGGCACCTCGCAGCTCGACGTCTTCCGCACCGAGGTCGAGGCCGTCGAGGGGCAGCGCACCATCGACCGGGCCTTCGGCGCGGAGGCCGGGGCGGTACCGGCCGTCGTGACCGCCGAGGCCGGGCGGGCCGACGACGTCGCCGCCGCGGCCGAGGGGGTCGCGGGCGTCACCGGAGCGCAGGTCCTGACCGACGGCCCCGGGCCGGGCGCGGGCCAGGCCCCGGGGCAGGCGGCTGAACCGGCCGAGCCGCGGGTCGAGGACGGACGCGTGCTGCTGGAGGTCTCCCTGGCCGCGCCGGCCGAATCCTCCGAGGCGGTGGAGATCGTCCGTGACCTGCGCGACGGGGTCCACGCGGTGCCCGGCGCCGACGCGCGCGTCGGCGGGGCCGCGGCGGTCGCCCTGGACACCCTGGAGACCTCGGAGCGGGACCTGGCGGTCGTCATCCCGCTCGTGCTCGCGGTGGTCCTGGCGGTCCTGGTGGTGCTGCTCCGGTCGGTGGTCGCCCCCGTGCTGCTGATCGCCACCACCGTGCTGTCCTTCGGCTCCGCACTGGGCGCGGGGGCGCTGGTCTTCGACCACGTGCTCGACCTGCCCGGGGCCGACCCGGTGGTCCCGCTCTTCGCGTTCGTGTTCCTGGTGGCGCTGGGGATCGACTACAACATCTTCCTCATGACCCGGGCCCGGGAGGAGGCGGTGCGCCACGGCCACAGGGAAGGGGTGCTGCGCGCGCTCACGCTCACCGGAGGGGTGATCACCTCGGCCGGCGTGGTGCTCGCCGCGACCTTCGCGGCGCTGGCCGTGCTGCCCATCCTCTTCCTGCTCCAGCTGGCGTTCCTGGTCTCCTTCGGGGTCCTGCTCGACGCCCTGCTGGTCCGCTCGCTCCTCGTCCCCGCACTGAGCCTGGACGTCGGCCGGCGGATGTGGTGGCCCTCCCGCCTGTCCCGCCGCCCCGAGGACGCCGAGCGGCAGGAGCGGACGGAGGGGCCGGAACGGCCCGCCTCCGATTCCGCTGGGACGACCGGGGGCACGGGGCCGACCGCGTGAACCCCGACTGACCCCGCCGGGAAACAGGAAAGGGGGCCCTGCCGATGGCAGGGCCCCCTTTCCCCGGGCACGCTCCCAGAGGCGCGCGCGTGACGCGCAGAAAATGAAAAAGCCCCTGACCGTGCGATCTCATCGCAGGCCAGGGGCTTTTTCTCAGGGGTGGAGGTGGCGGGAATCGAACCCGCGTCCTTCAGCACCGCACCAGAGCTTCTCCGGGCGCAGTCCGTGCTGTCGTTCTACTCGGCCCCAGCGCTACCACGGACAGTTCGCTGACAGGCCCAGCCACGAAGATGTCCCACCAGGCCCCGTGGCCTGATCCCGGTGGTGAGTCCTCTTAACGATGCCGGACACTGAGCCGAGGACAGGCCCAGGCCGACAGAGTTGCTATCGCTTAGGCAGCGAGAGCGAACTCAGTGCGCTTGGAATTGGCACTTGATATTTAATGCGAATGCAGGATTAACGAGGTCACAAACGCAACCCTCGGCCCGCTTCCCCTGAAACGATCACCGAAGTCGAAACCGATCACCCCCTGTGGATTTGTCAACGGGCCCGGGGACCCGCGCACGGGGAGCCGAAGCCCCCCGAGGGCGCCTCGGGCGGTCGCGGGTGCCTGAGCCCCCGCCCCCGTCCAGGGCGTCCTGCGTTCCAACGCTACCGGTACAACGCACGGGACGCCAAGCTGATTCCCGCTCGGGCCCCCGAACACGCAGAAACCCTCGCGGGCGCGGACGGGATCCATCAACGCGGCCCGCGAGGGCGGCCGGCAGGGTCGGGCCGGCCTTCCTGCGGCAGAGCCACCCCCGAGATGAGGCCCTGCCTCCTGGACTGAGTGACGCGACCCCCCATCGCGTCGCCCGGTCACCAGGAAGGACGCCCCCGGAGGCGGACAAGGTTGCCCCGAATGCCGACTTTGCTGCGATTTTCCCGGCCGGTCAGCCGCCGATGGGCGGCTCGGCCCCGGTCTGCTCCCCGGTACCGGGGGTCTGGCCGGGGCCCTGTCCGGGGGTCTGGCCCGTGTCCTGGCCTCCGGCGCCCTCGCCGGTGTCCCCGCCCTCGGCTCCGTCCGCGCCCTCCTGCTCCTCGGAGGACCCGGGCTCCTCGGCCGTCTTCGGCTCGGCGTAGCCGGCCTCGACGTACCCGGCCGGCAGCCCCTGGAGGAAGGTGTTCCCGGCCACCAGCGCGTACTGGTCCCACACCTGCTCCGGGTCGACCTCGGCCACCGCGGCGAACGCGACGTTCCCCTGGTAGCCCACGAACCACTGCACGGTGGTCGCATCCCCGCCGATGGTCTGCTCCACCTGGCCGACCTGCCCGTGCACCGGGACCGTCCCCAGGTTGGCCGGGGTCGCCTGGCCGCGCTCCACCGTCGCGCGCATCATCTGCCGGAGCGCCTCGACCGTGGCGCCGTCCAGCTTCTCCCCGTCGGCCGCCTCGGCGGCCATCTGGTCGTCGGCGTCCACGGCCAGGCGCGGCGCGTGCCAGGTGCCGTCGGCCACCGCGCCGGCCGCCAGCGCCATCCCCAGCGGGCTGACGGTGACGCCCTCGGCACCGGTCATCGCCCCGGCGGTCTCGGCCGCTCCCCCGCCCGCGGAGACCTCGCCGCTGTAGGTGGGCAGCGACAGCCGCCAGTCCGCGCCGATCCCGAAGTCGGCCGCGGTCCGGCGCAGCTCCTCCTCGCCGACGTCGGTGGCCAGCCCGGCCAGCGCCGAAGTGCAGCCGTTGGCGAAGGCGCTCTCCAGCGTCTGCGGCTGCGCCCACACCCCGTTGGGGCCCTCGTTGCCGAAGCTCTGCCCGCCGACCTCGGTGCTCTCCTGGCACGCGAGCGGGCCGTCGGCGGTGGCCGCCCCGCTGCGCAGCGCCGCGGCGGCCGAGACGATGGAGAACGCCCCGCCCGGCCGGTACTGCGCGTTCAGCGCACCGTCGTTGTCGAAGGAGGCCGGGTCGCCCGCGGCCGAGAGCACCTCTCCGGTGCGCACGTCGACCGCGACCAGGTGCGCACGCCCGGGCATCGCCTCCAGCGCGTCCTGCGCCGCCTGCTGGGCGGTCAGGTCCAGGGTGGTGGTCAGCGCACCGCTGGCGGCCCCCGGCCACTCCTTGAGCACCCCGGTCTGCCCGCCGTCGGCGTCCAGGGTGACGACCTGGGTGGTGGCGGTCCCGGCCAGGCGGTGCTGGAAGACGTTCTGCAGACCGCTCAGGCCGACCGTGTCGCCGGCCTGGTAGGCGCTGGCCACCCGGGAGGAGATGTTGTGCTCGGCCGTCCCGGCGACCTCGCCCACCACCGACCGCGCGGCGCGCGGGCTCAGCGGCATGCGCTGCTCGCGGGTCTGCACCCCGGTGATCCCCTCGGCCTCGGAGAGCACCTCGGCGTCCACGTCCTTGGTGCGCATCAGCACCAGCGGCTGGAAGTCCTCCGGCGGAGCCGAGCGGACGCGGTCGGTCATCGGGGCAGGGTCCTCGCCCAGCAGCTCGGCCAGTTCGGCGATGCCGGCGCCGCCGTCCTCCAGCTCGGCGGGGACGACCCCGAACTCGGTCACCTCCGCCTCGCCCACCAGGGGCTCGCCGTTGCGGTCGAAGACGCGGCCGCGGTCGGGCACGTCGTAGTTGACCGCCAGCCGCTCCCCCGCGCCCAGGTCGGGGTGGATCACCGAGGGGTCCCAGGCGATGCGCCAGCCGTCGCCGCCGCGGTTCAGCTCCATCCGCCCGGTGTACTTCCACACCGGGTCGCCGATGCCCAGGTCGGCCTGGGCCTCGAACGCGGCGGTGGCGCCGTCGTCCTCCAGCTCCACCGGCCCCAGGCCGAACCGCACGCCGGCCAGGTCGAGCTGGTCGTGCGCGCTCTCCAGGGCCGCGGCGACCTCCTCGGGGTCGCCGTCGGTCTGGCGGGCGGCGGCCTCGAACTCCCCCGCCTGCCAGTCCAGCAGGAAGGTCCGGACCGCCACGTCCGGGTAGGGCTGGGGCGCGCACGCGGCGAGCGCCGCCGCGGCGGCCAGGCCCGTTCCTGCGCTGAGGTACCGGCGGATGTGACGGGGGGACACCCTGGCTGTTCCTTTCACCTCGCCTAGCGGCGGCGGCGCAGGGCGCGCTCGATGTCGCGCTGCGCCTCGCGCGCGGCGATGTCCTGGCGCTTGTCGTGGCTTCGCTTACCGCGGGCCAGGGCCAGTTCGACCTTGGCCTTGCCCTCGCTGAAGTACAGCGACAGCGGGACGAGCGTGCGCCCCGGCTCCTGGGTCTTGCCGATGAGCCGGGCGATCTCGGTGCGGTGCAGCAGAAGCTTACGCGGTCGCCGGGCCGCGTGGTTGGTCCAGGTCCCGTGCGCGTACTCGGGGATGTGCACGTTCTCCAGCCACACCTCGCCGTTCTTGACGTGCGCGAAGCCGTCGGTGAGCGAGGCGCGCCCGGCGCGCAGCGACTTCACCTCGGTGCCGGTGAGGACCAGCCCCGCCTCGTAGGTGTCGTCGATGTGGTAGTCGTACCGGGCACGGCGGTTCTGCGCGATGACCTTGCGGCCCTTCTCGCGAGGCACTCGACCTCTCCTCTTTCTCCGTCGGGCCCGCGGGGCGGGCCTGGCTCACACCCGAAGGTAGCGCCGCAGCGTCAGGAACGACGAGATGGTGCACAGCAGGATGCCCAGGACCATCGAGAGCCCGATGACGTAGGCCAGCGAACCGGCGCCCAGCGAGACGTCGAAGGCGAACCAGGACTGGATCCGGTCCAGCAGCACGTACCGGGTCGCCACGATGAACCCGGAGGCGATGACGCCGCCGATGAGGCCCGAGATGGCCCCTTCCAGCAGGAAGGGCAGCTGGATGTAGAAGTTGGAGGCGCCCACCAGGCGCATGATCCCGGTCTCCCGGCGCCGGCTGTAGGCCGACAGGCGGATGGTGTTGCCGATCAGCAGCGCCGCGGCGGCCAACTGCACGAAGGAGACCACCAGCGCGGCCCACTTGAGCCCGTCCAGCAGCTCGAAGAACTGGTCGAGGACCTGCTGGTCGTTGTGGACCGAGTCGACGCCCGGCCTCCCCTGCACCGTCTCGACCACGGCGTCGAACTTGTTGGGGTCGCTCAGCTGCACCCGGAAGTTGTCCGGGATGTCGCCCTCCTGGGCGGCCTCGGTCAGCGCCCGGTTCTCCGAGAAGCGGTCCTGGAACTCCTTCCAGGCCTCGGCCGCGGTCACGTACTCCACGCCGGTGACCTCGTCCAGCGACTCCAGGTCGGACTGGATCGCCTCGCGGTCCTCCTTGGTGGCCGGGCCGTTCTCCTGGCAGACCTCCGAGGGGGAGACCTCGGTGCACATGTACACCGTGACCGAGACGCGCTCGTCCCAGAACTGGCGCATGTGCGAGATCTGCTGCTGCACCAGCAGGCCGCTGCCGAACAGGGCCAGGGAGATGGCCACCGTGATGATGACGGCGATGGTCATCGTGAGATTACGGCGAAGGCCGATCCACATCTCGGAAAGTACGAATTGTGCGCGCATGAGTGCTAAAGGTCCATCCTTGAGGGCTTCGGCGCTGCTGAGGCCGACGTCGGGTGCCGGGTGTCAGTAGGCCTGGCCGTAGACGCCGCGCGTCTGGTCCCGGACGACCACGCCTTCTTCGAGCTCGATGACGCGCTTGCGCATCGAGTCGACGATCGCGGCGTCGTGCGTCGCCATGACGACCGTCGTCCCGGTCCGGTTGATCCTGTCGAGCACCTTCATGATGCCGATGGAGGTGGCCGGGTCGATGTTTCCGGTCGGCTCGTCGGCTAGCAGGATCTGCGGCCGGTTGACGAACGCGCGCGCGATCGCCACGCGCTGCTGCTCACCGCCGGAGAGCTCCTCGGGCATCCGGTCGGCCTTGCCTTCCAGGCCGACGAGCTCGACGACCTCGGGCACCACCTTGCGGATGAACCGCCGCGGCTTGCCGATGACCTCGAGCGCGAACGCGACGTTCTCGAAGACGTTCTTGTTCGGCAGCAGGCGGAAGTCCTGGAACACGCAGCCGATCCGGCGCCGGAGGTGCGGGACCTTCCAGTTGGACAGGCGCGCCAGGTCCTTGCCGGCGACGTGGACCCTGCCCTTGGTCGGCTTCTCCTCCTTGAGGACCAGCCGGAGGAACGTCGACTTGCCCGACCCCGAGGGGCCGACGAGGAAGACGAACTCACTCTTGTCGACGTCGATCGACACGCTGTCGAGAGCGGGTCGCTTCTGGGTCGTATAGACCTTGGTGACGTTATCGAAGTGGATCACAGGAGCATCACAAGGTTCTCGGAGATCGGGGCACCCGGGCGGACATCGGGGTTCCGCTCAGGGAGGGTCCGGCCGCCCGGCCGGCACAAGCTACCGGCCTGCGGGGCCAAACGACAGTGTAGAGGCGAACGCAACCCGGAATGTCCTTGATCGACACGGCCCCGGGGAGCGCCGGGCGCCCCTTCGGGCGCTCCGGCCTCGGCCGCCCTCTACCAAAGCAGCAGAACCGAGCATATCGGAACTGTCAACCGATCATAACGGTCGCGTATCAGGCCGCGCGCCGTCCGGGACTCGGCGCCGACACCCGGCTAAGCGCTCCCGCCCCGCGGCTCAGGCCCTGCCGTCCTTCTCCTGGCTGCGCATCCACCGGATCTCGGAGTCCAGGAAGGGGTCGATGTCACCCTCCAGGACGCCGGAGGTGTTGCCGGTCTCCATCCCGGTACGGGTGTCCTTGACGCTCTGGTAGGGGTGCAGCACGTAGTTGCGGATCTGCGTGCCCCAGCTGCTGGTGCCCTCGCCGCGCAGCTCCTGCAGCTCGGCGGCCTCCTGGTTGCGCTTGCGCTCCAGCAGCTTGGCCTGGAGCATGCCCATCGCAGTCGCCTTGTTCTGCAGCTGCGAGCGCTCGTTCTGGCAGGCCACGACGATGCCGGTGGGCGTGTGGGTGATGCGCACCGCCGAGTCGGTGGTGTTCACGCCCTGGCCGCCCGGGCCCGAGGAGCGGTAGACGTCGATGCGCAGCTCGCTCTCGTCGATCTCCACGTGGTCGCTCTTCTCGACCACCGGCACCACGTCCACCCCGGCGAACGAGGTCTGGCGCCGGTTCTGGTTGTCGAAGGGCGAGATGCGCACCAGCCGGTGGGTGCCGTGCTCGCCGCGCAGCGTGCCGTAGGCGTAGGGGGCCTTGACCGCGAAGGTGGTCGACTTGACGCCGGCCTCCTCGGCGTAGGAGGTCTCGTAGATCTCGGTGGGGTAGCCGTGCTGCTCGGCCCAGCGCAGGTACATGCGCTGGAGCATCTGCGTCCAGTCGGCCGCGTCCACCCCGCCCGCCTGGGCGTTGATCGACACCAGCGCCTCGCGCTCGTCGTAGGGGCCGCTGAGCAGGGTGCGCACCTCCAGCTCGCCGATGTCGGCGCGCAGCGACTCCAGCTCGCGGTCGGCCTCGGCCCTGGCGTCGGCGTCCTCCTCGGAGGCGGCCAGCTCGAAGAGCACGCCGGCGTCCTCCAGCCGCTGGCGGATCGAGCCGACCTTGTTGACGGTGGACTCCAGGTTCGCCAGCTTGCGGGTGACCGCCTGGGCGTGGTCCTGGTCGTTCCACAGCTCCGGGTCGGCAGACTGCTCGCGCAGCTCGGCGATCTCGGTGTTCTTGGCGTCCAGGTCGAGGACGGCTTCGACGCTCGCCATCGTGGACGCGAGTTCCTTGAGCTTTTCTGCGGGGTCTAGGTCTGCCACGCCCCCAAGTCTAGGGCGTGGTGCGAAGGCCCGCGCGCGGCGGAGCCGCGCGCGGGCCTCGTGCGATGCGGTGGGCGATCCGGTGTGCGCGCCGGTGCCCTAGGGGCCCGGGCTCACTCCTCGGCCAGGGAGCGGATGGAGCGCAGCGCCACCGACAGCGTCGCCAGGTCGAAGCGCTCGGTCTCCCAGATCTCCGACATGGTGCGCCCCGCCTGCCGCACCCGGTCGGCGTTCTGCTCGCTCCACTGCTCGGCCAGCCGGTCGGCCGACTCCCCGGCCGAACCGGAGAGCAGCACGTCCCGGGTCAGCTCGGCGTGCGTGGCGTACAGGTCGTCGCGGACCGCCGAGCGCGCCATGGTCGCCCACCGGTCGTCGCGCGGCAGGGCGATGATGCGCTCGCGCAGCCGGGAGATCTGCAGCCGGTCGGCCAGGTGGAAGTAGACCTCGGCTACCTCGCGCACCGGGCGCCCGGTCCGGTCGGCGACCGCCACCAGGTCGAAGGCGGAGTAGGCGGGGACCATCCCGGCGACCCGCTCGGCCAGCTCCACCGGCACCCCCCGGCCCTTGAGCGCGTCCCGGCGCTCGCGGAAGGCGACCAGGTCCCGGCCCTGCAGCAGCTCGGGCAGCTGCGGCACGATCACCGAGGCCCCCTCGGAGAAGAACGCCACCTCCGAGCCCAGGTCGAAGCGGCTGGGCCGGTTGCGCAGCAGCCAGCGCGCGCAGCGCTCGGTGAGCTTGCGGGCCTCCAGCATCATCTGCAGCTGGGTGTCGACGTCGATGAGGTGGTCCAGCTCCTCGACCGCGCGCCAGAAGTCGCGCAGCCCGAAGACCTCCATCGCCACCAGGTAGGCGCGGACGATGTCGTCGGCCGAAGCGCCCAGCTCCTCGTTCATCCGGAAGGCGAAGGTGGAGCCGGACCAGTTGACCATGTCGTTCACCACCTGGTTGGTGATGATCTGGCGGGCCAGCGGGTGGTCGGGCATCGCGTCGGCGTAGCGCTCCCGCAGCGGCGTGGGGAAGTAGTCCACCAGGGTCCGCCGCAGGTAGGGATCGCCCGGCAGGTCCGAGTCGATCACCTGGTCCTTCAGGTCGATCTTGGTGTAGGCGATGATCACCGCGAACTCGGGGGCGGTCAGCCCCTGGCCGGCCGAGCGCCGCGCCGCGATCGCCTTGTCGTCGGGCAGGAACTCCAGCTTGCGGTCGAGCCCGCCGTCGCGCTCCAGCCGGCGCAGGTAACGCGCGTGGACGTGCAGCATGGAGGTGGTCTGCTTGCGGGCGGCCGCCAGCACGACGTTCTGCGCGTAGTTGTCGTCCAGGACCAGGTCGGCGACCTCGTCGGTCATCTCCATGAACAGGCGGTCGCGCTCGGCGGCGGGCAGCCGGCCGGCGCGCACCTCCCGGTCCAGCATGATCTTGATGTTCACCTCGTGGTCGGAGGTGTCCACGCCGCCGGAGTTGTCGATGAAGTCGGTGTTGACCCGGCCGCCGGCCAGGGCGTACTCGATCCGGCCCGCCTGGGTCAGGCCCAGGTTGCCGCCCTCGCCCACGACCTTGCAGCGCAGGTCGGCGCCGTCGACCCGGACCGGGTCGTTGGCCTTGTCGCCGACCTGGGCGTCGGTCTCGGTGGAGGCCTTGACGTAGGTGCCGATGCCGCCGTTCCACAGCAGGTCCACCGGGGCCTTGAGGATGCACCGGATCAGCTCGAACGGGGTGAGGGCCTGCACCTGGCCGTCGATGCCCAGGGCCGCCTTGACCTGCGGGGTGAGCGGGATCGACTTGGCGGTGCGCGGGTGCACGCCGCCGCCCTCGGAGATCAGCGAGGCGTCGTAGTCGGCCCAGGTGCTGCGGGGCAGGGCGAACATCCGCTCGCGCTCGGCGTAGGAGCGCTCGGGGTCGGGGTCGGGGTCGAGGAAGACGTGCCGGTGGTCGAAGGCGGCGATCAGGCGGGTGTGCCGGGACAGCAGCATGCCGTTGCCGAACACGTCGCCGGACATGTCGCCGACGCCGACCGCGGTGAAGTCCTCGCTCTGGACGTCCGTCCCCATCTCACGGAAGTGGTACTTGACCGACTCCCAGGCGCCGCGGGCGGTGATGCCCATGGCCTTGTGGTCGTAGCCCACCGACCCGCCGGAGGCGAAGGCGTCCCCGAGCCAGAAGCCGCGCTGCTTGGCGATGGCGTTGGCGGTGTCGGAGAAGGTCGCGGTGCCCTTGTCGGCGGCCACCACCAGGTAGGTGTCGTCGCCGTCGTGGCGCACCACCGAGGCCGGGTACTCCACCTTGCCGTCGACCAGGTTGTCGGTGACGTCCAGCAGGCCGCTGATGAACTGCTCGTAGCAGGCGACGACCTCGGCCATGACCGTGTCCCGGTCACCGGAGGGCAGGCGCTTGCATACGAAGCCGCCCTTGGCGCCGCTGGGCACGATCACCGAGTTCTTCACCATCTGCGCCTTGACCAGGCCCAGGATCTCGGTGCGGAAGTCCTCGGGCCGGTCCGACCAGCGCAGGCCGCCGCGGGCGACCGAGCCGAAGCGCAGGTGCACGCCCTCCATGCGCGGGGAGTAGACGAACATCTCGAAGCGCGGGCGCGGCTCGGGCAGGTCGGGGATGGCCTGCGGTTCGAGCTTGTAGACCAGGTAGGGCTTGGGCCGCCCGTCGGCGCCGGTCTGGAAGTAGTTGGTGCGCAGGGTGGCGTGCACGCAGGCGGCGAAGGCGCGCAGGATGCGGTCGTGGTCCAGGCTGGCGACCTGGTCCAGCTCGCCGCGGATCTCCTCGGCGATGGCCTCGGTGCGCTCGGAGCGCCCGGCCTCGTAGTGCGGGTCGAAGCGCGACTCGAACAGGCGCACCAGCAGCTCGGCCACGTGCGTGTTGGCGGCCAGCACCCCGGCCATGTAGTCGGCGGTGAAGGTGGTGCCGGTCTGGCGCAGGTACTTGGCGTAGGCGCGCAGGATGGTCAGCTGGCGCCAGTCCAGGCCCGCCTTGACCACCAGGGTGTTGAACCGGTCGGACTCCCCGCGCCCCTCCCACAGGGCGCTGAAGGCGTCCTCGAACAGGAACTTGAACCGGTTGTCGGGGACCGCGGCGCCGTCCATGGGGGCCAGGCCGAAGTCGTAGATCCAGGCGCGGCCCTCGCCGCCGCGGGAGGCGTCGTGGGCGGCGATGCCGTAGGGGCGCTCGTCGACCACCTCCACGCCCATGTTCTCCAGCAGCGGCAGCACCTTGGACAGCGACACCGGGGCGCCGCGGCGGTAGAGCTTGAGGTGCCAGGCCCCGGAGTCGGGGTCCTTGCGGTGCAGGTTGACCGCGAACCCGCCCTCGGGCAGGTCCCGCAGCCGGGACAGGTCGTCGACCGCGGTCCGCGGGTCGGTGTCGACCTTGTAGCCCTCGGGCAGGGCCTCGCCGAGCCCGCGCACCGCCCGCATGCCCTCGTCGGCGCCGTAGCGGGTCTTGAGCTCGGCCTGCAGGTCGTCGTCCCAGGAGCGGGTGGCGGCCACCACGCGCCGCTCCAGGGCGGCGCGGTCGACGTCGGCCAGGGCGCGGCCGCGCGGGGCGCGCACCACCAGGTAGAGGCGGGCCAGCGAGGAGGAGCCGACCATGACGCTGTGGTCCATGGAGGCGCCCTGGAAGGCCTCGTCGAGCACGTCCTGGATGTCGAGGCGGACCTGGGTGTTGTAGCGGTCCCGCGGCATGTAGACCAGGCAGGACATGTACCGGCCGTAGGGGTCGCGGCGCAGGAAGAGCTTGGCGCCGGGGCGCTCGCGCAGCCGCAGCACGCCCATGACCACGTCGTACAGGTCGTCGACGGGGGTCTGGAAGAGCTCCTCTCGGGGGAAGCCCTCCAGGATCTCCGCCAGGTCCTTGCCGTCGTAGCTCTCGGGGTCGAACCCGGCGCGGTCCAGGACCTCGGCCTGCTTGCGGCGCAGCAGCGGGATCTGGCGGATGCCGGTGGTGGCGGCCTCGTGGGTGTAGAGCCCGAGGAAGCGGCGCTCGCCGACGATGCGGCCCTGGTCGTCGAAGCGCTTGACGCCGACGTAGTCCAGGTACTTGGGGCGGTGGACGGTGGCCCGGGAGTTGGCCTTGGTCAGCACCAGTGCGTGCGGCTCGCGGGCCTTGGCGCGCACGGGCGGGGGCAGCGCGGCGAAGCTGCTGGAGGCGGGGGCGTCCATCCGCAGGATGCCCAGCCCGGTGCCGGCCCGCGGCCCCAGGGCGTCGTTGCCCTCCTCGTCGGCGGCCAGGTCGTACTCGCGGTAGCCCATGAAGTGGAAGTGGCCGTCGGCGACCCAGCGCAGGAAGGCCTCGCTCTCGGAGGCCTCGGCGGGGTCGACGCCGCCGGCGCGCATCGCCTCGGCGGCCGCGGCGAGCTCGTCGGCGAGCTCGGTGGCGCGGGCGCGCATCTTGGCCTTGTCCTCGTCCACGGCGCGCACGTCGCCCAGCACCCGCTCCAGGTCGGAGGCGACCTCCTTGAGCACGGTGGGGTCGCTCTGCCGCTCGACCTCGATGTGCATCCACGACTCGGGCAGCGGCAGCAGGCCGTCCTCACCGGCGGCCGGCTCGACCTCGCGCAGGTGCCCGGCCAGGTCGCGGGCGACGCTGAGCTGGGGGTGGACCACCAGGCGCACGGCCAGGCCCTGCCGGTTGAGCTCCATGGTGACCGAGTCGACGAGGAAGGGGGCGTCGTCGGTGACCACCTCGACCACGGTGCGGTCCAGGTCCCAGCCGTCGTCGGCGGCCGTGGGGTTGAACACCCGCACCTTGGCGCGGCCCTGCGGGCGCTCCGCGGCGAAGCGGTAGTGGGCCAGGGCCGGGGCGCACAGGCCGGCGGGCGAGCGCTCCTTCAGCTCCTCGGGGTCGACGTGGCGGTAGTACAGGCGCAGAAAGCGTTCGGTCCGGTCCGGATCGGCGGTGGTGCCGCCGTCGGCGGACCACTGTTCGGCCGCCTCGCGGACCAGCCGGTCCTGAACGGCGTCGGTCTGCCCGGGCATGTTCGATCTCACTCCCTTGTGAGCCGTCGGGGGTCGATCATCGGGTGATGCGACTTGTGAAGTTCTGTGAGGGCCGGCGCGCCGCCGCCGCCCCGCGGCCGGGCCGCGGGGCGGCGGCGTCCCGTTCGGGACCCTGTGCGCACAGGTGGGGGCTGCGGCGGCCGGACTCCGTTGTCCGGCCAGCGCCCGTGGAACAGGCTACTCCGTTTCACACGGCACAACCCTTACCAACGCCGACCAACGTCGTTAACAGTACGTTTCCGCCATCAAGGCCCCGAACGGCGATCGACGGACGATCCTCGACGGGGTACACCAGCGACGCTACGCGGGAGGGCGCGGCGCGGCCAGCCTTGCAGGCGCGCTGTCCCAAGTCGGCCCCGGGGACGGCGGGACGGTCCGCATCCCCCTAGTACTACCCGATCCCGGCGCCGGGCGGGGGCGTGCTCAGCCGATTCCGGTGCCTGGCGGGTCGGTCGCCTTGAGCACCGCGCCGACCACCGCCCGGGGGTCGGTCAGGTCCTCCAGCACCTGCTCGGCGCCGGAGGCGCGCAGCTGGGACTCGGTGGCCGAGCCGCTGAGCACCCCGATCGGCGCGGCGCGGCCGATCACCGCGGCCTCCACGTCGCGCACCGAGTCGGTGATGTAGACGGTGGAGCGCTCGGGGAACTCCGCGCCGCGCGCCTCGGCGGCGCGCATCCGGGTGAACTGGATCAGGCTGGCCTTGGGGTAGCCCTCGGACCCGAATCCGCCCAGGGACAGGTCCAGGTACCCGTCGAGGCCGAAGGCCTGGAGCTTGGCCACGGCGTTGGGCTTGATGGTGCCGGTGACCACGGTCTGCACGGTGTCCTCCATCGCGGCCACGGCGGCCAGCGCCTCGGCGGCGCCGGCGGCGGCGCGCGCCCGCGCCGGGAGCTGGTCGCGGCGGCGGACGAAGCCGTCGGCCAGGGCCTGCACGAACTCGGCCAGCGGCTCCTCGCCCGGCTCGATGTCCACGTCGTTGCGGGCGAAGAACTCGAAGAACACCTCCGAGTCGGTGCGCCCGGCGGTGGCGGCCAGGTAGACCAGCGGCGTCCCGGTGGCCCGCTCGAACGCCTCCGCGTAGGCGGAGCGCGTGACCTGCGCTGCGTCGACGAGCGTGGGGTCGACGTTCCACAACACGAGGCGGCTGATGGCAGTCTCCTTGAAGGCGAAGGGGCGGCGACCGACGCCTTCCATAGTGCCGCAATCCCGGAACCGGCGGCCTCCCGCGGGCGTCCCATCGCCGGTGGTGCTCCCCCGGCGCCCCCGGCACGGCACGGGTGCGGGAGCATCACGGTGTCGCGGGCCACGGAGGACGGAGCGGACGGGCGGGCATGAGCGTATTCGGCGGGGACGGGCTGATCGAGCCGGGCTTCTTCTCGGGGGACGACAGCTGGGGCGGGCAGCAGACCGACCGGGCCCAGAACGCGGCGATCCGCACCCTGCGGGGCCAGGTCAACGACGAGCGCCGCCGCCTCAAGTCCGAGCTGCGGAGCATCCGGGGGTCGCTGGAGCAGCGCTTGGACCGCATGGCCGCCTCCTTCGACGCGTTCGTCGAGCTCAGCGACGTGCGCGAGCAGCTGGTGGCGTTCGCCGGGGCGGCGATGGTGCGGCGGCGGGTGCTCGCCGTGCTCGACGGGGCCGACCCGGACCCGGACCTCCTGCGGCGACCCGGGGCCGGCACCGAGGGCTACTGGCTGGTCCCGGCGGCCCACGGCCTGGCCGACCTGCTCTCCGGCGATCTGGGCGGAGCGCAGCGGCACCTGTCCGAGGCCGCCGACCTCGATGCGGAGCGGGCGGGAACGTTCGCCCTGCTCGCGGCGGCCCTACGGGCCCCGGAGGCGGCGCCGGCGCTGGCCGAGTGGATCCTTCCGGGGATCATGCCCGAACCGCCGGAGCACCTGGCGGCCCACCAGTACGCCCTCCTCCTGCTCGCCGCCGAGGGGCGGCTGGGCGAGGGGCCGCGCGACCGGCTGCTCACCGGGGGGCGGCTCCTGCTCCGCGAGGCCACCGGAGGGTCCGCCGCCGACGACCCGGAGGCGCTGCTGGCGCCCCTGCTCTCCGGAGCGCAAGGGCCGCCCCGGGAGCCGACCGGGCTGAGCGGGACCGGACCGGTGCGCCAGGCCCTGGAGGCCGGATCCCGCCTCGCCCGATTGAGGACGGTGATCGAAGGGCACGCCGAGCGCACGGGAGACGACGGGGCCGCGCCCTCCTCCCCCGCCCTGGCCGCGGCGGCGCCCGCCCTGCGCCTGCTGGTCGAGGAGGGGAGCCCCGAGGAGGCACCGCTGCTGCACCGGGCGGGACAGCTGCGGTCGGTCGTGGAGAGCGGCGGCGGAACGGCGGACGGCGCCGAGCCGCGGTCCTGGAACGACGCGGCGGGGGTGACTCTGGACCTGCTGATGGGGTCGGCGTTCTCCGCGCGCAGCGCCCCGGGGACCCGGCGGTTCGCGCTGGACCTGTTCGCACCGGTGGTCCGCGACGGGGCCCGGGCCCTGGAGGAGCGCGCGACCGTCCCGCTCCCGGAGCTGGTGACCGCCCGCGAGCGCGGGGTGGAGGTGGCGGTCGGCGCCTCCGGCCCCGACCCCTCGTCGCTCCGGACGGCCCGCGAGCGACTGTCGGCGCAGGGCGACGACTCCGAGGTCCGCGGGGTCCTGATCCAGGCCGCCATGGCCGGGGCGTCCTCCCTGGCCTGCATGGTCGCGGCGGCGGCGATGTCCTCTCCGTTGCTGTGGGTGCTCACCGTCATCACGGGGCTCGGCGCAGGCTGGCTGGCCTGGCGCCTCGCAGAGGCCCGCGCCGCGCTCCGGACCGGGCGCGAGTACACGCTGAGCTCCCTGGAGCGCAAGGCGCTGTCGGCGGCGCGCTCATGGGCGAAGTACCGGTCCCACGCAGAACAGGCCCAGGCCCGCGCCCGCGAGGACGCCGAGGCGATCGAGCGCCTCCTGGCCGCGGACTGACGACGGGGACCGGCGGAGGCCACCGCCCCCTGCCCGGCCCTCAGGAGGCGCGGTCCGCCTCCGCGCCGGGGCCGGTCGCCCGTCCCGCGTGTTCACCGCGTTCGGCTGTCGCCGGGTACGCCCTCACCCCATGTGCGGGTAGCGCCAGTCCGTCGGGGGGACGAAGGACTCCTTGATCGCTCTCGGGCTCGCCCAGCGGACCAGGTTGAAGATCGAACCGGCCTTGTCGTTGGTGCCGGAGGCCCGGGCCCCGCCGAAGGGCTGCTGGCCGACGATGGAGCCGGTCGGCTTGTCGTTGATGTAGAAGTTGCCGGCCGAGAAGCGCAGCGCCGCGTCCGCCTTCTCCACCGCCGCCCGGTCGCGGGCGATCACCGCCCCCGTCAGCGCGTACGGCGCGACGTCGGCCATCTGGGCCAGCACCCGCTCGTAGTGGTCGTCCTCGTAGACGTGCACCGCCAGGATCGGGCCGAAGTACTCGGTGCGGAACACCTCGTCCTCGGGGTCGTCGCACTCCAGCACCGTGGGCTGCACGAAGTAGCCCTCGGAGTCGTCGGCGGCGCCCCCGGTCAGGATGGTGATGGAGTCGGTGGCCTTGGCCCTGCGCAGGGCCTCGGCGTTCTTGGCGAACGCCCGGTCGTCGATCACCGCCCCCATGAAGGTGGACAGGTCGGCGGTGACGTCGCCCATGGTCAGCGACTCGGTCTCGGACAGCAGCCCGTCGCGCATCCGGTGCCACAGGCTGCGCGGCACGTACGCGCGCGAGGCCGCCGAGCACTTCTGCCCCTGGTACTCGAACGCCCCGCGGATCATGGCGGTGCGCAGCACGTCCGGGTCGGCCGAGGAGTGGGCGACGATGAAGTCCTTGCCGCCGGTCTCGCCGACGATGCGCGGGTAGGACCGGTAGCCGTCGATGTTCTCCCCGGCGGTCCGCCACAGGTGCTTGAAGGTCCGGGTGGACCCGGTGAAGTGGATCCCCGCCAGGTCCGGCTGGGACAGCGCCACCCGGGAGACCGCCTCGCCGTTGCCGGTGACCATGTTGACCACCCCGGGCGGCATGCCGGCCTCCTCCAGCAGGCGCATGAGCCACCACGCCGCCGGGGTCTGGGTCGGCGAGGGCTTCCACACCACCACGTTGCCCATCAGCGCGGGCGCCGTGGGCAGGTTGCCGGCGATCGCGGTGAAGTTGAACGGGGTGATCGCCAGCACGAAGCCCTCCAGCGGGCGCAGCTCCTGCCGGTTCCACACCCCCCGCACCGACAGCGGCTGCTCGGCGTACAGCCGCCGGGCGAAGTGCACGTTGAAGCGCCAGAAGTCGATCAGCTCGCAGGCGGCGTCGATCTCGGCCTGCTGCACCGACTTGGACTGGCCGAGCATCGTGGCGGCGTTCACCGTCGCCCGCCACGGCCCGGCGAGCAGGTCGGCGGCGCGCAGCAGGACGGCGGCGCGGTCGTCGATCGACATGGCCCGCCAGGCGGGCGCGGCGGCCCGGGCGGCCTCGATCGCGGCGCGCACGTCGTCGTCGGTGGCCTCGGGCATGCGGCCCAGGACGTGGGCGTGCCGGTGCGGGACGACCGCGGGAAGGGGCGGCCCGCCGCCCATCCGGCGCTCGCCCCCGATGGTCTGGTCGAGCCGGGCCTCCTCGCCGCTCTGGCGGACGATCTCGGCCTCCAGCTCGGCGCGCTCGGGCGTCCCCGGGGCGTAGCTCAGGTTCGGCTCGTTGACGGGTTCGGGCACGCGGGTCACGGCATCCATCGTCAGCCTCCAGGACGGGTCTGCGGTCAGGCATACCCGAGCGGGTGGCGGGGGTCACATTTTCCCGCTCGCCCCCCGTGACCGCTGCGTCGCGTCCGCGCTACGTTGCGCTCATGGCCGGTGAGGCGTCCTCCGCAGACGTGCCCGCCGCCGCGGTGCGCGCGGTGCTGTGGGGTGCGCGCCGCCAGGGGGTGGCGTGCGGCCCGCTGCTGCTGCGTGCGGGCATCCCGCCGTCGGCGGCCGACGGGCGGGCGGGAGCGCACAGTGCACACGGGGCGCACGGGGCCCATGTGCCCGCCGACCGCTTCGCGCGGCTGGTGCGCGAGGCCTGCGCCGTCCTGGGCGACGAACTCCTCGGGCTGGCACCGGGGCGGGTCCCGCCGGGCGGCTTCGCGATGATGTGCCGGGCCGCCCTGCACAGCCGCGACGCGGGGGCCGCGCTGCGGCGGGCCGCCGCGTTCTACGCGCTCTTCCCGGGCGGCCCGCGCCCGAGGCTGGGCCCGGGGCCGCGCCCCGGCACGGTCCGCTGGGCGTTCACCGGGCGCCCGCGGGACGCGCCGCCGCCGGTGCGCGGCTTCGCCGAGGCGTGCCTGCTGGGGGTCACCGTGCGGACGCTGGAGTGGGCGGTGGACCGGCCGGTCCGCCCGCTGGCCGCGGAGGTCTCTCCCGGCGCCGACGTGCGCAGGCTGCCCGCGAGGGCCGTTCCCGGCGGCCGGCCGGTGCCCGGGGCGGGGCCGGCGCTGGTGCTGGACGAGCGGGACCTGGCGGTGCCGCTGGTGCGCTCGGAGGCCGAGCTGGAGCACCTGCTGTCCGGCGTCCCGGCGGGCCTGCTGCGGGCGCCGCGCGGCCCGGTGGCGGTGGCCGAGCGGGTGGCGCGGCTGCTGGCCCGCTCCCCCGAGGGGCCGCCGAGCGCCGAGCGGACGGCGGCGGTGCTGGGCATGAGCCCGCCGACGCTCCGCCGCCGCCTGCGCACCGAGGGGACCTCCTTCCGCAGGATCCGCGAGCGGGTGCTGTGCGAGGCGGCCATGGCGATGCTCGCCGAGGAGGGGGCGAGCGTCGCCCGGACGGCGGAAAGGCTCGGTTTCGCCGAACCGAGCGCGTTCCAGCGGGCGTTCAAGCGCTGGGCGGACACGACCCCGGGCGCCTACCGCGACGCCCTGCGCGGCGGAGCGGACCTGCAGAGAGCAGGAGCCGCGATCGAGAGCGGCGGATTCAGCGCCCGGGACCGCCGAAGGCGGTGATCCCGGCACTCTCGATGGACCTGTCCGCCGGCACGGCCTCCGTGCCGGTCGGGGCGGAGGAAAGCGCGCCCCTGTAGAGGACACGGCCGGCCCGGAGAGGGAGGCCGCTCGCACGGCCGCGGGACGTTCACGCACGATCCGGATCGACGACGGGTGGGGCCGCGCGCCCTCGTTCCGCCGACGCGCCTCCGGACCGCCCGGGAACGGGTCACCGCTCGCGGACGGGCCGGGGCGCCGGGCACGCACCGTGCGCCGTCAGATGCAGAGGGGCGGCCGGGCCGACTCGGGGTCGAGGGCGTTGAAGACGTACCGGTGCACCACCGGGTCGAAGGCCACGCCGATGTGGCCGGACAGGTCGGTCCGGCACCGGTCCTGGAGCACGATGTTGGTGACGTCGTCGCCCTCCAGGAACCCGCTGGTGTACGGCTGCACGAGGAAGTCGTACTTCGTCATGACGGTCGTGTAGGTGACGCCCGGGACGGCGGCCCCGCCCTCGTTCATCTCCTCCAGGAACTCCGACCCGGTGAGGAACTGGCGGCACGGCCCGCAGATCTCGTCGACCGAGCGGCCCAGGGTCGGGCCGAGCCCCCACTCCTCGCCGATCCTGTTGACCTCCGAGGCCCCGAAGAAGCGGGTGCCGTCCCACAGCGGGGTCAGGGCCACGTAGTTGGCGACCTTGTCGGCTCCGCCCAGGAACTTGACGTAGTGGTTCGGCATCAGGCTGCCCTCGGAGTGGCCGACGATGTCGACCTCCTCGGCGCCCGTCGCCTCCAGGACCCGGTCCACGTAGTCGGACAGCTCCTGGGCGCTCTCCTCCATCGGGACGGCGCCGCCGACCGCGCTCAGCGGCAGCGGCAGCTCCGAGCGCAGGCCGTAGGTGGGGGCGAAGACGCAGTAGCCGCGCAGGGCCAGGCGCGGCGAGAGCGCCTGCCAGTTGGCGAACCCGTTGGCGCCGTAGCCGTGCAGCAGGACCACCGGGCGCGGGTGGTCGTCGGTGGGCTCGCAGTCGAAGTCGTTGGCGCCGGGCGCGTCCGGCCAGGGGTCCTCTCCGGCGGCAGCGGCGGCCGGGTCGGGCTCGGGCAGCTCGGGCGGGCCGTAGGGAGCGGCCGCCCCGTCCTCGGCGGCCGTCGGCGCCGGCGCCTGCGGGGTGTCGGCGGCCGCGGGCGCCGCGGTCGCGAGCAGCAGCGCGGCCGCCAGCGCCGAGGCGGCCGCGAGCAGGGGATGCGGTGGGGTGCGGGGGGACACATGGCCTCCAGGGGGTCGGGGGCGGGGTGTGCCCTTGAAGCTAGGAGGGCGTCCCGCAACGTGCGATGCCGGAAGTGATCAGCCTGACCCGCAGTTCCGCTCACCGGGGTCCGCGGAGCCCGCCTGGGGTTCGTGCTGCACCGAATCCGTCGGCCGGTGCCGCACGACCGCTCGGCCCCCGGACGGCGACGCCTCAGTGGTGCCCCAGCGGTGCCGCGGTGCCCGCGTTCAGGGGCCCATTGTCCCCCTCGGCGGCGGAGATCCCTCGCCGACACGCGTCCGCCGTCCGGAAGGACTCCGAACGACGCATCGACGACCTGCGAGAACAGGCCTTGAAGGTGACGCGGCGTCACGTTCTAGGGTCGTCGTCATGGCACCTGAGGAGGCCGCCTACAAGGTGGGCGAACTGGCCCGGGCATCCGGGCTGACCGTCCGGACGCTGCGCTACTACGACCGGATCGGGCTGCTGTGCCCGTCCCGGTGGACCGGCGGCGGGCACCGTCTCTACGGGGAGGCGGAGGTCCGGCGGCTGTACCGGATCCTGCTGATGCGCGGGGCCGGGCTCTCGCTCGCCGACATCGGACGGGCGCTGGACGACCCGGACTGGGACCTGCCCGGGGCCGTCCGGGGCCACCTGGCCTCCCTCGACGGGCGGCTCGCCGCGGCGCACCGGCTGCGCGACCGCCTCTCGGCGATGGCCGCCACGCTCGACCGCGCGGACGTTCCCACCGCGGTGGAGTTCTTCGAGGCGATGGAGGAGATGGCCATGGTGGACGGCACGGTCCGGCGACGGATCTCGATCCTGGTGTACGAGGACATCGCGGCGATGCACGACTACCTGGTCCGGGTGTTCGGACTGGGCGCCGGGCCGCTCGCCCACGACGGACAGGGCCGCTGCGTGCACGGCGAGGTCGACGCCGGGGACGGCGTGATCTGGCTGCACCGGCAGGCCCCCGAGTACGGTCTGGCCTCGCCGAAGGCGCTGGGGGCCGCCACCGCGACCACGGCGGTGATGGTGGGCTCGGTCGACGAGCACTACCGGCGGGCGGTGGCCGAGGGCGCCGACATCGTCTACGCGCCCGTCGACCAGCCCTACGGCTACCGGGAGTACTCCGCCCGGGACCCCGAAGGGGCCCTGTGGTCGTTCATGGCACCGGCGGAGTGATCCGCGACGGCGCCCCCGGCATCCGAGGGCGCTGACCGGGCGGCGGATCCGGCCGTTCCCGACGAGGCGGGCGTGTCGCCGCGGAGAACGAGGGCCCCTCGAACTCCGGCCGGTGGAGTGGAGATGTCGCACTCCGCACCGGGACCGGGAGGCCCGCTTCTCGTGCGGTCCCCCTCCCGGCGCGGTGGCCGCCACCGGCGCCCGGGGCCCACAGCGCCTAATCCACCAGGTACTTCAGCTCCTGGACGGCGTACCACATCAGGTCGTGGTCGTCCTGGTGCCCGGCCTCGGGGTCGGCGGCGGCGCGGGCGATGCCGTCCTCGGCCCCCGCGTCGTCCACGTGCGCCGACGCGAGCTTCTTGTAGGGCACCGGGCCGTCGACGCGGACCGCGGCCGGGCCGCCCCGGTCGGGGTCCTCGGCCAGGGCCGCCTCGGGCATGTCGGCGGCCAGCACCACCCGCCGCCGCGGCGCGCCGGGGTCGGCGGCCAGCAGGCGCAGGGAGGCGTCGGCCGCGGCGAGCATGGCCTCGTACTCCAGCTCCTCGTCGTCGCCCCCGGTGGCCCGCAGGGGGCCGGTGGCGGCGAACGCGGTCAGCGGCTCGCCCCCGACCCGCCCCTCGGCCAGGATCTCGGCGAGGGCGGGCAGTGTGCTCGGCAGGTAGATGCGCATGGGAGAAGTCTGCCAAAACCCGGCCCCTGGACAGGCCGGGGACAGGCCGAGCTGTGGACGGCGCCCGGCCGCACCGCTCACGGCGGCCGGACACGGCGCGTCATCCCCGCCTCATCGGGCCGCCTTGGTCGGCGAGGTCCTCTGCTTACCGGTCCTGGCAGGCTTCCTCCTCCGGGCCTCGGCACGGAGCTGAGAAACACGTTGATGCGAGATACCGAGCGCGCGAGCCGCATCGCGCTGCGAAGCGCCTTGGGCCATCAGCGCTTCGATGGCCGCGCTCATGGCCTGCCCCTCCTCGACCGCGGCCCGCTCCCGCTCGGCACGCGCCCGCTCCAACCGCGCCAGCTCGCCGGCGGCCGCCGTGATCTCCAATTCGACCTCGACGTCCTCGATCGGACGGTCGAGGACGCCTGCGATCGCGTCGCGAGCCATCTCCCTCGCGTCGTCGAGATCCCGTCCGAAGGTGTGGACACGGAGTTCGGGAACGTCGACGAGCCAGTGGCGACCGTCCTTCTCGCACTGGGCCCGGTAGGTCTTCACAGGTCCTCGACCTCCTTGATGATCCGGCGGGCAGTGGGTTCCGCGATGTCGGCACGGCGGGGCACGGCGAACCGGAAGCCGCTGACGCTGTAGATGTCGTGTCGACCGCCGTGCCGCACGAACACCAGCGTCGCCCCCTTGTCCGCCGCCGCCTTGCGCAGTGTCTCCAATAGCTGTCGCTGCTTCATGCAGGCGTGTCTATATTACTAGGCACAACGCGGCTAGCAATATAGACAAACCTATCGCCCGCACCGGGGAGATGCCGGACACGACCCCCGACACCTCCCCGACTGGAACGGCTCGACACCGGGCATTGGGGACGCCCGGAACCACCCCGGGCGCGGCCGGGTCAGGCCCCCGCGGGCTCGAGTTCGGCTCCGAAGGCCTCGGCGAGGAGGGTGCGGGTGGTCGCCGGGTCGGTGTGCAGGATGCCGATCATGCCCAGGTCCATCGCGGCCTCGACGTTGTGCTCCAGGTCGTCGATGAACACGCACTCGCGCGGCTCCAGGCCGCTCTGCTCCGCGGCCAGCAGGAAGATGTCCGATTCGGGCTTGCGCATGCCCACCTCACCGGAGATCACCACCGCGTCGAAGGCCTCGGCGAACCGGTCGCGCGGGTAGCCGTTGCCCCAGGAGTTCGACAGCAGCGCGGTGCGCACGCCCCGGCCGCGTGCCCGCCGCATCACCTCGTACATCTCGTCCACGGGGCGGAAGGAGGAGAACATCCGGGAGATGAGCCCTTCGGCGGGGACCGGGCCGCCGTCCTCCAGCCGCAGTTCGGCGGCGAGGATCCGCTCGAACTCGGGGACGGGGATCTCGCCGCGCTCCAGGGCGTGGATCGCGTTGGCGCCCTCGGGGGTCGTGCGCAGTCCGGCGAACCACTCGCGCATGACGGCGGCGTAGTGGTCGCGGTCGATGCGGTCCGCCGCCAGCCACGCGTCGATGGTGGGGCCCAGCGGGGCGGTGAGCACCCCGCCCCAGTCGGTGATGATGCCGCGCAGAGCGTCGGGCATGCGATCGCCTCCTTCGGCTCCCCGGGGGTCGGCGGTACCGGGGGAGGGCATCCTTCCCCGCCGCCCGCCGGCGAACCGTCCGCCGCCCCGGGAAAATCGACCGCCACCGGAGGATACCGACCGGTCGGTGAAGTGGCATACTCGACACCATGGACTTCGGACTCAGCCCCAAGGCCCGCGACCACCTGTCCCGCCTCGAAGAGTTCATGGACGCCTGCGTCTACCCCGCCGAGCCCGCCTACCGGCAATGGCGCGAAGAGGCCGGCCCCGACGACCACCGCCTCCCCCCGGTCATGGAGGAGCTCAAGGCCGAGGCGCGCGAGCGCGGCCTGTGGAACCTCTTCCTCCCCGAGGTCGGCGGCCTGAGCGTCGCCGAGTACGCCCCCCTCGCCGAGGTGACCGGCCGCTCCCACCTCGCCCCGCAGGCGCTGAACTGTTCGGCGCCCGACACCGGGAACATGGAGGTGCTGCACATGTTCGGCACCCCCGACCAGAAGAAGCGCTGGCTGGACCCGCTGCTGGAGGGGCGGATCCGCTCGGCCTTCGCGATGACCGAGCCCGACGTGGCCTCCTCCGACGCCACCAACATCGCCACCTCGATCACCCGGGACGGCGACTCCTACGTGATCAACGGCCGCAAGTGGTGGATCAGCGGCGCGGCGGACCCGCGCTGCGAGGTCTTCATCCTCATGGGCAAGACCGACCCGGACGGCCCGGTGCACCGCCAGCAGTCCATGATCCTGGTCCCCAAGGACACCCCGGGCGTGGAGATCGTCCGGTCCCTGCCGGTCTTCGGCTACCAGGACCAGGAGGGGCACTGCGAGATCCGCTTCACCGACGTGCGGGTCCCCGCGGAGAACCTCATCTCCGGTGAGGGCGACGGCTTCATGATCGCCCAGGCCCGGCTCGGCCCCGGCCGGGTGCACCACTGCATGCGGGCGCTGGGCGTGGCCGAGCGCGCGCTGGAGCTGATGGTGGACCGGGCCAAGAACCGCGTGGCCTTCGGCTCCCCGCTGGCCGACCAGGGGGTCGTCCAGCAGCAGATCGCCGAGTCGCGCCTGGCGATCGACCAGGCCCGGCTGCTGGTCATGAAGACGGCGTGGCTGATCGACGAGTACGGCACCAAGGAGGCCCGGAACGAGATCGCGGCCATCAAGGTCGCCGCGCCCCGGGCCGCCCTGGAGACCATCGACCGCGCCATCCAGGTGCACGGCGGCGCGGGCGTGAGCGACGACTTCCCGCTGGCGCTGATGTACGCGCACTCCCGGGCGATGCGCATCTTCGACGGCCCGGACGAGGTGCACCTGCGCTCCCTGGCGCGCCGGGAGCTGAAGAAGAAGGGCTGAGCGCCCTGATGGGGCCGCCGGCCGGTAGTGGCGGTTCCACCACCACCGATCTGCGCAGGAGGGGCCGACCGCCCCATGAACCGGTCCCCGGTTGTCGGACCCGGTCGTTGAATGCCGGGCCGCGCGGGTCCGGGCCCGGTACCCCGCCGGGCCCGGACCCTGTGGCGCCGCTGAGGCCCGGGGTGGTGTCGTACCGCTCGACGTCGTCCTCCAGGGCTGAGGTGAGCCCCTGGACAGTGTCGAAACGGCGTCGGACCGGGCCTGGTCGAACAGCTCTCCCCCGATGTCCCCGAAGAGGTTCTGGGCAACCGTGTCGTCCAGGCGAATCGCCCGGCGTGGCACCGACTGCTCCAGGTGCGCCCCGGCCGGGACGACCCTCCAGGTGCGGTGCCGGTACCGGAAGCCCCGGTCGGAGCGGACCTGCCCGGCCGCCGGAGGCCTCGGCACCGCCCCGTCTCGGATTCGCGCGGCGGGGCGCCGGTCGCCGCCCGGTCAGTAGGACAGGCCGTCGCCGGTCTCCATGCCCGTGTCCGGGATCGGGACCGGGAGCCGGCCCTCGGGCCGCACCTCGCCCGCGATCGCACGGGCCGCCGCGGTGCGGGAGACCGGGACCGCGGAGTACACGGCCAGGAAGGCGTCGGCGTCCTCCGCCACCTGCAGGTCGTACGGCGTCCCCTGGGCGACCACGGCCACCGGCGCCCCGCCGGACGACGCGCGCTCCACGGCCCGGCGCTGCTCGGCGTCGCCGCGCGCCCCGTTGGTCCCCACCACGACCAGGTCCGCCCCCGAGGCCGAACCGGTGGTGTCCACACCCAGGTCCTGCAGCGCCGAAGTGATCTCCTCGGCGCCCGCCCCCTGGACCGCCACCTTCGCCCCGTCCTGGACCGGCAGCACGCCGCCCTCGTTGCGCAGCAGCGTCACCGAGGCGTCGGCGAGGTCCTGGGCGGCCTCGGCCGTGTCCTCGGAGGAGAAGACGCCGGCCGCCGCCTCCGGGTCCGCCCGCTCGGCGTCCAGGATGCCCCGCTCGGCCTTGAGTTCGAGGATCCTGCGCACCGACTCGTCCAGGCGCTCCTCGGTGATGCGCCCCTCGTCCACGGCCGAGAGCACCGCGTCGAACGCGGCGCCGGGGTCCGGCGGCATCAGCAGCTGGTCCGCGCCGGCCTCGACCGCCAGGACCGCCACCTCCCCGTCGTCGTGGGTCTGGCGCACGCCCTCCATGTTGAGCGCGTCGGTGGTGACGACCCCGTCGTAGCCCAGCTCGTCGCGGAGCACCCCGTCGATCACCTTCGGCGAGAGCGTGGCCGGCTCCCCCGAGTCGTCCAGCGCGGGCATGACGACGTGCGCGGTCATGATCGCGTCGACCCCGGCCTCGACCGCGTCGGCGAACGGCGGCAGGTCGTCGCGCTCCCAGGCGGCCCGGTCCTTGTCGATGACGGGCAGCCCGGTGTGGCTGTCGGTGCCGGTGTCCCCGTGCCCGGGGAAGTGCTTGACCACCGGGACCACGCCGCCCTCCGCGAAGGCCTCGGCCTCGGCGACGGCCATCTCCCCGACCGGTCCCGGGTCCGCCCCGAACGAGCGGATGCCGATGACCGGGTTGTCGGCGTTGGTGTTGACGTCGGCGACCGGGGCGTAGTCGAGGTTGATCCCGACCGCGGCCAGCTCCGCGGCGGTGGACGCGGCCAGCGCCTCGGCCTGGGCGGTGTCGCCGGTGGCCCCGACCGCCATGGCGTCGGGGAAGCGGGTGCCCGCCTCCAGCCGGGCGACCATCCCCTGCTCCTGGTCGACGCCGATCATCAGCGGCACCCCCGCCCCCTGCCCGGCCGCCTGCTCCTGGAGCCCGTTGGACAGCTCGGCGATCTGCGCGGGCGTGCCGAGGTTCTCGGGAAAGTAGATGAGGCCGCCGGGCCGGAAGTCGGAGAGGGCCTGGGCGTTCTCCTCGGGGGTGGTGCCGGCCGCGTTGAGCACGAAGAGCTGGCCCACCTTGTCCTCCACGGACATGTCGGCCAGGAGCGCATCGGCCCGCTCGACGGCCTGGGCCCCCGCCCCCTGGCCGGAGGATCCGCCGCCCTCGTCGGAGGGGGCGGTCCCGCCCGAGCAGGCGGCGGTGAACAGCAGCAGGCCGGCGCCGACGGGCGCGAGGCGGCGGAGCGCGGACATGGCGGTCTCTCCGGCGGGGTGGACGGCATCGGTCGGCGGGGGACGGCGCGGGCCGGGTGAGGCCTGGGCCCGCGGATGGACTGTACCGCCGCGGGGGCGCCGCGCGGCGCCCGACCGGCCGGGACCCGCGCGGCGCCCCCGCCGCGCCGGGCCTTCGGCGGGGCGCTCAGCCGATCTGTTCGGCCAGGGCAACGATGACGCCCTCCGGCCCCCGGAGGTAGCAGAGCCGGTACATCTCCTCGAACTGCGCCACCTCCCCCACGAGTTCGGCTCCGTGGGGGCGCAGACGGGCGATGGTGTCCTCGATGTCGTCGACGGCGAACATGATGCGCCGCAGGCCCAGCACGTTGGGCGGTGCCTCTTCGGGCTGTTCGGCCACCGCCTCCGGCGCACGGAACCGTGTCAGTTCGATCTTTCCGCCGCCGTCCGGGGTGCGCATCATCGCGATGTCGACGCGCACGCCCTCGATCCCGACGACGCGGTCCACCCACTCCCCTTCGACCGGCGCCGAGCCCTCCAGCTCCATGCCGAGTTCGGCGAAGAAGGCGATCGCCCCCTCCAGGTCCTCGACGACGACGCCTACGTGGTCCATCCTCTGAATCGCCATGGGCCGAGCGTAGGGACGGCCTGTGACAGAACCCCTGCTGCTCTGCGGCGGCGGGGCGGCAGGGATCGGAACGGTGATCGATGGTGGTGGGACCACCACTTCAGGACACCGATGGGGGTGATCCCACCACCATCGATGCACACAAGGGACCGAACACGACCGGGGCCGTGCCCGCCGTTCCGGCGGGCACGGCCCCGACGGCCTGTGTATTCGGGCCCGAGCGCTGAACGCGCGCCGCGTGTAGGCGCGTCCTCGGCTGCCGCCTACAGCCCCAGCTCGGCCACGCCCGGGAGGGCGTCCCGGGCCGCGCGCTTGGCCTCGTCGATCCCGGGGGCGTCCAGGGCGGCGCTCGCCGCCGCCTTGCACTCCTCCAGGCTCGCGCGGCTCAGGGCCGCACGGACCAGCGGCAGCGCCGAGGCCCCCATGGACAGGGTGGTCACCCCCGCGCCGACCAGCACGCACGCCAGCAGCGGGTCGGCGGCGGCCTCGCCGCACACCCCGCACGGGCGCTCGGCCGCCGCAGCCGCGCGCGCCGTGGCGGCGATGAGCTCCAGCACCGCGGGCTGCCACGGGTCCTGGAACCGGCTCAGCCCGCCGGCCTCGCGGTCGGCGGCGCAGGCGTACTGGGTCAGGTCGTTGGTGCCGATGCTGAAGAAGCCGGCGCTGCGCGCCAGGTGGCGCGCGCCCAGGGCGGCGGCCGGCACCTCCACCATGACGCCCGCGTGCTCGATGCCCGCCTCCTGCGCGCGCTCGGCGAACCAGGCGGCGTCCTCCGCGTCGGTCACCATCGGCGCCATGACGTTGAGCACCGCCTGCGCACCGCGCGCCGCCTCGGCCAACGCGGTGAGCTGGGAGGACAGCATCTCGGGGTGGCGGCGCATCATGCGCAGCCCGCGCACGCCCAGGGCCGGGTTGGGCTCCTCCCCCGGCGGCGGGAGGAAGGCCAGCGGCTTGTCCGCCCCGGCGTCCAGGGTGCGCACCACGACCTTGCTCCCGGCCGGGAACGCGTCCAGCACCGCCCGGTAGGCCTCCACCTGCTCCTCGTGCCCGGGGGCCTCGCCCCGGTCCAGGAAGAGGAACTCGGTCCGGTACAGCCCCACGCCCTCGGCGCCGTTCTCCAGCGCCGCCGGCAGCTCCTTGGGGCCGCCGATGTTGGCCAGCAGCGGCACCCGGTGGCCGTCGGAGGTGGCACCGGGCCCACCGCTCTGCGCGGCCGCCGCCTCGCGGGCGGCCTGCCGGGCGCGGGCCCGCTCGACCCGCTCGGCCGAGGGGTCGGCGACGACCTCGCCGGCGGTCCCGTCCACCAGCAGCGCGGCGCCCTCGGCGATACCGTCGGCCGCCGCCCCCGCGACCACCGCGGGCAGGCCCAGGGAGCGGGCCAGGATCGCCGAGTGGCTGGTGGGCCCGCCCTCGCGGGTGACGAAGGCCAGCACCTGGTCCGGGTCGAGCGTGGCGGTGTCGGCCGGCGCCAGGTCGGCGGCGACCAGCACGAACGGGGTGTCGGACTCGGGCACGCCCGGCACCGGGACGCCCAGCAGCCGGGCGACGATGCGGTCGCGCACGTCGTCCAGGTCGGCCACGCGCGCGGCCATGTACTCCCCGGCCGCCGCGAGCATCTCGCGGTAGACGCCGAAGGCGTCGGCCACGGCGCGGGCGGCGGCCGCCCCCTCGCGCACCCGGCGGCGCACGTCGTCGGCCAGGGCCGGGTCGCGGGCCATCAGCGCCTGCGCCGACAGCACCTCCTGGGCCTGCCCGCCGGCCTTCTCACCGCGCGCGGACAGGTCGCGCGCGGTCTCCTCCATCGCCTCGGCGGCGCGGGCGGCCTCGGCCTCGGCGTCCCCCTCGTATCCGGTCGAGGGCGGCTCGGGCACCGAGCGGGCCAGGCGCAGCGCCGGGCCGTAGCCCACGCCGGGGCTGACCCCGGTGCCCTCCAGCACCCGCTCGTCGGGCTGCCCCATCAGGCCGCACCCGCGATCTCGGCCAACCGGTCGAGCACCGTCTCGGCGTCCTCGCCGTCCACGCTGATGGTGATCTCGTCACCGTGCCGCACGTCCAGGCCCATCACGGCCAGGATGCTCTTGGCGGAGACGGGCGCGCCGTCCCCCTTGGCGACGGTCGCCTCGCCGGACGCCTTGGAGGCGGCCTCGACGAACATCGCCGCGGGCCGGGCGTGCAGCCCGACCTCGGACTCGACTTTCACGCGGCGCTCTGCCACTGCTGGCTCCTCTGTTTCCTCATGCCTTGGCTCGGCCGGTCCCGCCGGGCGGGGGCCAGCCCACTTCGGTCAGGTGGTCGACCACCAGGTCGGCACCGGACAGTGTCTCGCGGTCGTGGGTGGTGGTGACCCCGACCACGCCCATTCCGGCCCGTCGGCCGGCCTCCACCCCGGCGGGGGTGTCCTCGAAGACGGTGATGCGCTCGGGCGGCACGCCCAGCATCCGCGCCCCGGCGCGGTACCCCTCGGGGTCGGGCTTGCCCACGGCGACGTCGGCGGCGGTGACCGTGCCGGTGAACAGCTCCCACAGGCCGGCCATCTTCAGCGCGGACTCGGCCCACTCCCGTCCGGCCGAGGTCACCAGCGCCACCGGGACGCCGCGCCCGTGCAGGGAGCGCACGAACGCCACCGACTCGGGCAGCACCTGCACCGGGGGCAGGTCCGGCGCCGACCCGATGCGCTGCAGCTCCACCAGGAGCACGTCCCAGGAGACGCCGGGGAACAGCGAGGGGTCCTCGGCCACGACGTCCGGGCCGCGTCGGCCCATGAAGCGGTGGAGGACCTCTTCGTCGTAGGGCCGGCCGTGCGCCTGGAGCAGGCGCGCCCAGACCTCCATGGACCGCGGCTCGCTGTTGACGAGCGTGCCGTCCAGGTCGAACAGGGCGCCGCGCCCTTCGGCGCCGCCGGTCACCGCCATGTGAACAGCGCGGTCGAGCCGGCCTCGACCGCGCCGGACTCCACGGTGTCGAGCACGGTGTCCTGGGGGGCGTCCAGGGCGACGACCGGGACCGCCGGGGAGCGGCCCCCGGCCTCCACGGCCGCCGGGTCCCAGCGCACCAGCGGGGCGCCGGCCTCGACGGTCGCACCCTCGGAGGCCAGGGTCTCGAACCCCTCCCCCTTCAGGTCGACGGTGTCGATCCCCAGGTGGACCAGGACCCCCTTGCCGTCCTCGCCGGCGATGACGAAGGCGTGCGGGTGCAGCTTGACGATGGTCCCGGCGATGGGGGCGAGGGCGGTCTGGGGCGCGCGCTCGGGGTCGACCGCGGTCCCGGGTCCGACCATCCCCTGGGAGAAGACGGGGTCGGGGACCCCGGCCAGTCCGGTGGCGGTCCCGGGGACGGGCGAGAGCACTGCGAGCATGGTGGGCACCTCCCGGTGCGGGGCGCGGGCCGAGCGCTCGGCCCGCGCCGGGTGCGGGTGTCAGTCGAGGATGTCGTTGATGTCGTCGGTCAGCGCGTCGGCCTCGGGGCCGACGACCACCTGGACGACGTTGCCCTGGGAGAGGACCCCGTGGGCCCCGGCCGCCTTCAGCGCCGCCTCGTCCACCTTGGACGGGTCGGCCACCTCGGTGCGCAGGCGCGTGATGCACGCCTCGATGTCGGTGATGTTGTCGGCGCCGCCGAGCCCGGCGACGATCGCGGCTGCCTTGTCGGCCATCTTGTTTCCTTGCCTTGTCGAGGTTCCGGCGGGCCGCCCGCGCCCGAGGACGGCCGTGGGCGGTCGTGGACCGGCGCGGACCTGCCGGTCCATGCAGAGCTTAAGCGCCCGCGGGCCGCGGGCCGAAGCGTTCGGCCCGCACAGGGCCCGCCCGGGCGGTCAGGAGGTCTGGGTGACCTTGCCCAGGCCGCGGGGCGCGTCGGGGTTGTAGCCCAGGCGCCGCGCCAGCCGCTCGGTGAGCTGCTGGGCGGGGACGATCAGCCCGATGGGCGCGGTCCACTCCGGCAGGTCGGGCGCCGGGAGGGCCAGGTCGCAGGCGGAGGCCAGGGTGGAGCCGCCGCCGATGCCGTAGACCGGGGCGCCGGCCGCGGCGACCCGCTCGGCCAGGGCGGCGGTGCCCGGCAGCGTGGGGCCGGAGTTCGCCGCGACCAGGATGGCCGGGGTGGAGGAGTCGACCACGGCGATCGGGCCGTGCAGCAGGTCGGCGTAGGACAGCCCCATGGCGTGCAGGTAGCAGGCCTCCTTGAGCTTGAGGGCGGCCTCCAGCGCCGTGGAGAAGGCCATGCCGCGCCCGGAGATCACCGCCCCCTGCACCGGGGTCAGCCGCTCGGCCAGCTCCTCCACGCCGTCGCCGGGGGCGGCCAGCAGCTCCTCGATGGCGTCGGGCACCGCGTTCAGCTCGCCGGCGTCCAGGTCGGCGCCGAGGCCCAGGGCGAGCACGGCCAAGGCGGCCAGCTGGGTGGTGTAGGTCTTGGTGGCCGGCACCGCCAGCTCGTCCCCGGCCTTGGTGACCAGGGCCAGGTCGGCGGACTCGGCGAGCGGGGAGCCCTCCCCGTTGGTGACCGCCACGGTGCGGGCGCCGCAGTCGGCGGCCCAGGCCATGGTGTCGACGATCTCCTCGGTCCGGCCGGACTGGGAGATCGCCACGGCGAGCACCCCGTCCAGGTCGACCTTGGAGCCGTAGGTGGTGGCGATCGACGGCGAGGCCAGGGTGGCCAGCCGCCCGGCGTGCGCCTGGAGCAGGTAGGAGCCGTACACTGCGGCGTTGTCGGAGGATCCGCGGGCGATGAACAGCACCTGCCGGGTGCGGCGGCCCAGCTCGCCCAGGTCCGCGGTGAGCGGCGTCAGGGCCTCCAGGGTGCGGCGCAGCGCCGCGGGCTGCTCGGCGATCTCAGCGCGCATCACGCTCGTCGTCGTGGTCATCAGGCATCTTCCCCATCGCTGGTGCCGCCGGAGACGCCGGCGCCCGTGTTAATCGCTGTGCGGCCGGGAACGGATCGGCACATGACAATGTACTCTGGTCTAGTCCGGCCTATACCAGTCATACCAGAACGTCCCACCAGCGAACAGGCGACCGAACCATGATCGACCCCACGAGCCCGGTTCCCAAGTACGCCCAGCTCCGGGACCTGCTGCTGGACTGGATCACCGAGCGCGGTCTCGCGGTCGACGACCCCATCCCCTCCGAGCGCGAACTCGGCAACCGCTACGGGCTCTCCCGGATGACGGTGCGCCAGACCGTGGACGTCCTGGTCTCGGAAGGGGCGCTGTACCGGGTGCCGGGCAAGGGCACCTTCGTGGCCCGCCCCAAGATCGCCATGCCGCTCGAACTGGCCTCGTTCACCGAGGATATGCGCGCACGCGGCTTCACACCCGGATCGCGCGACCTGGCGCGCCGCGCCGCCCCCGCCTCCGCGCACACCGCCCGGCTGCTGGAGCTGGCCCCCGGCGACCAGGTCCTGCACATCGAGCGGCTGCGCACCGCCGACGGCGAGCCGATGGCGGTCGAGCGCACCACGCTCCCGCTGGCGCCGCTGCCCGGACTGGAGCGCGTCGCGCTGGGCGACCGCTCCCTCTACCGGATCCTGGAAGAGGAGTACGGGATCCTCCTCGACTCGGGCGAGCAGACCATCGAAGCAGGGATCTGCGACCCCGCAGACGCGAAGCTGCTCGGGCTGCCCAACGGCAGCCCGGTGCTGTCGATGCAGCGCCGCAGCTTCTGCAAGGGGGTCTGCATGGAGCTGGCCGTGTCCAGCTACCGCGCGGACCGCTACCAGCTGCACTCGCGTCTGGACCCGCGGCGCCCCGCCGGCGGCTGAGGCCGCCGGACGCGTCCCGCACACGCGCCGGCGCCGCCATCCCACCCGTCCGCATCCAATGGAGGAACACCAGTGAGTTCCACGAAATCCGCCGAGAGCGGCGCAGGAGCGGGATCCTCGCTCCTCGGGCTGCTCCAGCGCATCGGGCGCAGCCTGATGATGCCGATCGCCGTGCTGCCCGCGGCGGCGATCCTGCTCCGGCTCGGCCAGGGCGACATGCTGGGCGCCAACGGCCCGGAGCCGGGCGGCCTGGCCGACGTCACCGGCCTGGGCTGGATGGAGCCGGTCGCCGGTGTCATCGGCACCGCCGGCGACTCGCTCTTCCAGGCGCTGCCGCTGCTGTTCGCGGTGGGCGTGGCCATCGGCTTCGCCAAGCGGGCCGACGGCTCGACCGCGCTGGCCGCCGTGGTGGGCTACGTGGTGTTCGACCGCGTGACCAAGTACCTCTTCTTCCACTTCGACCCCAGCGGGCAGCTGAAGGAGTCGGTCACCACCTTCGACGCCGCCGGCGAGGAGGTCATCAACTGGGGGGTCAAGAACCCCTCCGACGTGCTCGGCGGCATCGCGATCGGCATCCTGGCCGCGGTGCTGTGGCAGCGCTACTACAAGATCAAGCTCCCGGCCTGGCTGGGCTTCTTCGGCGGCCGCCGCTTCGTCCCGATCGTCACCGCGGTCGCCTCGCTGCTGCTGGCGGTCGTCTTCGGCTTCATCTGGCCCACCGTCGGCGGCTGGATCAACGACCTGGGCACCTGGATCGTGGCCTCCGGCCCGCTGGGCGCCGGCGTCTACGGCGTCGTCAACCGCCTGCTGCTGCCCTTCGGCCTGCACCACATCGTCAACTCGGTGGTCTGGTTCGTCTTCGGCAGCTTCGAGAACCCCGCCACCGGCGAGGTCGTGCACGGCGAGATCAACCGCTACCTGGCCGGCGACCCGACCGCCGGCGGCTTCCTGTCCGGCTTCTTCCCGGTGCTGATGTTCGGCCTGCCCGCCGCCGCCATCGCCATGTGGCGCGCCGCGCACCCGAGCCAGCGGGCCACGGTCGGCGGCATCATGATCTCGGCGGCGCTGACCGCGTTCGTCACCGGCATCACCGAGCCGATCGAGTTCGCGTTCATCTTCATCGCCCCGGTGCTCTTCGCGGTGCACGTGGTGCTCACCGGCGTCTCGATGGCGATCCTGAACGCGCTCGACGCCCACCTGGGCTTCGGGTTCTCCGCGGGCCTGATCGACATGGTGCTCAACGCCTTCAAGTCCAACACCACCGGGCTGGTGTGGATCCTGCTGATGGGCGTGGCCTACTTCGCGATCTACTACGCGGTGTTCTACTTCCTGATCAAGAAGCTCAACCTGCCCACCCCGGGCCGCGAGCCGGTCGAGGAGAACGCCTCGGTGGCCGCCAACCCGGACCAGCCGGGCGAGGCCGCGGCGTCCGGCGACGGCGCCGCCACGGGCCAGGAGAAGGGCGGCGGCACCGGCTGGCGCCCCCCCCCCTTCTG